>NZ_CP191849.1:6020000-6340000 GCF_050956135.1 Actinoplanes sp. CA-131856 | reverse complement strand
CGACGGCGACGCGTACGCCCTCGCGCACGCCGACGATCCGCGGCTGGCCCGGCTGGCCGTCTTCGACGCGGTGATCAACAACGCCGACCGCAAGGGCGGCCACGTGCTCTACCCGGCCACCGGCTCGGTGCACGGCGTCGACCACGGCGTCTCGTTCCACGTGGAGAACAAACTGCGCACGGTCCTGTGGGGCTGGACCGGCAAGCCGCTGATCGACGAGGCCGCTGAGGTCCTGCCCAAGCTGATCGCCCGGCTCGACGGCGACCTGGGCTCGGCCCTCGAGGAGCACCTGACGATCTCCGAGGTGCAGCATGTACGCCTGCGGGCCAAGCGCCTGCTGCGGGCGGGCCGGTTCCCGCAGCCGCCGCAGGACTGGCCGGCGATCCCCTGGCCGCCCGTGTAGTAGGTCACGGACGCGCGCCTTTGTTCCTACCAGCTGGATAGGCTTCACAACCATGGACGCTTGGACCGGGCACGATGTGCCGACCCTGCCCGGCTCGGGGCAGCCGCCTCGCCTGTACGACTCGGCCCGCCGCTCGGTGCAGCCGTCCGTCCCGGGCGGCGACGCGGCGACGATGTACGTCTGCGGCATCACCCCGTACGACGCCACCCACCTGGGTCACGCCGCCACGATGATCACGTTCGACCTGGTCAACCGCCTCTGGCGCGACAACGGCCACGACGTCCGCTACGTGCAGAACGTGACCGACATCGACGACCCGCTGCTCGAGCGGGCCGAGCGTGACGGCGAGGACTGGATCGTGCTGGGCATGCGCGAGACGGCGCTGTTCCGCGAGGACATGGAGGCGCTGCGCATCATCCCGCCGGCGCACTACGTGGGCGCCGTCGAGTCCATCCCGTCGATCGTCACCCACGTGCTTTCGCTGTTGGATTCGGGCGCGGCCTACAAGCTCGACGACGGCACCGGCGACGTCTACTTCTCCGTGGCCGCGGCCCCGCGCTTCGGTTACGAGTCGGGTTTCGACCGCTCCGAGATGACCGTGCTGTCGGCTGAGCGCGGCGGCGACCCGCAGCGCGCCGGCAAGCGCGACCCGCTCGACCCGCTGCTGTGGCGCGGCGCCCGCGACGGCGAGCCGGCGTGGGACGGCGGCGACCTCGGCCCCGGCCGCCCCGGCTGGCACATCGAGTGCACGACCATCGCGCTCAACCTGCTCGGCGACACCATCGACGTCCAGGGCGGCGGCAGCGACCTCATCTACCCGCACCACGAGTGCTCGGCCGCCCACGCCGAGACCCTGACCGGCGCCGAGCCGTTCGCGGCGCACTACGTGCACGCCGGCATGATCGGCCTCGAGGGCGAGAAGATGTCGAAGTCCAAGGGCAACCTGGTCTTCGTGTCCCGCCTGCGAGGCGACGGCGTCGACCCGATGGCGGTGCGCCTGGGCCTGCTGTCGGGCCACTACCGCACCGACCGCGAGTGGACCGACGAGGTCCTGAAGACCGGCGAGGACCGCCTGGCCCGTTGGCGTTCGGCCGCCGCCGCGCCGTCCGGCCCGTCGGGCGAGGGCTTGCTGGCCGCCGTACGCGAGAGCCTCTCCAACGACCTCGACGCCCCGGCCGCCTTGGCACTGGTCGACGCGTGGGCCGAGGCGGCCCTGTCCGCGGTGGGCGACGACACCGAGGCCCCCGCTCTGATGGCGCGCACAGTGGACGCCCTGCTCGGCATCCGCTTGTAGCGTTCCCCAGCGCCCGGCTTTCTTCGGATTGCCGGGCGCTTCTCTCGTGCCGGGCCGCCGCGTTCCTCGGCGTGTCGCGCGCATCGCTTGCCCTCGCGCTCTTCCCACGCTGGATTCACGCGTGCCGGCACCCTTTTCCGCCATCGGCGGTAGGCTGCCCCGCGAGGACTTTAGACGGCGATCTTGGGTTACCGGCCGGTTTGGGGATTTCGTACGCGGATGGTCGGACCTATCCGAAATCAGCCACATTTCCCCGACAAAAGGTCCAGACTTTCGGTGGTCAAACAATCGTCCGAAAGGAAATACCATGCGTCGTCCGGTCATGTACGTTGGGGGTCTTCTGCTGGCTGCCGGTGCGAGCCTCGCCTTCGCGGGTCCCGCCTCCGCCGCTGCCTCCCACGACAGCCACGCATCCGCCGTCGCCCACAACCCGTGGGGTGACGACAACGACGTCGACTTCGACTACGACTCGCGTTCGCTGAGCTACGACCTCGACTACCGCCTCCACAACGAGGACAACGACGAGTACACCCAGGTCAGCCTGCTGAACCTGCTCAGCCCGAACGGCGAGAAGAACCAGGGTCTGGGCCTCGGCCTGCTCGGCAACGGCGGCACCTTCAGCTGACCAGCCGAACCTTCACCGGCGACCATCGCCGTTGACTAAAACCCGGGGCGCCCACATCGGACGCCCCGGGTTTCTGCTTGTCCACCAACCTTGTCGAAAGGCTTCTCCACCGCGCTGCCCATTCCCCTTCCCGCCAAGACCGCATCGCCCGTCGCCCGGTCGGCCTCCCGCCCGTTCCTGCGCCTGCCCGCCCTTCGTTGCTCCGGCCCATTCCTCACGATCCGCGTCCGGCCCACATTGGCTGATCCTGCATTTGGTGATGACCCGGTTGTGGGCGGCCGAGCGGGAGCGGGCCTCTGTGTCGCGACCTCGGCGACGATCATCGACGACTAGTGTCAAGGGAGCGCGACAGAAAGACAAGGACGCTTGACTTCTTGTCAAGGGGGCGCGACAGTCGGAGGCATGGCTGGGCGTATTTCGGAGTTGACACGCAAGGAAGCCGGCGCCGTCTGGGTGGGCACTGCCGTCTGGGTGGCCGGCCTCGCCAGTGCCCTCGCGGTCACGCTCGTCGCGGAGGAGCCTGGCGCCGGGGTCGCCGGGGTCGCCGGGGTCGCCGGGGTCGCCGCGGTCATCGCGGGCGTGTCCGTGGCGGGGCTGCTGACCGTCGCGCTTGTTGTCGGGCGGTCTGCATTGCGGCGGGAAGGCGTCGAGCGTACCGTCGCGGTCGAATCTTCCGCTCTGGCCTTCTGGGCCACCGTCGGCGCGGCGCTCACCTACAGCATTGTGGACGCTTTCGCCGACGTACCCGCTCTGAAAGGGCCCTGGGTCTTGCTTTTCGGTCTCTTCGCCTGGTGTGTGGCCCAAGCCATGCGGCAGGAGCGGTACCGCTGATGCGCAACCGCCTCAAGGTGATGCGGGCCGAGCGCCGCTGGACGCAGGAAGCCCTGGCCGAGAAGCTCGGCGTGTCCCGGCAGACCATCAACTCGATCGAGACCGGGAAGTACGATCCGAGCCTCTTCGTCGCCTTTGGACTCGCTCAGGTCTTCGGCTGCCGTATCGAGGACATCTTCACCCCGACGCCCTTCGAGGTGCTGACGCTCGGCCACAAGACTGGTTAGGTCAGCGCGAGCCCGGGACCCGGGTCGGGCGTCGGCAGCGGCGCCGGGATCTTGTATTCCTCGGTCAGTGTCGTCATTGGACCGGGCCAGGTGGCCTGGGCGACCTCGATCGGCTTGCGCGACTCGTCGAAGGCCACGTGCAGCAGGTGCAGCACCGGCGTGTCGGGGCGGATCTGGAGGATCTCGGCCTCGTCGCGGCTGGGCTGGCGGGCGCTGATCGTGTCGGTCGCCGAGGCGTACCTCTTGGTCAGAACCTCCTCGGCCTCCTGGTAGAGGGGGCGGCCGAAGGACTCGGGGCGCTCCAGCGACGTGCCGCTCGCGTCGGTGACGCGGAACCAGGAGGCGCCGAGCTCCACTGTGGCGTCGTCGGTCTTGACGATGTGGCGGCGCACCAGCATCTCCGTGCCGTCGCGGACGCCGAACGCGTCGGCCACCTCCGGTGGGGCCGGCTCGCGGCCGACGCTCACCAGCTGCTGGCGATAGCGGGCGGCCAGGTCGGCGTGATAGCCGCGGTGGGCGCCGTAGCGGCCGCGGGACAGGCGGTTGAGGCGGCGCCGGGTGCCGCGCACATACGTACCCGAACCCGGTTTTGTGATCAGGATGCCCTCGACCCGCAGCTGGTCGACGGTGCGCTGGACCGTCTGCTTGGCGACGCCGAACATCTCCGCCATGGCCGGGATGGAGGGCAGCCGCTCGCCGGGCTGCCAGTCGCCGCGCCGGATGCGTTCCCGCAGCTGGGCGGCGATCTGCCGGTGAGGGAACTCAGCGGCGCCGGGATTGATCGTCATGCGACCTCCTAGACCCTAGGTTCCTAGGATGCGTCAGAGGTGGTGCGGCGCGCCGTAGCGACACGCCCGGCCGCCCCGAAAGAACGGCCGGGCGGACGGGGAGTTACCAGGAACCGGCGGTGGGGCCGGCCGAGCCGCCGCGGCGGCGCAGGTACTTCTCGAACTCGCTGGCGATCTCGTCGCCGGTCAGCGGCTGGATGCCCTCGTCGCCGACCCGCTCCTCGAGCTCACGCACGTATTCGCCCAGCTCGGCGTCCTGCTCGGCGGCGGCACGAACCCTTTTCTCCCACTCGTCGGCCTCTTCGGCGAGGTCGGTCATGGGCACCGGCAGGTCGAGCACGTCCTCGAGGCGGCTGAGCAGGGCCAGCGTCGCCTTGGGGCAGGGCGGGTTGTTGGCGTAGTGCGGCACGTGCACCCAGAACGACAGGGCGTCCAGCTCGGCCCGCCCGGACGCCTCCTGGAGGACACCGACGATGCCGGTGGGCCCGTCGTAGCGGGTCGGCACCACCTTGTATTTCTCGGCCGCGCCCTTGTCGGTGGCGGAGCCGCTGATCGGTAGGGGCCTCGTGTAGGGCACGTCGGCCAGCAGCGCGCCCAGCAGGACGATGCGGTTGACCTCGAGGCTGTGGCAGATCTCGAGGATCTGCTCGCAGAAGGTGCGCCAGCGCATGCTCGGCTCGATGCCGCGGATCAGCACCACGTCGCGGTCGCTGCCGGGCGGGCTGGCCACGGTGAACCGCGTCGTCGGCCACTCGATCTTGCGGGTCTCGCCGTCGGACATCGTGACGGTGGGCCGGCTGACCTGGAAGTCGTAGAAGTCCTCCGGGTCGATGGTGGCGATCTCGCGGGCCTGCCACACCTGCTCGAGGTGTTCCACGGCCGCGGTCGATGCGTCCGCAGCATCGTTCCAGCCCTCGAAGGCGGCGATGGCCACGGGGGAGCGGAGCAGCGGAAGGCCGTCGAACTCAGTCATAGGCAAAGCCTACTTGCGCCAGCACCGCAGCACCCGTCGGCCGCGCCGCGCTCAGCGCTCCCGCATTTCCCCGCTAAAACGGCAAAACCGAGTTATTTGGTACGTCTCCCAGCGCCTCAAACTTTGGCCGGGATGCGCCGGTGCAGCTCCGCGATCAGCACGTCGGGGCCGGGGGACATGAGGCCGACGTCGACGAGATAGGCGATCCGGCCGTCCCGGCGCCGCGTGCGGGGCGGGCGCCCCGGCCCGTCCAGCTCCTGGGCGAACTCCCCGTCGCGCGGCGTCACGATCAGCTCGGCGAAGGGGCCCCGGTAGCGCAGCGCCACCGTGTCGACGCCGGCCCACGGCAGGTGGACCGGCCGGCGCCCGGTGGCGGCGAAGTCGAGCCCGCGCATGGAGGTGTGCAGCCTCCCGAGCCGGTTCCACACGGCGAGCATGAGCAGGGCCGCGAGGACGACCGGCACGATCAGCGCCAGCTCCAGGGTGACCACCAGGTCGCCGGCGGTGAGCGTGTCGCCCAGGGCCAGCCGCAGCAGCGTGAACAGGCCGAGGGTGGTCACCCAGACGGCGGCCACGACCCAGAGCACGGTGACGAAGACGTTGGCCCGGGGCTGGAAGAACGTCAGTGTGTCGTCGTCCGGTCCGAGCACTTCGTCGATGTGCGCCACGCTCGAATTATGACGGATCTTTCCGTACATAGCGGGCGATTATGGAGGGGTGGACGTGATGCGACTGACCGGGCCGCCGTACGGCGAGGCGGCCAAGGTGCTCGACGAGTACCGGCAGCACTACGGGGCCAACCCGGCGCCGGAGGCGGTCGAGGCGTGGCTGCGCGAACAGGTCGAGGCGGGCCGGATGAAGGTGTGGGCGGCCGACGGCGCGATCTGCACGGTAGCGGTGGTTCCGGCCGCCCTGACCCTGCGCACGGTCTGGCTCATCCGGGACCTTTACGTCCGTCCCGCGTCGCGCCGGCAGGGTCTGGCCCGGGCGCTGCTGGCCGCGGTCGAGGAGGAGGCGCGGGCCGGCGGCGCGCACCGGCTCTCCCTGCAGACCGAGACCACCAACGTCCGGGCGATCGACCTCTACGCGACGAGCGGCTTCGCGGCGGTCACAGAGGTGACAGTGATGGACGATGTGCTCGGGTGAAGTTGTAGAGCCGGTAGATCAGCAGCAATTCGAACGCGACCAGCAGCAGCGACGACAGCAGGGTCAGCGCGACGATCTGGTGCAGCACCGGCCCCACGATGAAGACGAACATCATGAACTCGATGCCGCTGAACAGGTGCGGCCGGATGCGGCGCCCGACCAGCAGGTTGCGATATTTCCACCAGCCCGGCGCCTCGGTCATGCCGACCGGCGCGTCCACGACCACCACCGGGTCGGGGGCGCCGACCTCGGCCCGCACCTTGCCCATCTGCAGGGCGTTCAGATAGCGGAACATGTCCAGGAAGATCACCAGGCCGGCCAGCCAGACGTACACGAAGTCGTGCGTCGCCTGATATTGCCCGCCGAACAGCCCGACCGCACAGGCCAGCACCCGCAGCCGGTCGAACACGTAGTCGAGCCACGACCCGAACGGCGACGACTCCTCCCGCAGCCGGGCGATCTTGCCGTCCATGCAGTCCAGGACGAAGCTGAGGTGGAACAGCAGCGCGCCGGCGAGCAGCCAGGGGTAGCTTGCACGCCAGAAGCACAGCGCCGAGCCGAGCCCGACGACGAAGGCCAGCACGGTCAGCCGGTTCGGCGTGACCGAGCGGAAGGGGGCCACCAGCTTGACGAGCCGTGCCGCGAGCGGATCGACCAGCAGGACGGTCCACCACGCGTCCTTCTCCTTGTACGTCCGCGACCGGATCTCGTCGAGGGTGTAGTGCCGCGCCATGCCTGCCGCCCCATGAAGGTGAACTTTGGACTTCGCGGACCTTACTAGAACCTGAATCATCCTGGAAAGACAAAGATCCTCAAGCACCCGGGAGGTCTTCGAAGTGGACGCGAACCACGTCGCCGGTGATCTCGAAACGGTGATCCTGACCGAGGAACAGATCCTCGCCCGGGTCGCCGCGCTGGCCACCGAGCTCCACGACCGCTACAACGGCGACGTCCCCGTGCTGGTCGGCGTGCTGGGCGGCGCCGCGACGTTCACGGTCGACCTGGCCCGCGCCTATCCGGCCCAGGCCGAGATCGGCTGGATGGCCATCAAGTCGTACAGCACCAGAAACCGGGCCTCGGGCTCCGTCCGCCTGCTGAAGGACCTGGACGTCGACATCCGCGACCGCGACGTGGTCATCGTCGACGGCGTCATCGACACCGGCCTCACCATGACCTGGCTCATCGCGAACCTGGCCCAGCGCGCCCCGCGCTCGTTGGCGGTCTGCGCCCTGCTCCGCAAACCCGAGACGGCCCGCTTCGCCGACACACCGACGTACGTGGGCTTCGACGTGGGCCCGGGCCTCATCGTCGGTTACGGCCTCGACCACGAGGGCCATTATCGAAACCTCCGCTGCGCTGCGGTCCTGTCGCCGGAGATCTACGAGGTCCTCTCACGCTCTACTTAGACGTACGCGTCGTGCCAGGCCCCGGGCCCCAGGGCCACTCTCACTGCGGCGTCACCCTCTCTGCCCCGCTTCCGGCCGGTGCGTTCCCTCGCGCTCGGGAACAATGAGCGCATGACAGCGCAGGTGCACTCGGTACCGCTGGAAGCACCGGCGGCCCCCTGCGAAATAGCGGTGGCCCAAGCACCTCCAGCCTTGCGCGACATGGTGACGGGCTATTCCGGTTTCCGCTCCGGCACGCACGCCCCGATCGCACACCGTCTGCTGGCCCTGCCCTCCACCACCTTGATCATCGACTTCGCCTCACCATCGGGCCTGGTCACGGGCCCGCGCTCGGAGCCGAAAACCGGCGCCGACACGACCTGGGCCCACGGGGTCTCAGCCGGCCTGACGCCAGCCGGAGCAGCCGCCCTGTTCGGCGTCCCGATGGGCGACCTGGCCGGCGCCACTGTCCCCTTGTCGGACCTGCTGGGCCCGGCCGCCACCGAGCTACCGGCCCGCCTGGCCGCGGAACCGAACTGGCAGTCCCGCTTCGCCCTGCTCAACCAAGCGCTGTTCGCCGCCCTCATCCCCGACGCACCCGCCCCGACGGCCCCCGCCCGCACCCCCGGCTGCCCCGGTTGCCACGCCTGTTGTGGCTGCGACATCGGCCCCGGCTGCGGCATCAGTCCTGGTTGCGGCTGCGGCATCAGTTCTGGTTCCGGTTGCGGCATCGGTTCTGATTCCGGCTGCGGCTGCGGGCCCGGCTCTGACTCCGGTTGCGGGCCAGGCCCCGGCCGTGGTCCCGGCTCCGGTGGTAGTGCCGGTTGCGGTTGCCGGCCCGGCTGCCGCTGCGGCTTCGGCTCCGACCCGGGCTTCGGCTCCCACCGGTGCGATGGCTCCCGCCCGTGCCATGGCTCCCGCCCGTGCCATGGCTCCCGCCCGTGCCATGGCTCCCGCCCGTGCCATGGCTCGGGTCCTGGCCTCGGCCCGAGGTCCGGACCGGCGGAGGCGCCGCGCCGCCCGGGCGAGGCGCCGGCGAGGGCGACGGAGGGGCCGGGCTCGCCGGCGGGTGCGCCGGATGAGTGGGGCCGCGCGCTTACCGGGACGACGGAAGGTCTGGGCGGCGCGCCGGCGTGGGCGGCAGGCGGGTTGGGTCGTGCGCCGGATGAGTGGGGCCGCGCCCTTACCGGGTCGACACAAGGGCTGAGCCGTGCGCCGGAGGGGTTGGGCCGCACGCCGCCGGGGACAACGGGCGAGTTCGGCCGCACGTCTGGCGATGCGTGGCTGGGGGAGCGGTGGGCAGGGCGGCGCCGGGTGGCGTCCGCCGGAGTGGATCGGGTTGTCCTCGAGGCCTGGCGGCGGTTGCAGCGCGCTGGGGCGCCCCGCGTCGGTGAGGTCGCGGCCGAACTGGGGGTGACCCGCCGGTGGCTGGAGCGGGGGTTCCGGCGGGACGTCGGGGTCTCGCCGGCGCAGGTGCGGCGGATCGCCCGGTTCCAGCGGGCGGCCGCGGAGTTCGGCCGCGGGGTGGAGCTCTCCACGGCCGCGGCCGTCAACGGCTATGTGGATCAGGCGCATCTCAGCCGCGAGGTGCGCGCGCTCGCCGGTGTCACGCCGGCCGCGTTGCGGGCGTTGTTCCAGCAGTCAGGCGCGCATTCGTAGCGCTACCGCCGAGCCGCACGAGGACTGCGGTGGCATCGGCCGATCGGCGAGGGCCCGGCGATGATCGGCTATTTCCATGTGCGATGGACTGCCCGTGACGCCTAGGAAAGAGCCATGGCCAACGAGGTAGCGGTTCCCCTTCTGCCCTGCGCGTCGATCGACGACATCGTCGAGTTCTACGCGGCTCTCGGCTTCAGCACCACCTACAAGCAGCGCAAACCCAATCCCTGCGTCGGACTGCGACGGGAGGATCTGCACCTGCAGTTCTTCGAGATGGCCGGGTTCGACCCGGAGCAGTCGTACGGCTCCTGCCTCGTGATCACCGAGGACATCGCGGAACTGCACCGGGCTTTCGCCGCCGGCATGCGGGCCGCGTACGGCAAGGTTCTGGTGTCCGGCATGCCGCGCATGACCCGGCCCCGGGCTCGGAAGAACGCCGACGGGATGGGCGGCTTCAGCGTCGTCGACCCGGGCGGCAACTGGATCCGCGTCTTCCAGAAGCCCGCCACGATGAGCGCGCCGGCGCCCGCGCCCGCCGGGCGGCTCGAAAAAGCGCTCGCGAACGCCATCGTGCTGGCCGACTCCAAGGGCGACGCCGGCCAGGCCGCCCGCATCCTCGACAGCGCGCTGGCTCGCCCGCGGGCCGACGATGACCCCGTCGCCCATGTCGAGGTGCTGGTGTACCGCGTGGAACTGGCGATGGTGCTCCGTGACCGGGACACCGCGGCGGAGATGCTCGCCCGCGTCGAGCACGTCGCGCTGGACGCGGACCAGGCCGCACGGGCGGCACCGGCCTTCGAGATCGCCGCCGACCTCACAGCCGCCCTGCGGTGAGTGCGCATTTGTACAAGACGGGGCGACGCCCGTGGGCCTAGCTTGCGGGCATGACATTGACGGGGAAGACGGCACTGGTGACGGGCGGGTCCCGGGGAATCGGGCGCGCGATCGTGGAACGGCTCGCCGCCGCCGGGGCGCGGGTGGTGTTCACGTACCGGGAGAATCAGGCGGCCGCCGACGAAGTCACCGCGACGGTGCCGGGGACCGTCGCCGTGCGGGCCGACCAGGAGGATCCGGGCAACGTCGCCGCCATGTTCGCGCCCGTGCGGGACGGGCTGGACATTCTCGTCAACAACGCGGCCCTGGTGGCGGCCATGCCCATCGAGAAGCTCGGCGAGGACGACATCGACCGGACCTTCCTGATCAACGTGAAGTTTCCGCTGCTGGCCATCCGCGAGGCGATCCCGCTGCTGCGCGACGGTGGCCGTGTCGTCAACATCTCCACGCTCAACACCGTGATGCCGGCGCCGGGGCTGGCGCTCTACTGCGCCACCAAGGGCGCGCTCGAGCAGATCACCGCGGTCGCCGCCAAGGAGCTCGGGCCGCGCGGCATCACCGTGAACACCGTCTCGCCGGGCGCCACCGACACCGACCTTCTGCGCGGGGTCAATCCGCCCGAGGCGCTGGAGCGGGCGGCCGCGATGAGTCCCCTGGGGCGGCTCGGGCAGCCGGGCGATGTGGCCGCGGTGGTCGCCTTCCTGGCGTCGCCGGACGGGGGCTGGGTCACCGGGCAGAACATCCGCGCTACCGGGGGCCTCTAGCGTCTACTCTCGCGGGGTGAAGATCGTGACGCGCGTCGATCACCCGGAGTTGCAGGACGAGGCCGCGACCGTCTTTCGGGAGCGCTGGCCGGAGTTCATCTTCCACGACGACGTGCCCAAGCAATATCTCGGGCGGGTCGAGGAGCACTTCAGCTATTTCGACGTGATGGCCCTCGACGACGACGGCGCCGTGGTGGCCGGCGGCTGGGGCGTGCCGCTCGCCTGGGACGGCACCGTCGACGATCTGCCCACCGGCTACGACGGGGCGCTGGTCCGCGCCGTCGAGGGGCGCGAGGCCGGCCGAAAGGCGACGACGCTGAGCTTCATGGCGGCGGCGGTCGGGTCCGCGCACGACAAGCGCGGCCTGGCCACCGTCGTGCTCCGGGAGCTGACGCGCCGGGCGTACAGCAAAGGTCTGGTAAATGTGATCGCGCCTTTGCGGCCGACGTGGAAACACCGCTATCCGACGGTGCCGATGGCGGAGTACGCGACGTGGAAGCGGGCCGATGGGCTGTCGATCGACCCGTGGATCCGGACGCACCAGCGCATGGGCGCCCGGATCCTCGCGCCCGCGGCCGAGTCGATGGTGATCGCCGGGACGGTGGCCGAGTGGGAGAGCTGGACCGGGATGGTCTTTCCGGTGACGTACGACTACGTCGTGCCCGACGCCCTCAATCTGGTGAGCGTCGACGTCGGGCAGGACCGTGGCGTCTACGTCGAGGAGAACCTCTGGGTCCAGCATCACGTGCCTAGATGAACGACCGCACCAGCACGATCGCGAAGAACACGATGATGAAGGCCAGGTCGATGGACATGCCGCCGGCCCGGATGGGCGGGATCACCCGGCGGACGGGGGCCAGGATCGGCTCGGTCAGGTTGAAGACGCCGCTGGTCAGCCGCGACCGCAGGCCGCCGGGCGCGGACGGGCCGGCCAGCACGACGCTCCAGTCGAGCACCGCCCGGGCCACGAGCAGCAGCTGCACCAGCAGGAGCACCAGGCTCACGATGGCGAGGACAGCACCCACGAGGAACCTCCAGTAACCGGATGGGTTGGTGCACCTACTGTGCGTCGGAAAACTGTGGAGTCGCTGTGTGGCGTCTGAGCGGTAGGTTTCTGCCCCATGAGCGTGCGTGAACGGCGAACGGTTTTCGGCGAGGCGGCCGACGAGTACGACCGGGTACGGCCCGGATATCCCCAGCAGCTGGCCGACGACCTGCTGGCCGAGGCCGGCCCCGGCCCGGTGCTCGAGGTGGGCGCGGGCACGGGCAAGGCGACCGCGCTGTTCGCCCGGCCCGGCGTCGACCTGACCTGCGTCGAGCCCGACGCCCGTATGGCGCGGCTGCTGCGGCGCAACGTGCCCGGCGTGACTGTGGCCGAGTCGCCGCTGGAGGACTGGCGGCCCGACCGGCCGTACGGGCTGCTCTTCAGCGCCCAGGCCTGGCACTGGGTCGACCCCGCGCGGCGCGCCGGCCTGGCCCTGGGCGCGCTGGCCCCGGGTGGCGTCTTCGCCCCGTTCTGGAACCTCTTCCTCGTGGCCGACCCGGCCCTGCACGCCGCGCTGGCCGAGGTCGACGCCCGGCACGGCCTCAAGGAGGAGACCACCCACCGGTTCCTGGCCACCGAGGGCGCCATGCTCGCCGAGTTCGAGCAGGAGCTGCCGGCCACCGGCGCGACCGACGAGCGCTTCACCGGCCTGGAGACCCGCCGCTACGAGCGTGTGCTGACGTACGACGCGCAGACCTACCGCGACTACCTCAGCACGGTCTCCATGTACCGGATCCTCGAACCGGCCACGGCCGAGGCCGCCCTGGCCGACACCGCGGCCGTCGTCGACGAGCACGGCGGCCACATCGAGTTCCAGGTCTGCACCGACGTCGTCATCGCCCGGAAGCGGTAGGCCCGAAGACGGCGGCGACGCCGGGGGAGAAGAGCACGCTGACGGGCGGGCCGGCCGGCGCCGGCAGGCCGGTGGCCGCGACGAGCCCGTCCGTCAGCGACACGACCGAGGCCTGGTGCAGCGGCCACTGCGGATGCTCGTTCGACAGATACCGGTATGGGTCCCCTTCATCCGGAAGCCGATCAAGCCGACGTAGGTGAGGCCGTCGAACGTGTCGGGCGCCGTGCCCACGGGGAGGAAGGGCGCGGCCAGTTCCGGCGCCAGCGGCCAGTGCAGGAACGCCACCGACATCCACCGCTGCCTCAGCACGGCCCGCCGCACCGGCCGGGGCGTGACGGGTGTGACCGGCTCCAGTGAGACGTCTCTCATGAGCCAGACGCTACGCCGCAGCTCAGGGACAATGGGACGGCAGCGACGGCACACACGGATAGGGGCTCATCCTGAACGCGCGACGACCCGCAGCGGTGCTCTTCGACATGGACGGCACGCTGGTGGAC
Organism: Actinoplanes sp. CA-131856; assembly: GCF_050956135.1. Classification (GTDB taxonomy): domain Bacteria; phylum Actinomycetota; class Actinomycetes; order Mycobacteriales; family Micromonosporaceae; genus Actinoplanes. The sequence goes on along the minus strand of NZ_CP191849.1, from coordinate 6,326,676 downwards.
AGCGAGAAGGTCTGGGAGATCGCGCTGCACGAGCTGGCCGCGCACGCCGGCGGGACGCTGTCCCCCGAGGCGCGCCACGCGATGATCGGCAGCAGCATGGCCAACAGCATGCGCATCCTGCGGGAGGACCTGGGCCAGCCCGACCGGCCCGAGGCGCCCGACGTCGAGTGGCTCACCGACCGCGTCTTCGAGCTGTTCGGCGAGGGCCTGGTGTGGCGGCCGGGCGCCATGGAGCTGCTTCAGGCCGTACGCCTGGCCGGCCTCCCGACGGCGCTGGTCACCTCGACCGGCCGCCGCCTGGTCGAGGTCGCCCTCAAGACGCTGGGGGCCGAGAACTTCGACGTCGTGGTCGTGGGCGACGAGGTCACCATGCCCAAGCCCGACCCCGAGCCCTACCGGACCGCCGCCACCCTGCTCGGCGTGCCGATCGAGGACTGCGTCGCCATCGAGGACTCACCGACCGGCGTGGCCAGCGCGCTCGCCTCGGGGGCGGCCGTGCTGGCCGTGCCGGCCGAGCTGGAGCTACCGCCCACGGACGGGGTCCACCTGCGCACCTCGCTGGTGGGGGTGGACCCCGACTATCTGGCGAGCCTGCTCGTCAGTCGTGGGCTATTGCCGCAAGAACGTTGAGCCGGGCCGCGCGGATCGACGGCAGCACCGCCGCGAGCACGCCGACCAGGGCGGCCAGGCCCAGGTAGAGGCCCATCCGCTCCCAGGGCAGCACCAGGTCGGTGATGCCCTCGCCGTCGAGCGCGCGGACCACCGCGGTGCCCAGCCCGGCGCCGACCACCACGCCCAGCAGCGCGCCGAACACCGAGATCACCACCGACTCGACGGTGACCATGCGCATGGTCTGCGCCCTTCCCAGACCAACGGCACGGAGCAGACCGAGTTCCCTCGTACGCTCCAGCACGCTCAGCGCCAAGGTGTTCACCACCCCGAGCACGGCGATGAGGATCGCCAGCCCGAGCAGCACCTGCACCATCGTGATGACCGTGTCGAAATCGCCGGTCTGCTGCGCGATGAAGGCGCTGCGGTCGGTCGCGTTGACCTCCGGGCTGTCCGCGACCAGCTGCTTGACCTGCGGCAGCACCTGGTCGACGGCGACGCCGTCGTCGAGCCGGACGAAACCGAAGATCGGCTGGGTCAGCCCGAACTCTTTGGTCGCCGCGGCCGGCAGCAGATAGCTGCCGGGCATCCGGTCCTGGTCGTACGTCGCCGCGATCGTGTATTTGTGTAGCTCACCGCGGGGCAGCTGCACCTCGTGGACGCTGCCGACGGTCCAGCCGCGGTCCTTGGCCTCCTCCACGCTGACGGCCATCTGATCACTGCGCAGCGTGGTCAAACCCGGCGTCCCGAAGGCGTCGGCGAGTTTGGCCAGGTCGTCGGTGGCATTGACGTACGTCCGTTCGCCGTCGATGACGGCCTGGTCGTTCCAGACCCCGGCCACCGAGCGGACACCCGTGATCTGCTGCGCCTTGGCCAGCACCCCCTCGTCGAACGTGGGCGGCCGGGGGCCGCTCTGCTCGCCCGAGACGACGATCTGCGCCTTGATGGTGTCCTCGGCCTGCGCGGCCAGGCTCTGCTTGGCCGAGTCCATCACCACGGTGACCCCGGTGACCAGGGCGATGCCGACCATGAGGGCGGCCGCGGTGATGGCCGTGCGCCGGGGGTTGCGGCCCGAGTTGAGCCGGCCCAGCCGGCCCGGCACCGACCACGAGAACAACCGGCCCAGCAGTGCCACCACCGGCTTCGAGATCACCGGCGTGAGCAGCGCGACCCCGATGAAGGTGACCAGCACACCGGACAGGATCAGCAGCAGCGAGCTCGCGCCGTACAGGCCGACGCCGAGCAGCGCCGCCCCGGCCGCGCCGACGATCGCGCCGGCCACGGTGACCTTCGTCAGCGGCCGGTCGGGCGTGGCGACGTCCTGCATCGCCGCGACCGGGGCGATCCGCGACGCCCGCAGCGCCGGCAGCACCGCCGCCACCACCGTCACGACGACACCGACGATCAGCGCGCTGAGGATCGCGGCCGGCGGCACCCCGACCGTGGCCGGGCTCATGCCGCCGCTCATCCGCCCGAACAGCCAGACCAGCAGCGCGCCCACCCCGATGCCGGCGCCGAGCCCGAGCACGGCCGCGATCAGCCCGATCGCGACGGCCTCGGTCAGCACCGAGTTGATCACCTGGCGGCGGCTGGCGCCGAGCGCCCGCATCAGCGCCAGCTCCTTGGTCCGCTGGGCCACGATGATCGAGAACGTGTTGAGGATGAGGAAGACGCCGACGAACAGCGCCACTCCGGCGAAGCCGAGCAGGATGTTGTTGAAGAAGCTCAGGGCCTCCTTGAACCCGGCCGAGCTGTCCTCCGCCAATTGCTTTCCGGTCTTGACCTCGTACGCCTCGCCGAGATCAGCCGAGATCCGGTCCCGCACCGCGTCCGGCGTGGTGCCTGCGTCGACCCGTACGGTGACCTGGGTGAAAACGCCTGTCTGGCCGAGCATGGAACGCTGGGCGACCGGGGTGGTGAAGGCGACCTCCTGGACGCCGCCGATCGAGTCGCGGTCGTCGGTGTAACCCCAGACACCGACCAGCTTGAACGTCTGCTTGGGCAGCTGGGTCAGCACCGCCACCTGGTCGCCGACCTTGATGTTCGCGGCCTTGGCGACCTCGGCGTTGACGGCGATCTCGTTGTCGGCCGTGGGGCCACGGCCCTGGCGCATCTCCATGATGGCGTCGAGGCCGGTCCAGTTGGCCCCGATGCGCGGCGGGCCGAAGCTGGTCACCACCTTGCCGTCCGAGCCGATCACCCGGGCGCCGTCGGCGCCGACCATGCCGATCGCTTCCTTGACCCCCTCGACCTTGGCCACCCGGTCGACGACCGAGGCCTTCAGCGGCGTCGGCACCTCCTCGCCGTCCATCTCGGCGACGGCGACCTTCGGTTTCGCGGTCACGGCCACGTCGGTGGTCGCATAGCCCTCGGCGAACAGGTTGTCGAACGTACGCCCCAGCGTGTCAGTGGTGACGAAGGCGCCGGAGACGAACATGACGCCGAGCACCACGGCCAGGCCGGAGAGCACCAGCCGCAGCTTGCGCGCCAGCAGGCTCTTCAGCGTCGCGCGCAGCATCAGACCAGCACCTCCCCGGACTTCATCGCCTCGAGCACCGTCTCCGGGGTGGGGTTGTCGAGCTCGGCCACGATCTCGCCGTCGGCCAGGAAGACCACGCGGTCGGTGTAGCTGGCGGCCACCGGGTCGTGGGTGACCATGACGATGGTCTGCCCGTGCTCCCGCACGCTGTCACGCAGGAACGACAGGATCTCGGCGCCCGACTTCGAGTCGAGGTTGCCGGTCGGCTCGTCCGCGAAGATCACGTCGGGCCGGCTGACCAGCGCCCGCGCGCACGCGACACGCTGCTGCTGGCCGCCCGAGAGCTGGCTGGGCCGGTGACCGAGGCGGTCCTTGAGCCCGACCGTCTCGATCACCGTGTCCCACCACCGCGGGTCGGGCTTGCGGCCCGCGATGTCCATGGGCAGCCGGATGTTCTCGGCCGCGGTCAGCGTCGGCAGCAGGTTGAACTGCTGGAAGATGAACCCGACCCGGTCACGGCGCAGCCGGGTCAGCGCCTTGTCGCCGAGCCCGGTCACCTCCGTGTCGCCGATGTGCACGGTGCCCCGGGTGACCGTGTCGAGGCCGGCCAGGCAGTGCATCAGCGTCGACTTGCCGCTGCCGGACGGGCCCATGATGGCCGTGAACCGGCCGCGGCCGAAGCTCGCGCTCACGCCGCGCAGGGCGACCACGCGGGCCTCCTCGGAGCCGTACACCTTCCACACTTGTTCGGCGCGCGCCGCCACCGATGTCCCGTTCATGCGTCCTGCCCCCTGATAGGTGCGGTGCCGCCCCCGTCGGCCGGCCCCGCATTGGTCCGGCCGGGGCGTGTCCCCGGCCGGCCGACTCAGTGTTTCGGCGCACGAGGGCGGAAACGTCAGCCCAGGGGCGTACCGCGACGCGGAGATTTCGGTACGGGAAATCCGTAGGTGACATCAGGGTGGACCCTGAGATGTCACTGATGACGCTTGACTGACGTCATCCATGACGTCATAGTGGTGGCATGGACCTGACGCCGTACCTCGAGACTCTCCGGGCGGACCTGGCCGCGGCCGCCGCTCCCGGTGGCCCCGAGACCACCCGCGCGGCCGAGCTGCTCGGCCACTCGCTCGAACCGTCGGCCCGTCTCGCCCTGCTCGAGGCGCTGGCCGACGCCGCGGCCGAGATCACCACCCGGCTGCGGGACGCCACCGTCGAGGTGCGGCTGCGCGGCCGCGAGGCCGACCTGGTCGTCACCCAGCACGCACCGGAGCCCACCGCCGCGCCGGCCGCGCCCCCGCCGCCGCCGGTCGACGGCGGCGACCTGACCCGGCTCACGCTGCGCATGCCCGAGGCGCTGAAGACCCACGTCGAGCAGACGGCGGCGGCCGAGGGCATCTCGGTGAACGCCTGGCTCGTGCGGGCGGTCACGGCGGCGGTGAACGGCCCCGCGGCCACGCCGCCCTACCAGACGCGCAGCTCGAAGCGCATCACCGGATATTTCCAGGCCTGACCCCCCTTTTCTCAGGAGACGCAGATGTACGAGTTCGAGCACCCGGCCCCGGTCGTCGTGGCGCTGCGGGCCCTCAACGGCACGGTCGACCTGATAGCCGAGTCCCGCGACTCGGTGCAGGTCGACGTCGAGCCGTTCGACGACAAGGGCCGCGACGACGCCGCCCGCACGCGGGTCGTCCTCGAGGGCGACCGCCTGCTCATCGAGCCACCCGGCGCCGACTCCGGCTGGCGCCTGCGCCGCTCGCCGAAACTGCGCATCACGGCCCGGGTGCCGCTGGGCAGCGCCCTGACCGGCCGCAGCACGGCGGCCGACGTGCGGGCGGAGGGGGTGTGGTCGGCGGTCGAGCTCGACCTGGCCTCGGCCGACGTCGACCTGGCCGACGTCACGGGCGACGCCAAGTTGCAGGCGGCCAGCGGCGACCTCCGCGTCCGGAGGGTGGGCGGCTCGCTGAAGGCGGAAAGCTCGTCCGGCGACCTCCGCATCGGTGACGTCACCGGTGACGTCAGCGCGAAGACGGCCAGCGGCGACATCCGCATCGACAGCATCGGCGGCTCGGTCCGCTCCACGGTGGCGAGCGGCGACATCGAGATCGGCCGCATGGTCAACGGCACCGGCGACATCCGGGCGGCGTCGGGTGACGTCAGCGTGGGCATCACCCCCGGCACGAGGGTCTGGCTCGACTTGAGCAGCGCCTCGGGCCGCACGACGAGCGACCTGACCCCCGAGGCGTCCGGCGCGGGCGCACCGCCACCTCCGCCGGGCGTGGGCATCGGCGCCTTCGTCGACCTCGACTCCCTGCCGGGCCTGTCGGCGGTGCCCGGCCTCAAGGCCATGCTCCAGTCCGTCCACGTGCCGACGTTCGGTTACGAGCCCGGCCACGACTTCCGCCCGGGTCCCGGCTCCCGCCCCGGCCCCGGCCCTGGCTTCCGGCCTGGCCCCGGCCCCGACTTCCGCCCCGGCCCCGGCGGCGTTCCCGGCCCGCCGCCCCCACCCGCGCCCGGCGCTCCGCCGTCGCCCAGAGCCCCGCACGCGCCCACAGCTCCGCACGCGCCCAGTGCCCCGCACGCGCCCAGTGCCCCGCACGCGCCTGGCACCCCGCCGGCGCCTGGGTCCTCTCGCGAGCCCGGCCCTGGATTCGAGCCTGGTCCCGGATACGAACCCGGTCCCGGATCTGAGCCCGGCCCCGGTTTCGAGCCCGGCCCCGGATACGAGCCGGGTCCCGGATCCGAGCCTGGCGCCGCGTATGCGTCCGCGTCCGCCTTCGGCCCCGCGCCCGAGGCCGTGCCCGACGACGTCCTCCCGCCCGAGGCCGGCGGCCCCGGCACGATCGAGCTGCGGGTCCGCACGGCCAGCGGCGACATCCACATCTTCCGAGCCACCCCGAACAGGAAGGCAGCCTGATGCTCCCCGACAACCGCTTCGGCGTAGAGAACTCCGCCCGCGGCGTACGCCGCCGCCTGCTGTCCGGCCGCCACGGCCGCGCCGACCGCTTCGCCCCGCCGGAGTGGCCCGTGAGCAGGGGCCCGACCCCGAACCCGCGCCGCGGCTGACCCGCCGCCCGAACGCCCCGAGCCCCGCTCGGGGCGTTCGCCGTGCGCGCCTTCCGCATTTCCGAAATGTCCGGGACGGGGGCCTCCCGGTGATCGGGAGGGCCTATCGCAAGCCTGTGAACAGCCTTTAGCCTCAGTGCGGGGGATTGAGCCATGACGAGCGGTGCCGCACCGCGCGGGCTCCGCGGGCGGCGGGCGGAGTGCGCGGTCCTGGATCGACTTATCGCCGACGTGGGCGCCGGCCGGGGCCGGGCCCTGGTGGTCCATGGCGAGGCCGGGGTCGGAAAGTCGGCTTTGCTGCGGTACGTCGGAGGCCGCGCCGCGGGATGCCGGGTGGCCCGGGCCGCGGGGGCCGAGTCCGAGATGGAGCTTCCCTTCGCCGGGCTGCACCAGCTGTGCGCGCCCATGCTGGACTCCCGCGATCGGCTGCCGGGGCCTCAGCGGGACGCGCTGTCCGTCGCTTTCGGTCACGCCGCCGGGCCGGCGCCGGACAAGTTCCTGGTCGGGGTGGCCGTCCTGAGCCTGCTGGCCGCCGTCTCCGACGACCAGCCGCTGCTCTGCCTGATCGACGACGCGCAGTGGCTGGACAGCACGTCGGCGCAGACGCTGACCTTCGCCGCCCGGCGGCTGCTGGCCGAGCGGGCTGGGGTGATCTTCGCGATCCGTGAGGCGGCGGCCGGGCCGCCCTGGCGCGGCCTGCCCGACCTGCCGGTCGGCGGTCTGCCCGACGAGGATGCCCGCGCGCTGCTCGACTCGGCCGTCCCCGGGCGCCTCGACGAGCAGGTGCGCGACCGCATCGTCGCCGAGACCCGGGGCAACCCCCTCGCCCTGCTGGAGCTGCCCCGGGGCCTGACGGCGGCCGAGCTGGCCGGCGGGTTCGGCCGGCCGGACGCCCGGCCCCTCGCCACCACGATCGAGCGCAACTTCGCCCAGCGTGTGCGGGCCCTGCCCGCCCCGGCCCAGACGGTGCTGCTCACCGCCGCGGCCGAACCGCTGGGCGACGCCGGCCTGCTGCGCCGCGCCACCAGGCTGCTGGATCTCCCGGCGACCGCCGGGGCGCCGGCCGAGGCGGCGGGGCTGATCGAGCTGGGTTCGCGGGTGCGGTTCCGTCACCCGCTCGTGCGGACGGCGGTCTACCGGGCGGCGTCCCCGGCCGCGCGCCGCGACGTCCATCACGCTCTGGCCCGGGCGACCGACGCCGCCACCGATCCCGACCGGAGGGCCTGGCACCGGGCCAACGCGGCCGACGAGCACGACGAGGCCGTCGCCGCCGAACTGGCCGGCTCGGCCGAACGCGCCCAGCGCCGGGGCGGCGTCGCGGCCGCCGCCGAGTTCCTGCGCCGCGCCGCCGAGTTGACCCCCGACCCGGGCACCCGCGCGGCCCGGGCCCTGGCCGCGGCCGAGGCGGAGATGCGCTGCGGCGCTTTCGAGGTGGCGCTGAAACTGCTGGTGACCGCCGACGAGGCCGCGGACGAAGCAGCCGGCGAGGGCCCGGCCTCCGAATGGCACCGGGCCACCGCGGCCCTGATGCGCGCCCAGATCGCCTTCGCGTCCGGCCACGACATGGCCGCGCCGCGCTTGCTGCTGGAGGCCGCCCGCCGCTTCGAGCCGCTGGACGCGGCCCGGGCCCGCGACACCTACCGCGACGCCATGGGCGCGGCCATCCTCGCCGCCGACTTCGCGGGCGGCTCGGGCGTGGCCGAGGTGGCCCGGGCGATCCGGACCTCGCCGCGCCCCGAACCTCACCGCCCCGGCGACGACTTGCTGGACAGCCTGGCCGTGGCCCGCACCGACGGCTACCTCACCGCCGCCCCGTTGCTGCTCCGTGCGCTGAGAGCCTTCCGGGACGATCCCGCCGGCGAAGCCACACGCAGCGAGCCGGGCGCCGAGGAGAGGGGCGGGGCCGGTGATCAAGGCTGGCTCTGGCTGGCCGGGATGACCGCGGCCGACCTCTGGGACGACGAGACGTGGGCGGCTGTGACGCGGCGGCATGTCCGGGTGGCGCGGGCGGTCGGGGATCTCAGCGCTCTTCCGCTGACTTTGAGCTCGCTCGCCGTCGTCGAACTGTTCGCCGGTGAGCACGCCTCGGCTGCGTCGCGGGTGGCCGAGATCCAGGCGATCGGTGAGGCCACCGGGGTCGCGCTGGCGCCCTACGGTGCTTTGACGCTGGCGGCCTGGCGAGGCGACGAGGCGGTCGCCACCCCGCTCATCGAGGCCGGCATGGCCGACGCCGCCGCGCGCGGTGAGGCCGCCGGCATCCTTGCCCTGAACTGGGCTCAAGCGGTGCTGCTGAACGGTCTGGGCCGCTATCAGGAGGCGATCCCGGCGGCCCGGGCCGCGGCCGCGCACCCGATCCACTCGGCCATCGTCTACTGGGCGCTGGGCGAACTGGTCGAGGCGGCCGTCCGCAGCGGCGACCGGGCCACCGCCGAGGAGGCGTACAACCGTCTCGCTTCGACCGCCCGCGCCAGCGGGACCGACTGGGCGCTCGGCTCACTGGCCCGCGCCGGCGCCCTCCTGGCCGACGGAGGCGGGACCGGCAGCGGCGCAGCGCACAGCGACGGGGCGGACGGCGCTGATGCCGACGCGCTGTACCGGCGGGCTGTCGAGCACCTGAGCCGGACCCGGATCAGGACCGAGACGGCCCGGGCCCATCTGCTGTACGGCGAATGGCTGCGCCGCCGGAACCACCGCCGGGCCGCTCGCGGTCACCTTCGCACGGCCTACGACATGCTCACCGCGGCCGGAGCCGGCGCGTTCGCCGAGCGGGCCCGTCACGAACTGGCCGCCGCCGGCGGGCCGGTCACCGAGGTCGCCACCCGGGCCAGCGACGCGCTCACCGCGCAGGAGGCGCACATCGCCCGCCTCGCCGGGCGCGGGCTGACCAACCCCGAGATCGGGGCCCAGCTGTTCCTCAGCCCGCACACCGTCGAGTGGCATCTCCGCAAGGTCTTCACCAAGCTCGGCATCACCTCCCGCCGTCAGCTGCGCCGCTCCTCCTGGTGATCGGCCGCCGCCCGGCCCGGACCACACGGCTGTCACGGATTCGTGGGCCGGCCGGGTCTCCTGAGCGGACCGGTTCATAGAGAGGGGTGGATCATGGATGACTCCCTGCCTCGCCCCGTGGCCGTGGTGGTCGGCGGCGGCGGGGTGCTGGGCGCGGCGCACGCGGGGGTGGGATACGCGCTGGAGCGGCGCGGCTTCGTCCCCGATCTGATCGTCGGCACGTCGGTCGGCGCGCTCACCGGCGCCATCGCGGCGGCCCATCCCGACCGGGCCGCGCCCTGGCTCGCCCAGGTGTGGACCCGGCTGCGCCGGCGTGACGTCTTCCCGATCGGCCCCGCGCGGGCCGCGCTGTGCGGCGACGGCGGCCTGCGGCGGCTGATCGGCCGGGCCGGCCTGCCCCCGCTCATCGAGGACCTGCCGATTCCCTTCACCGCGGTCGCCACCGACCTCGTCACCGGCGGCGAGGTGCTGCTCGACCGCGGTGACCTCGAGTCGGCGCTGCTGGCCAGCGCGGCCATTCCGGGGATCTTCCCGCCGGTCGCCCGCGACGGACGGCTGCTGGCCGACGGTGGGGTGATCGCCTACGTCCCGGTCCGGGCGGCGCTGGAGGCGGGCGCGGCCAGCGTGGTGGTGCTGTCGCTCGGGCCCTCGCGGTTCACCGCGCCGCCTCCCCGGGCCGGCGCGATCGCCGCCCGGGCCGGCGAGCTGCTCTTCCGCCATCAGGTCGAACGCGATCTGGCCGAGGTGGCCCGGCGCCTGCCGGTCATAGTCCTGCCGACCGGCGTCGAGCGGTGGCCGTCGCCGTGGGACTTCGGGCACGCCCAGCGGCTGATCAGCACCGCCGCCGTCGCCGCCGGCGACTTCCTCGACCGGCTCCACGTGGACGGCCCCGGCCTTTACCGGGAACAGGACCGCGCGCTGACGGGAGCCGGGCGATGAGCACTGTCGCGTTCCTCAACATCGGCATGCACGGGCGGGTCAACCCGACGCTGCCGATCGTGGCCGAGCTGGTCCGGCGCGGGCACACCGTCAGCTATCACACGTCGGCCGCGTTCGGCGACGAGATCGCGGCGGCCGGCGCCACCGTCCGGCTCTACCCGGGCGGCGATCTGGCGATCCCGGATCCGCCGACGCCGGCCGGGCTGGTGGCGGCGCTGGCCGGCATGGCCGTCCGAGTGCTGCCGGCCGTGCTGAGCGACCTGAGGTCCGTACGGCCGGATCTGATAGTCCATGATTCGGCCTGTCCCTGGGGCGCTGTGGCCGCACGGGAGCTCGGCGTCCCGGCGGCCTCGCTGTTCACCACGTTCGCGTTCAACCGGCAGGCGCCCAGCCCGACCGCCGGCTCCTGGAGACTGCTGCTCTCGCCGAGCTATCTGCGGTCCCGGTGGCGGCTGGGGCGCCGAGGGCTGCCACTGGTCGACCTGGGCAACATCCGCCAGCCGCTCAACCTGGTCTTCACGTCGCGGGCGTTCCAGATCGGCGCCGGTGAGTTCGACGAGTCGTACCGGTTCGTCGGTCCCAGCATCGGCGCCCGCCCGCCGGTTCCCTCGTTCCCGCTGAGCCAACTTCACGATCCGGTGTTGTACGCCTCCCTGGGCACCGTCTTCAGCGCCGACCCCCGGCTGCTGCGCGGCTTCGCCACCGCCCTCGCCCCGCTGGCCGGCACCGTGGTCGTCGCCACCGGGCAGACCGATCCGGCCGCCCTCGGCGACCTGCCGGCCACCGTGCTGGCCCGCCGGACGGTGCCGCAGCCGGAGATCCTGGACCGGGCCGCGCTGTTCGTCACCCACGGCGGCATGAACAGCGTCAACGAGGCCCTGTACGCCGGGGTCCCGATGCTCGTCGTTCCCCAGGGCGCCGACCAGCCGCTGGTGGCCGCGCGCCTGGAGAGCCTCGGGGCCGGGCTGACCCTCGGAGCCGGCGACGTCGGCGTTCTCGCCCGCCGCCTGCTCGGCGAGCCCGGGTTCGGCCGGGCCGCGCGGAGCCTCCAGGCCGCCCAGCGCGAGGCCGGCGGGGCCGTGCGCGCCGCGGACGAGCTCGAGGGCTACGCCGAGATCTGCCGCCTGGCCGTCCGATGAGCACCGGGGTGGCCGTCATCCTGCTGCTGGCCGGGCTGTCCGAGGCCCTGGGCCGGGTGCTGCCGGTGGTGGCCCGCAGGTCCGGGGCGTCGCGAGCGGCGGCGGCCGGTCTGCTGCTGTTCGGGGCCGTGGTCGACGCCACGGTCTTCACCCTGTGGCCGCTGACTGCGGGCACCCTGCTCGGGCTGGACCCGGGCGATGCCGTACGCCTGTGGACGCCGGGACTGGCGGCGCCGCTCCTGCTGGCCGCGGTCCTCGCGTTCCCACTGCTCGGGCCGCTGCTGCATTTCCTGCTCCTGGTGGGCGTGGGCGCCGGCCTGGCCGGGGCGCTGGAGGCGGCGACCGGGCAGGGGTGGTGGACCGCGGCCGGCTGTGTGGCGCTGGCCGGGGTGGGGCTGGCCCTGGCCGTCGAGGCCGTCCGGCGGCTGGTCGCGCGGCTCACCCGGACCTCACCGAGGGCGGTGGCGGCGTGAGCGGGGTGCTGCTGGTGGTGCTGCTGGCCGGGCTCGGCCCGCTGCTGCTGGCCGAGGCGCTGCTGGCCCGGTTCGAGCTGATGACCTACGCGGCCCGCTGGCGTACGCCCGCCACCGCGTTGCCGCCCGGGATGCCGTACGCCCGGGGAGCGGAACCGGACCGCCCGCCCATCGCCTATCTGGTTTATCTCGACGGCATCGGCAAACGGCGCTTCCGCGACACCCGCGACGGCGGCAAGCTCGTGCGCGCGGTCATCCAGGGCGCGCCGGAGCTGCGGGTCCTCGGCCAGGTGCTGCCGTACTCGCCGCTGGCCGACCCGCTGGCCGACCGGCGGGTGTGGGCGTGGCTGCGCCACCGCGCGGGCCTGCTGCTGTTCCTGCACAACGTGATGCAGATCTTCATCGCGGCCGACCGCCGCTACCGGCCCCTCTACAACCGGGCGGTCGGCTCGCAGATCGCCGAGCAGCTCCGCCACGCCGGCTACGAGCCGGACTGCGGCATCCCGGTGGTGCTGCTCGGTTACAGCGGCGGCGCCCAGCTCGCCCTGGGCGCGGTGGACGAGATCTGGTCGCGGCTGCGGGCGCAATTGTGGCCGATCACCCTGGGCGGCTTCCACAACGGCGCCAACGACCTCGCCCACGCCGAGCACGTCGACCAGCTCACCAGCGGCGCCGACTGGATCGAGCGGACCGGGGCGAGGATCTTCCCGCAGAGGTGGCCCGTGCTGCGCTGGAGCGGCTGGAACCGGGCCCGGCGGGCCGGGAAGATCGCGGTGCACCGCCTGGACCCGGCCACCCACGTCGGCCCGCTCAGCTACATCAGCCCGTCGGCCACCCTGCCGGACGGGCGCAGCCACCTCGACCGCACCGCCGCCACGGTCATCGCGATCGTCCGTGCGCGTCACGGGCCGCTGAGGGACTCCGCGCGCTCCGGCCCGAAGTAGTGCACCGCGTGTCCCCGCCGCTGCCGGACCAGGCGCGCGATCTCGTGCCTCTCGTCCGGCGCGGCCGGGATCATGAAGGCCACCTCGCCCTTGCGCAGCCCCTCGTCGTACAGGTTGAGGATGGCGTCGTCGTAGCCCCAGTTCTGGAAGAACCGGACGAACCGCGCATGCCATCCGTGCCGGCTGCCGTCACTGTCGAGGATCCGGACCCCCTCCGGCCCGTGCAGCACGGTCACGCCGGACACGTCGACCCCGGCCGCCCGCAGATCCTCCAGCAGCTCGGCCATGCTCTGCCGGTCCGGCACGAGCCCGGAGACGGCGTCGGCCGGCCGGTCGACGAACACGTCGACGTTGTCCGACGGCTCGCCTTCCTCCCGGAGCACGGCGGCCGCGCGCACGACCTCGACCGGGCACGCCGCGTGGTGCAGCAGCGCCTGGCTGACCGAGCCGAGCACCAGGCCTTTGAAGGTGTCGCGGCCCCGCGCGCCGACCACGACGAGCCGAGCGGTCTTCGACCTTTCGACCAGGGCATGACGAGCGTTCTCCCGTACGGCCTCCGTCCGCACCGTCACGTCCGGATAGCGCTCGCCCCACCCGGCCAGCGCCTCACCGAGCAACAGCCGGGCACCCGGGCTGTCGTCACCGGCGAGGACGGCGACCAGCTCGGCGCCGAGGAAGGCACTCTGCTCGTACGCCGCCGCGACCGCCAGCCGTGACCCTTCGGACCCGTCGACGCCGACCACGACCGGCCCGCCCGGGTGCTCGTCACCACGGACGACCAGCACCGGGCAGTGCGCGTGGGCGCTGGCGTGCACGGCCACCGACCCGATGATGAGCCCGCTGACACCGCCCAGCCCGCGATCGCCGAGCACGAGAAGCGACCCGTCCCGCGACTCGTGCAGCAGCACGGGCGTGGCCGCCCCGTCGACCAGCGCGGAGGAGACCGCCAAGCCCGGTGCGGCGTCGCCGGCCACGGCGACCGCTTCGGCGAGCAGATCCTCGGCCTGGTGCCTCAGCCCGGTCCCCGGCATGTCGTCGGCGACCGGCCCGACCCCCACATGAAGGGAAGGCCAGATGAAGGCGTGCACGACCCGGAGCGGAAGCCCGCGGCGCCGCGCTTGAAGGGCCGCCACCCGCACAGCGGCCAGAGATTGCTCAGATCCGTCGATACCCACGATCACCGGTGCGACCATGCTGCGCCTCCTAGTCTCGCCACGGAGACCCGGCAGACCCTCAGTTCGTGACAGCGTGGGTCAGGCGCCCGGTTTGACCAGGCCCGTCTCGTAGGCGAGGACGACGGCCTGGGTGCGGTCGCGCAGGCGCAGCTTGGTCAGCACGTGACCGACGTGGGTCTTGATGGTGGTCTCGCTGACCCGCAGGGCGGCGGCGATCTCGGCGTTGGAGTGCCCGCGGGCGACGTGCACGAGAACCTCACGCTCGCGTTCGGTGAGCGCGTCGAGCTTGCCGGCGCTCGTGGTCTCGGGTGCCGGCAGCGCGTCGGCGACCCGGGCCAGAATCCGCGCCAGCACCGAGGGCGTGATGACCGCCCCGCCGGCGGCGACGGCCCGTACGGCCGCGATCAGCTCCGCACCCGGCACATCCTTGCTGAGAAAGCCGGCCGCCCCCGCCGCGACAGCGGCGAGCACGTCCTCGTCGGTGTCTCCGGCCGCCATGACCAGCACCCGCACGGGCAGCCCGGCCGAGGTGACCGCCCGGGTGACCCCGAGCCCGTCGACGCGAGGCAGCACCAGATCGGTGATCAGCACATCGGGCAGCAGCCGCCGCGCGAGATCGACTGCCTCGCCGCCGTCCCCCGCTTCCCCCGCCACCACGATCTCGGCCGCACTCGGGTCGGCCGAGGCCGCCGTGAGAACCATCCGGAGCCCCGACCGCTGCATGGGCGCCGCGTCAGCCACCAGAACCCGCAGCGGTCGCAGGGCGGTCACCGGCACTCCAGACCAACAGCGGCGTACATGGCGGCCACCCTAAGCGATCGCCATCACCCCGGGCGACGTCCACCCATGACGGCGACCCCCATCACCCACCGCCCCCGGCGGCGACCTCCAGCCATGACCGGCGGCCCCGTCACGCACCGACCCCGGTGGCGATCTCCAGCAGCCACGACCGGCGCACCGTCACGCACCGACTGCGGTGGCGACCTCCAGCCATGACCGGCGGCCCCCGTCACCCGCCGACCTCGGCGGCGACATGGTCACCTGCCCGGGCAGGCCGAAGGCTTCCCGGGCGATAGGCCACCAGTGCCGTTCCCCCAGCAGCACCGGAGCCTCCGCAGCGGCGATCCACGTGCCGGCCCCTTCAACCGGGACCAGGTCGGGATCCCGCGGCGTGAATACCGGGACATGCGCCAACGGCACCGGCAACCGGTAACTCTCGTCCGGCTCCGGAACGACATTGCGGACAAAACCGACGCACCGCGTGTCCACGCCACTCAGCGCAGTCTCGCCACCCAGCGCAGTCTCGCCGCCCGCCGCAGCTCTCCGGCCGGTGTCCGCCGCTCGGGACAGGCCGCCATCCCCGGCCCGCTCCCGCGCATGCCGATCGGGCCGCTCCCGCGCACGCCGGTCGGCCCGCTCCCGCGCATGCTGGCCGGCCCGGTCGCTAGCGGCGGCCGGCAGGTACCGCCCGGTCAGGCGGGACACACCCTCCATTGCCGACAATCCATCGAGGAGCAACGTCGGAATGTCGAACCCCTTGGGCGTCCGCACGCAGAACAGCTCACCGGCGCGGACAACGGCCAGGCGGACGATCACGGCCGGGGCCGGAACCTCCAGGTCGTCGCCGGCCCACACCTCGGCCGTGCTGCCCGCGGGCAGCCAAGCGGCGTCGGGCACGGACCGGATCAGGCGCGGTGGCCGGTGAGGGCGGGTGGAGTCGATCACGCGGTCATGGTGTCACCCGGTTTCCTGTGGGGGTCTCGTCTCAGGCCAGGCGGTCGTCGTCGGCCGGGGTGGGGTCGATCTGGAGGATGTCGGGAGTGGTGGGGAACGGGGGTGGTGTGCCGCCGAACTCGGGGCACAGCGCCTGGTGGTTGCACCAACCGCAGAGGCGGCTCGGCTTGGGGCGGAAGTCCTGGTCGCGCTTGGCCCGCTCGATGGCGGCGGACAGGGCGACCAGGGTGCGCTCGAAGCGTTCCAGCTCCTCGGCGTCCGGGCTGTAGTCGAGGGCCTCGGCGTCCTTGAGGTAGAGCAGGCGCAGGACGCGGGGGACCACGCCCTGGGTGCGCCACAGGACCAGGGCGTAGAACTTCAGCTGGAACAGCGCCCGGCCCTCGAAGGCCTCGCGCGGGGCACCGCCGGTCTTGTAGTCGACCACGCGCAGGTCGCCGGCGGGGGAGATGTCGAGGCGGTCGATGTATCCCCTGATCAGCAGCTCGTCGTCGATCAGGGTGGAGACCAGGCTCTCGCGCTGGGCCGGCTCGAGGCGGCGCGGGTCTTCGACCGCGAAGTAGCCGGGGAGCAGGGCCCGGGCGCTGTCGAGAAAACGGGCCAGCCGGGCGGCCTCGTCGGCCTCGGGCACGTCGACCAGCGCCGCCTGGCCGGTGGCGTCGGCCTCGGCGGCGACGGCGGCGGGGTCGGTCAGGCCGCGGGGTGGCTGGGTGGAGAGGATCTCGGCGGCCCGGGGCTCCTCGGCCAGGACGCGCTGCCAGGCCGGCTCGACCAGGCCGGCCGCGGCCTCGGGGGTGCGCTCGGCGGCGGGCAGGTCGAACAGGCTCTCCAGCACCGCGTGGACCAGCGTGCCCCGCACCTGGTCGGCCGACGGCTGCTCGGGCAGCTTGTCGATGGTGCGGAAGCGGAACAGCAGCGGGCACGTCTTGAAGTCGGCCGCCCGCGACGGCGACAGCGAAGGCCCGGCCGGCCGGTCGGTGGAGTCCCGGCGGGAGGAGCCGGGCGGGGGTGGGGAGACCGTGGGTGCTGTCATGTCCAAGAGGCTAGGGCAGGGGTACGACGAAAACCGACTCCGTAGCATCGACGGCGTGGACGAGAGCAGGACGACACCCAGGAACCGCCGCGGCGCACGGCCGGTGGGGCACGTCCTCGGCATCCCCGTCTTCGTGAACTCCTCGATGATCCTGCTCGCCGTGCTGGTCACCTATGTGTACGGCAACTACGTGCGCGACGGACTCGACCTGCCCGGCCCGGTGGCGTACCTGGTCGGCTTCGGTTTTGTGATCTGCCTGCTCGGCTCCGTGCTGCTGCACGAGCTGGGCCACGCGCTGACCGCCCGCCGGTTCGGCATCGGGGTGCGCGGCATCACGCTCGAGCTGCTCGGCGGCTGGACCGAGATGGACCGTGACGCGCCCACCCCGCGCGTCGACGCCCTGGTCAGCCTGGCCGGGCCGGCCGTGTCCCTGGTGCTCGGCGGGCTGGCCACCGCGGCCACGGTGGCGCTTCCGGACCGTACGACGGTGGGTCAGATCGCCTTTCAGCTCGCCGCCAGCAACATCCTGGTCGCGTTGTTCAACGTGCTGCCGGGTCTGCCGCTCGACGGCGGCCGGGCGCTGCGGGCGGGACTGTGGGCGCTGATCAAGGACCGGAACCGGGCCACCGAGGCCGCCGGATGGGCCGGGCGGGTCCTGGCCTTCGGCACCGGCATGGTCGCCCTGTGGTTCTACCAGCTGGGCACGCTGACCCTGTTCGGCATGCTGTTCGTCCTGCTCGTCGTCTTCACCCTCTGGCAGGGCGCCGGCCAGTCGATCCGGCTGGCCCGGATGACCCGCCGCTTCCCTCTCGTGAAACTGCGTGAGCTGGCCCGTCCGCTGCTCACCGTGCCGGCCGGCACCCCGCTCGGCGAGGCGCAGCGGCGCCGTTCGGAGGACCCGCGGCCGAACGTGGTGCTGGCCGTCTCGGACTCGGCCGGTAATCTCACCGCACTGGTCGACCCGGTCGCCGCCGAGCGGGTTCCCGTCGATCGCCGCCCGTGGGTGGCGGTGGACAGCGTGTCGCGCTCGCGTGACGCGGTGCCCGCGCTGCCGCTGGACCTCAGCGGCGAGCAGGTGGTGCGCGCCCTCCAGGCGCATCCCGCCGCGCAGTACGTGGTCATCTCCGGCGAGGATGTCGTCGGGGTGCTCCGCGTCGGCGACGTCGCCCAGGTGCTCGAACCCCGACGTCCCATTAAGCAACGGAAGTGAAAGACGCTGTGACCCTTACGCCTGAAGCCGTCGACACCGACTCGCTGCCCGCGCACCGCGGGCCGTTCCGGGAGGGCGATCGCGTCCAGCTCACGGACCCGAAGAACCGGATGCACACGATCGTGCTGCAAGCGGGCAAGGAGTTCCACACGCACCGGGGCGCGCTGGCCCACGACGCCCTGATCGGGCTGCCTGACGGCAGCGTGGTGACTTCGTCCGGTGGTACGGCCTATCTCGCGCTCCGCCCTCTCCTCAGCGACTATGTCCTGTCGATGCCGCGCGGCGCCCAGGTCATCTATCCCAAGGACGCGGCGCAGATCGTGGCCATGGGCGACGTCTTCCCGGGGGCCAAGGTGCTCGAGGCCGGCGTCGGCTCGGGGGCCCTGTCGATGTCGCTGCTGCGCGCCATCGGCACCTCCGGCGAGCTTCACTCGTACGAGCTGCGCGAGGACTTCGCCGCGATCGCCCGCAAGAATGTCGAGGCGTTCCTGGGCGGGCCGCACCCGGCCTGGCACGTGCACCACGGTGACGTGGCGACCAACACCGAGACCGGTTTCGACCGGATCATCCTGGACATGCTGACCCCGTGGGAGGCGCTCGACATGGTCGAGCGCTCGCTCATCCCGGGCGGGGTTTTCATCGGCTATGTGGCGACCACGCCGCAGATGTCCGAGTTGGTGGAGGCGCTGCGCGAGCGCGGCGGGTGGACCGAGCCGCGGGCCTGGGAGTCGCTGGTGCGCGACTGGCACGCCGAGGGCCTGGCCGTGCGCCCCGACCACCGGATGATCGCCCACACCGCGTTCCTGGTGTCGGCGCGCAAGCTCGCCCCGGGCGTCACCGCGCCGCCGCGGCGGCGCAAGCCGAGCAAGGGCGCCGAGGCGTACGCGCTGCGCCGGGCGGCCCAGGCCGCCCTGGCCGCCGCGGCCGTGGCCGAGATCGATGACACTCGCTCGGATGAGGAGAGCCCGGAAGCTGCCCCGGAGATGTGACGGCACCCACCCGGGTCGGGTAGCTTCCAAACGGCGACAGGACAGAACCGGGGAGGACTGGGTGGGCGCTATGAGCTCTCCGCCGTTCGGCGGCAGCAACGAGATGCCGGCGGTCTTCCCCGACTGGTCGCCCTACCAGGACCTCGACTCGGCCGCCCGGGCCTATCTGCGTGACCCCGAGGTGGCGCTCGACGCGCTCTTCGGGGTCCTGCGCGGCGCCTCGGTGCTCTGCTTCACTCTCGAACGCTTCGTCAACGAGGTGAACGGCGTCTGGCAGGAGGTCGTCATCTGTGACGGCAGCCGCCTGGTGCTGTGGCACGGTGAGGATGTGGCGCCCGGTGACGGGCCGGTCGGCTCGATGACCTCGTCGCTGCGGGTGGTGCCGCTGTCCACGGTGACCGAGGTGGGCTGCCGGCGGCGGCTCACCCGCACGTCCAACGGGCAGGCCCGGGTCGACAGCATCGACGTCTACCTGCTGTTGAGCTCGGTCGACGACGCGGTGCCGCCGCCCGGCATGGACGAGGGCGAGTCCCGGCAGACGATCCGGCACGACGCGCTGCGCTTCGGCAAGACCCTCGACGACGGCGGACCCGGACAAATCGCCCGACTTGAGGAGTTTTCGCGCGTCGTCGCCTCTCTGGTAGGACGGCCGACACTCTAAACTTCGGTTTCGGCCGTGTGACTTTTTCCGCGAATTCACGACTGAACCCCCGGGGTGTTAGGGGGCGGAAAACGGCCTTACGTAAAGAGTCTCAGGCGGCGTCGGGGCCGGCGATCTCGACATCGTCGGCGCGCCGCACGACGTGGATGCAGTCGCCGGGGCACTCCTTGGCCGAGTCGATCACTTCGAGCAGGAGCCGGGCCGGCACGGCCGTACGCTCACCGGGGGATTGCAGCAGCTCACCGGCGGTGTCCTTGACGTAGGCGAGTCCGTCGATGTCGAGTTCGAAGACCTCCGGCGCGTACTGCACACAGAGCCCGTCGCCGGTGCACAGGTCCTGATCGACCCAGACCTGCAGCTCCTCGTGACCGGTCTGTGCCGACACTCCGTACCTCCCACATGTAGCCCCCGCCGACCGTACCGGAACCGTCCGACAAGTCACTTGCGAGGACCAGCCGAATGGATCAAGACTCGGTGACGAGGGTGTTGCATGGGTCGAAATCCGGCCCGCAGCGGCTAGTGTTATCCCAAGACGTTCGAGCCCCCGGGGAGGTGGGACGTGGCACGCAGCGACGAGGCGGACAACCGCGCCGCACGTTGGGAAAAAGAGGCCAACGATCTCTCCAGCCAGGTCGCGTTCCTGCAGGAGGAACTCGCCCTTGTCAGGCGGAAGTTGACCGAAAGCCCACGACACGTCCGGCAGCTCGAGGAACGGCTTGCGGCGACGCAGGCGCAGCTGGCCCGAGTGACCGAGAACAACGACCGGCTCGTGGCGACCTTGAAGGAAGCCCGGGCCCAGATCGTCACTCTCAAGGAAGAGATTGACCGGCTCGCCCAGCCGCCCAGCGGCTACGGCGTATTCCTGGAACTGCACGAGGACGGCACCGTCGATGTCTTCACCGGCGGCCGCAAGCTCCGCGTGGCGGTCTCGCCGTCCCTGACGGTCGAAGACCTCCAAAAGGGCCAGGAAGTCCTGCTCAACGACGCCCTCAACGTGGTCGACGCCTTCGGCTTCGAGCGCACCGGTGAGGTCGTCACCCTCAAGGAGGTCCTCGCGGGCCCCGACGGGGAGCGCGGCGACCGGGCGCTGGTCGTCTCGCACGCCGACGAGGAGCGCATCGTCTCGCTCGCCGACTCGCTCGAGATCGGCAAGCTCCGCGCGGGCGATTCGCTGATGATCGAGCCGCGTTCGGCGTACGCCTACGAGCGGATCCCCAAGAGCGAGGTCGAGGAGCTCGTCCTCGAGGAGGTCCCCGACGTCGACTACACCGACATCGGTGGTCTGCACTCGCAGATCGAGCAGATCCGCGACGCGGTGGAGCTGCCGTTCCTGCACGCCGACCTGTTCCGGGAGCACCAGCTGCGCCCGCCGAAGGGCATCCTGCTCTACGGCCCGCCCGGCTGTGGCAAGACCCTGATCGCCAAGGCGGTGGCCAACTCGCTGGCCAAGAAGATCGCCGAGCGCCGGGGCGAGGAGAAGCACACCAGCTACTTCCTCAACATCAAGGGCCCGGAGCTGCTGAACAAGTACGTCGGTGAGACCGAGCGGCACATCCGCCTGGTCTTCCAGCGGGCCCGTGAGAAGGCCGGCGAGGGCACCCCGGTGATCGTGTTCTTCGACGAGATGGACTCGATCTTCCGGACCCGTGGCTCCGGTGTCTCCAGCGACGTGGAGAACACGATCGTTCCCCAGCTCCTCAGCGAGATCGACGGTGTCGAGGGCCTGGAGAACGTGATCGTGATCGGCGCCTCCAACCGCGAGGACATGATCGACCCGGCCATCCTGCGGCCGGGCCGGCTGGACGTCAAGATCAAGATCGAGCGCCCGGACGCCGAGGCGGCCAAGGACATCTTCGGCAAGTACATCCTGTCCGGCCTTCCGCTGAGCTCGGAAGACCTGGCCGAGCACGGCAACGACGCCGACGTCACGGTGGCCGCGATGATCGACGCCGTGGTCATGCGGATGTACACGGAGTCCGAGGAGAACCGCTTCCTGGAGGTCACCTACGCCAACGGTGACAAGGAGGTCCTGTACTTCAAGGACTTCAACTCCGGCGCGATGATCCAGAACATCGTGGACCGTGGCAAGAAGATGGCCATCAAGGAGTTCCTCACCTCCGGCAAGAAGGGGCTGCGCCTGCAGCACCTGCTCGACTCCTGCGTCGACGAGTTCCGCGAGAACGAGGACCTGCCCAACACGACGAACCCCGACGACTGGGCCCGCATCTCCGGCAAGAAGGGCGAGCGGATCGTCTACATCCGCACGCTCGTCTCCGGCGGCAAGGGCGCCGAGGCCGGCCGCTCCATCGAGACGGCCAGCAACACGGGTCAGTACCTGTAACGACGGCTTCAGGACGCGGGCCGGGGGTTTCCCCCGGCCCGCGTTGTCGTTCTCCCCATCATGAGACGCATGGCGTGGCTGGACGCGGTCAGGGGCTACGCCGCGCTGACGGTCGTCCTGTTCCACCTCAGCCCACAGCTGATCGGCGCCGAGCGCCACATGGCGATCTACCGGCAGATCGACCTGGGCAAGTACGCGGTGCTGCTGTTCTTTCTGGTCAGTGGGTACGTCATCCCGATGTCACTGGAGCGGCACGGCTCCCTGCGCCGGTTCTGGGCCGGTCGCCTGCTGCGGATCTATCCGGCCTACCTGGCCACCATCGCGCTGGTCGCGCTGCTGGTCACGGCCGGTCTCATGCGCTGGCAGGGCTCGCTGCGCACCGAGACGGTCACCGGCGTGCTCGCCCACGCGACGATGACCCCCGATCTGGCCGGCCTGCGCGGCGTGGTCCGGGTCTTCTGGACCCTGTCGTACGAGATGGTGTTCTACCTGATCGTCACGGGTCTGTACGCCTGGCGTCTGCACCGGCTGAGCGCCTGGTGGGCGGGCGGGCTGGCGGCGGTCGCGCTGGTGGGTGGTCCGTATCTGCCGGACGACCTGCTCGGGGGCACGTTCGCGCAGCGTCGCGTGCTCGCGGCCGTACTCCTCATTGTCTTTTCGCTGGTTGTCCTCGCCTGTCTGAAGCAGCGTCTGCTCAAAGTCGCCGGCGTTCTCGGCCTGGCCGTCGTGTTTGTGCCGGCGCTGAACGGGCATCCGACCGCCAACAGCACCGTCACGTCCTCGCAGCAGGCTCTGACGTTCCTGGCCGTCATGTTCGCCGGCACGGTCGTCTATCGGTGGCAGCACGGCCAGATCGGCCGCTTCGCGGGCCTCACGGCCCTGACGATGGTCACTCTGGCTCTGCTGGGTTCTCAAAGGACGTACGCCACGACGGGCGCTCTTGTCATCACGTTCCTTTTCGCATACGCCATGCGAAACCGGACCATGCCTCTCGTTTTGCCATGGCTCGGACAGATCAGCTACTCGCTGTATCTGCTGCACGTCGTCCTGCTCTTCCTCACGCTCCGGATCGTCCCGGACCTCGGGACGCAACCATGGCCCGTACGGCTGCTCGCAGGCGTTACGTACCTCACCGGAGCGATAGGACTGGCGTGGCTCTCGTACCGAATGGTGGAACATCCGGCCCAGGCCCTGGCCCGCAAGATCACTTCCGGCGGCTCGGAGAGGCCGATAACGGCCACCCAGCGTGCGCTGGCGGGCACGGGCCGGGGCGAGAACCAGCGCCAGAGCGTCTAGGCTCGGTACATGAGCAGCAGGGGCAGCACGGCGGGCGGGGTGGTCGCATGAGCGTTCGACGGATTATGGGCACCGAGGTCGAGTACGGCATCTCCGTCCCGGGGCAGCCCGGTGCCAACCCCATGGTCACCTCATCGCAGGTGGTAAATGCCTACGGCGCACGACCCGAGTTGAACCGCGGCGGCCGGGCCCGGTGGGACTACGAGGAAGAGTCGCCGTTGCGCGACGCACGCGGATTCACCTACTCCGGAGCCGCCTACGACCCCGCGGACGCCCTCGCCGACGAAGACCTCGGCCTGGCCAACGTGATACTGACCAACGGCGCCCGGCTCTACGTCGACCACGCGCACCCCGAGTACAGCACCCCCGAGTGCACCACCCCGCTCGACGTCGTCAAGTGGGACAAGGCCGGCGAGCGCGTCATGGCCGAGGCGTCCCGGCGGGCCGCCACCATCCCCGGCACCCACCGCATCCAGCTCTACAAGAACAACACCGACAACAAGGGCGCCTCGTACGGCTCGCACGAGAACTACCTCATGCGCCGGCAGACGCCGTTCGCCGACATCGTCGCCCACCTGACGCCGTTCTTCGTCACCCGGCAGATCTTCACCGGCGTCGGCCGCGTCGGCATCGGCCAGGACGGCTCCGGCTCCGGCTTCCAGATCTCCTCGCGGGCCGACTTCTTCGAGGTCGAGGTCGGACTCGAGACCACCCTGAAGCGGCCGATCATCAACACCCGCGACGAGCCGCACGCCGACGCCGACAAATACCGGCGCCTGCACGTCATCATCGGCGACGCCAACCTGTCCGAGATCGCCACCTACCTCAAGGTCGGCACCACGTCGCTGGTCCTCAACATGATCGAGGAGAAGGTCTTCAGCGGCGACCTCGGCATCGCCGACCCGGTCAGCGAGCTCAAGTCGGTCAGCCACGACCCGTCGCTCAAGCACATGATCCGGCTGCGCGACGGCCGCCGCCTCACGGCGCTCGACCTGCAGTGGGCGTACTACGAGCGGGCCCGCGCGTTCGTCGAGGAGCGCGAGGGCGACGACGCCGACGAGCAGACCCTCGACGTGCTCGACCGCTGGGAGGACGTGCTCGACAAGCTCGGCCGCGACCCGTTCGAGTGCGCCGACACCCTCGACTGGGTCGCCAAGCTGCGGCTGCTCGAGGGCTACCGTGAGCGCGAGGAGCTCAACTGGTCGTCGCCGAAACTCCAGCTCGTCGACCTCCAGTACTCCGACGTGCGCCCCGAGAAGGGCCTCTACCACCGGCTGGTCGCCCGCGGCTCGATGAAGACGCTGCTCGACCCGGCCGACGTGCAGCTGGCCATGTCCGAGCCGCCGGAGGACACCCGGGCCTACTTCCGCGGGCGCTGCCTGGCCCAGTACGCGTCCGAAGTGGTCGCGGCCAGCTGGGACTCGGTCATCTTCGACGTCGGGCGCGAGTCGCTGGTGCGGGTGCCGATGATGGAGCCCGAGCGCGGCACCAAGAAGCACGTGGGCGCGCTGTTCGACAAGTGCGAGAGCGCGAAGGACCTCCTGGAAGTCATCACCAGCCGCTGAGAAACACCAGCGGCCGCGGACGGTTTTTTGTCGTAACGGCGAGGTAGGTTTTAGCCACCCGATGTCGCGGGCTTCGGGTGGCTAGAAAGGTGGTACCCCATGGCAACTCGAGACACCGGCGGTCAGTCGCAGTCCGGCAAGGGCCGGCAGGACTCAGAGGTTGAGGACGTCACCACTGAGGCCAACCCGGAGGTAGCCGAGCGACACGCCGAAATCACCGAAGACGTAGACGACCTCCTCGACGAAATCGACTCCGTTCTCGAAGAGAACGCGGAAGAATTCGTGAGGGGATATGTGCAAAAAGGGGGACAGTGACCCAAAATGTCCGATTTACGGGGATCGGATGGTAAGCACTGCCCTCAATGCGGCCGAACGTTGCCGGTGAGCGAGTTTCACCGCAACGTTCGGCAGCGGGACGGACTGGCCTTCTACTGCAAGCAGTGCGCTGCTGAGCGGTCGGAGGCCAGCCGTCGTAAGCGCGGGATCAAAGAACAGCGGCGGTCGGCGGAGCCGGTGCCCGAGGGTTCGAAGTGGTGCCCGGACTGCGAGACGATCAAGCCGCTGGCTGAATTCGCCCGCACCAAAGCAAGCAAGAACGGCTATCACACGTATTGCCGCCTTTGTCACAACGCCCGAGGCCGCGAGACGAAGGAAAGGCTCTACGGCGGCAACCGCGAGTACCACCTGCGCCATCGGTACGGCATCACCGACGCCGATGCCAAGGAGATGCTGGCGGAGCAGGGTGGGGTGTGTGCGATCTGTGGCACGCCTGACCCTCAACACGTCGATCACGATCATCGCACTGGGTGGGTGCGCGGGATATTGTGCTTCAACTGCAACGGCGGGCTCGGGCAGTTCCGGGACAACCCTGTGTTCCTCGCCGAGGCGATCACGTATCTGAAAGGAACCACGTGGCAATGGACTTTGATCCATCCGGGCGTCTACCAGCGTTCTTTCAAAACTCGGGGACGTCGTCCTTCACGCAGTTCCTGACCCAGGCGGCGCCCGAGATGTTGCCGGGGCGCCGGCCCCTGCCGCCGGGAATGGCCGCTGACCTCGCGCCGCACGGAACGACGATCGTGGCCATCGCCACCGCCGAGGGCGTGGTCATGGGCGGCGACCGGCGGGCGACCATGGGCAACCTCATCGCCAGCCGCGACATCGAGAAGGTGCACCCCGCCGACTCGTACTCGCTGATCGGCATCGCCGGCACGGCCGGCATCGGCATCGAGCTGATGCGGCTGTTCCAGGTCGAGCTGGAGCACTACGAGAAGATCGAGGGCACCATGCTCTCGCTCGACGGCAAGGCGAACCGGCTGGCCGGTATGGTGCGCGGCAACCTGGGCGCGGCCATGCAGGGCCTCGCGGTGGTGCCGCTGTTCGCGGGCTTCGACCTGACGCCGTCCGACCCGGCCCGGGTGGGGCGCATCTTCAGCTTCGACGTGGCCGGCGGGCTCTACGAGGAGACCGGCTACGACTCGATCGGCTCCGGGTCGCTGTTCGCCAAGTCGGCGCTCAAGAAGAAGTACCGGCCCGGCATCAGCACCGACGACGCTGTCCGGCTGGCCGTCGAGGCGCTGTACGACGCGGCCGACGACGACACGGCGACGGGCGGGCCCGACCTGACCCGCAAGATCTTCCCGGTGGTGATGAGCGCGACGGCGAACGGTACGCACCGTCTGTCCGAGCAGGAGATCACCACGGTGGCCGAGCAGGTGGTCTCCGGCCGCATGGAGAACCCGGGCGGCTAGACGCCCGCCGACAAGAGCCCGCAGTCGACTTCATGAGGGAGTAGCCACCCGTGGCCATGCAGTTCTACGCATCACCCGAGCAGGTCCAGCGTGACCGCTCGGAGTACGCCCGCAAGGGCATCGCCCGCGGCCGCTCCGCCGTGGTGCTGACGTACGAGGGCGGCATCCTGCTGGTCGCCGAGAACATCACCACTCTCCGCAAGATCAGCGAGATCTACGACAAGATCGGCTTCGCCGCGGTGGGCCGGTACAACGAGTTCGAGAACCTGCGCCGGGCCGGCGTGCGGATGGCCGACCTCAACGGCTACAGCTACGACCGGCGCGACGTGACCGGGCGCGGGCTCGCGAACGCGTACACGCAGACGCTGGGCGCGATCTTCACCGAGACCCAGAAGCCGTACGAGGTGGAGATCTGCGTGGCGCAGGTCGGGTCCTCGCCCGAGACCGACGAGCTCTACCGGATCACGTACGACGGTTCGGTGATGGACGAGCCCGGCTTCATGGCCATGGGCGGGCAGGCCGAGGCCATCTCGAACGTGCTGCGCGAGCGGCACGACACGGCGGCCGACCTGCCGGCGGCGCTGGCCCTGGCGGCCGAGGCGCTGGGCAGCGTGGGCGGCGAGAACGGCGCCACCCGTCAGCTCACCACGAAGCAGCTCGAGGTGGCGGTCCTCGACCGGCGCCGCAAGGGCCGGGCGTTCCGCCGCATCGCCGGCGCGGCCTTGTCCACGCTGCTCGAGGGCGGCCAGGACGTGCCGGAGAAGGAGCTGGGCGACGTCGACGCCGCCCCGCCGAGCCCGGCCACCGACAAGCCGACCGTCTCGGCGGCCTCCGAGGAGGACGCGAAGGACAAGGCCGGCAAGGCGAAGGCGGACGAGCCGAAGGACCCGGCCGAGCCGGCCGACGGCGTCAACGGCGACGGATCCTGACGACGCTGGGGCGCGGCTGAGGTGCCGCGCCCCAACATCGCCGGGCGGCGGCTCACAGGGTCAGTCCACCTGAGGGCGCCACCAGTCCTCGTGGTCGCGGTACCAGCGGATCGTCGCGTCCAGGCCCGTCGTGAACTCCACCAGCGGCTGCCAGCCCAGCTCGGTGCGGATCTTGTCGTCGTCGAGGGCGTACCGCCGATCGGGCCCGGGCGGCGCGACGGTCACCCGGTTCGCCGGGGCGCCCATCGCGGCCAGCAGCATGTCGATCAGGGCGCGTTCGCTGAGCTCGGTGGACCCGCCCACGTGGTAGGTCGCCCCGGCCGTGCCCGACGTGGCCGCCAGCGCCATCGCGCGGCAGAGGTCGCCGACGTGCAGCCAGTCCCGGACCCGCTCCGGCTGGACGGCCACCGTGCGCCCGTCCAGAAGGGCCGTGACGGCCCCGGGGAGGGTCTCCGAGGGTCGCTGGTGGCTTCCGTACGTGGTCGCGGCTCGAACGGTCACGACCGGCAGCCCGTGCGTGCGGTGAAAGGCCGCCGCGAGCAGGTCCGCGCCGGCGATGAAGGCCGCGGCCGGGGTGGTGGGGGACAGCGGCGTGTCCTCGCCCGCCGCGTCCTCGGGGACCGATCCGAACACCGAGTCCGCCGACATGTGCACAAATCGGTCAACGCCCTGCCGGTGGGCGGCCTCCAGCAGCACCGCCGTGGCCAGGACGTGCTCCGGGCCGGGGGAGTAGGCGCAGTTCACGACCGTGTCGCATCCGCGCAGGGCCGGCCCGAGGAGCGCCTCGTCCCCCGGATGGAACTCCAGCCGCTTCGCGTGAGCGACCTCGTTGAGGTTGGCGAACGCCGCCCCGGCGTACAGAAGCTTGTCCAGCACCGTGACCGAAGCACCCTGCATCCCCGGCAGCCGATCGGCGAGGACGGCCCGCACGAAGTGCGAGCCGACGAACCCGGCGCCACCGGTGACCAGAACCTTCATCCTGCCCGCGAGTCTATGGCGAGCGCGCGGATCTCGCGGATCACCGCCGGCCACACCTCCCGCGGCAGGTCGTGTCCGACGCCCGGAAGCTCGACGTAGCGCGCGCCCGGCACCGACGCGGCGATGCGCCGGCCGGCCGAGGGGCGGCCCAGCGGATCGCGCTCGCCGTGCATCACGAGGGTGGGCACGCGCAGCTCACGCAGGCGCGGGCCGTGCCAGGAGGCGCTGGTCTGCCGGGCCTGGGCACGGCTGTCCCGCACGCCGCTGGGCAGCCCGGCGTCCAGTTCGCGCTCCACGCGCCGCCGGGCGTCCTCCTCGTCGAACGGGTAGACCGGCGACGCGACCGCCCGCAACAGGTCCATCCCGGCCGCCACGTCACCCGCGCGCCCGGCGGGATGGCGCATGCGGGCCAGCCGGGCCAGGAACGGCGGGCGCACGTAGCGCAGCACCCCGAGGCCCCGGGCGTCGCTGGGCACGGCGGCGTAGGTGGTCATGGTGAGGACCCGTTCCGGGTGGCGCAGCGCGGTCCGCTGGGCGACCAGGCCGCCCTGCGAGACGCCGAACAGATGGGCCCGCGGCCAGCCGAGCGCGTCGAGCACGGCGACGGTGTCGTCGGCCATGTCCTCGGCCGTGTAGGCGAGCGGCCGGCGGCGCAGCAGCCCGGACAGCGGGTCGGTGGCCGGGGCGCCGTCGAAGTGGGTGGAGCCGCCGGAGTCGCGGCCGTCGAACGACGCCACGTGGAAGCCGGCCTCGATCAGCCCGGCGACGAACCCGTCGGGCCAGTAGTAGCGGGAGACCCCCAGCCCCATGATCAGCAGCAGCGGGTCGCCGCCGGCGCCGCCGAGGTCGTCGACGGCCAGGTGCACGTCGCCGTTGTGCGCGGTGGACGAGGTCATCGCCGCCTCTTCTCATTCGGGAACGGTGTTCGCGAACGATGGTAGCTAAGCTGGGGCGTGACCGAAAGTGGAGTGCCGGTGTGGCTCCGGCCGAGGCGTACGGGCGTCGGGCGGCCCGCCGAGCGTTCGCGGGCCGAGGTGACCGCGGCCGCGATCGCCCTGGCCGACCGGGAGGGCCTGGCCGCCGTCACGATGCGCCGGGTCGCGGCCGAGCTGGGCACCGGGGCGGCGTCGCTCTACCGCTACGTCGACAGCCGGGACGACCTGCTCGACCTGATGACCGACGAGGTGGCGGCCGGATACGAGCTGCCCGAGCCGGGCGGGCCCTGGCTGCCGGGCCTGCTCGAGGTGAGCCGGCAGGCCCGCGAACTGATGCGGCGGCACGGCTGGCTGCCCGAACTGGTGCTCACCCGCTCGGCGCTCGGCCCGCACGGCGCCGACCTCCTCGAACACGTGCTGGCGGTCCTGGCCGGCCATCCGGCCACGGTGGGCCGCAAGCTCGAGGCGTACGCCGTGCTGACCACCCTCACCGCCGCCTTCGTCCTGAACGAGGCCGGCGCGGACGCGCGCCGGAGACAGGGCGCCTATCTCGCCCACGTCGTCGCCGAAGGACGGCACCCCCACCTGACGGCGGCGCTGACCGGTGGCCGGCCGGCGCCGGAGCCGCGCCTCGAGGACACGGTGTCGCGGGTTCTCGTTGGCCTGCTAGGGGTTTGATGGCTGCCATCGGGTGGCCGATGAGGCTAATGTTTCGTCATGGAACGGCGAATTTTCGGCCTCGAGACCGAGTACGGAGTCACGTGCACCTACCGGGGGCAGCGGCGGCTGTCTCCGGACGAAGTGGCTCGCTACCTGTTCCGCCGAGTGGTGTCCTGGGGACGCAGCAGCAACGTCTTTCTCCGTAACGGCGCCCGCCTCTACCTGGATGTCGGTTCCCACCCCGAGTACGCGACGCCCGAGTGCGACTCCGTCACCGATCTGGTCGCCCACGACCGGGCCGGCGAGCGGATCCTCGAGGGTCTTCTCGTCGACGCCGAGAAACGGCTGCACGACGAGGGGATCGCGGGCGAGATCTACCTGTTCAAGAACAACACCGACTCCGCCGGCAACTCGTACGGCTGCCACGAGAACTACCTCGTGTCGCGGCACGGCGAGTTCGGCCGGCTCGCCGACGTCCTGATCCCGTTCCTCGTGACCCGCCAGCTGATCTGCGGCGCCGGCAAGGTGCTCCAGACGCCGCGCGGGGCCGTGTTCTGCCTGTCGCAGCGCGCCGAGCACATCTGGGAGGGCGTCTCCAGCGCCACCACCCGGTCCCGGCCGATCATCAACACCCGTGACGAGCCGCACGCCGACGCCGAGCGCTACCGGCGCCTGCACGTGATCGTCGGCGACTCGAACATGAACGAGGTCACCACCCTGCTCAAGGTGGGCAGCGCCGACATCGTGCTCCGCATGATCGAGGCCGGCGTGGTCATGCGCGACCTGTCGCTGGAGAACCCGATCCGGGCCATCCGCGAGGTCAGCCACGACGTCACCGGCCGCCGCAAGATCCGCCTGGCCAACAACAAGGAGGTCAGCGCGCTCGAGATCCAGCAGGAATACCTGGCCAAGGCGACCGAGTTCGTCGAGCGCCGCGGCGGCGACCAGACCGCCAAGCGCGTCGTCGAGCTGTGGGGCCGGGTGCTCAACGCGATCGAGTCGGGCGACCTCGACCCGGTCTCCCGCGAGATCGACTGGGTCTCGAAATACAAGCTGATCGAGCGGTACCAGGCCAAGCACGAGATCCCGATGTCGCATCCGCGCATCGCCCAGCTCGACCTGGCCTACCACGACGTGCGCCGGGGCCGCGGCCTCTACGCGCTGATGGAGAAGCGCAAGCAGGTCGACCGCATCTCCAACGACCTGGAGATCTTCGAGGCCAAGGAGACGCCGCCGCAGACCACCCGGGCCCGCCTGCGCGGCGAGTTCATCCGCCACGCCCAGGAGAAGCGCCGCGACTTCACCGTCGACTGGGTGCACCTCAAGCTCAACGACCAGGCCCAGCGGACGGTCCTGTGCAAGGACCCCTTCCGGGCCTACGACGAGCGCGTGGAGCGCCTCATCGCCAGCATGTGACGGGGTTTAGGCTGGTCGGGTCATGTCACCTCCCGACCAGCCGTCCTCCCGCGTCGACCGCAAGCGCGAGCGGATCCGCGCCGAGATCCAGCGCAACCGAGCCGGCGGCCATCGCCTTCCGACCTGGGCGATGGCGGTCGTCCTCGGGCTGATCCTGGCCGGCTGGCTCTGTCTGATCATCACTTCATGAGGTCAGGATCGGCACTGGTTGATCGCCGCCTGGCACTCACGGTGTGCGGGGGAGACCCCCACCGGGGTGACCGTTGGGTCATGACAAAGCTTCTCGTGGGGGCCTCGGGCTCGATCTCCGTGACCGGGCTTCCGGCATATCTGAACGCCCTGCGCGCCGACCTCGGCGCCACGATCACCGTCGTGATGACCCACTCGGCGCGGCTCTTCCTGCCGGCGCCGGTGGTCGCGCTGCACGCCGACCGGGTCGTGACCGGTGACGACCCCGCCAGGTGGCCGGCCGACAACCAGGCCGCGCTGGCCGCGTCGCACGACGCCGTCCTGATCCTGCCCGCCACGGCCAACATGCTGTCGGTGGCCGCCTCCGGCGCCGCGCCGAACCTGCTCGGCGGTGTGATCCTGGCCGCGACCGTGCCGGTCGTGTTCTTCCCGATGATGAGCCCCCCGATGCTGGCCAAACCGGCCGTGGCCCGCAACATCCAGCGTCTTCGCCAGGACGGCTACCGCGTCGTCGACCCGATCAGCGGCCCCATGGGCCCCGCGCTGCCCTCGCCGGCAGAGGTTGTCGCCGCAACCAAGGAGGCCCTCGGCTGATCCATGATCGTGGGCATGGAGTTCGGGTCGTACCGCGCCGCGATCAACCGCACCTTCGTACCGCTGACCGCCGCACCGCTGGGCGCCGCGCCCTTCCACGCCCGGCTGCGGCCGTCCGGCGACGGCGACCTGCGCATCACCACGGTCGCCGCGTCACCGCACCGGGTGCGGCGCACCGACGACTCGGCCGAGCCGTACGCCCTGGCCACGATCCAGGTGACCGGGCACAGCGAGGTCCAGCAGGACGGCCGCACCGCCCGCCTGGCGCCGGGCGACCTGGTCTTCTGCGACAGCACCCGGCCCTTCGGTTTCACCTTCACCGATCCGTTCGAGCAGGTGGTGGTCCAGGTGCCGCGCCAGCTGGTAGCCGACCGCTCGCTGCGCCGCGCCACCGCCGTCCCCCTCGACGGCACCGGCCCGGCCGGCGCGGTCGCCGCGTTCTTCCGCGCCCTGCCACCGGACGTCCCCACCGGTTTCGTCCCGCACGCGATAGCCCTGCTCGGCGAGGCGCTGACCCTGGCCGCCGGCGGCCCGGGCCCCCAGCCGGACGGCGACCTGGCCCGGGAGCGGGTCCTCGACCACCTGCGCCGTTCCTTCCGCGACCAGCACCTGAACGCCGACGCCGTCGCCCATGCCTGCCACCTGTCCCGGCGAGCCCTGTTCCGCCTCTTCACCGGCGAGCCGCTGTCCTGGGCCGACGAGCTACGTCACCTCCGCGTCGCCGAGGCGCGCCGCCTGCTGCGCCTGCACCCCCACCGCCCGGTGGCCGACATAGCCCCCGCCTGCGGCTTCGCCGGCGAGACCCAGCTGCGCCGGGCCTTCCGCGAAGTCACCGGCACCACCCCCGGAGCCTTCCGCGCCGTCTGAGCCGCTAGGGGCCGCAGTTCGTGAAGTGGAAGCCGTGGTCGCCGGCGCTGGGGCCGGTGCAGACCTCTCGCGTGATCTCCTGCGCGCCGTACGCGTCCGCGCGGGTGTCCTCGACCACCTCCACGCCGCCGTCGGGCCTCGTCGCGTAGACGGTGACTATCGGATCGCCCTCGACCGTCGGCGCGGTCACCGAGAGCCGCGCGATCCGCCCCTCGCGCGACGCCGTGAGCAGACAGAGTCCCGCGTCCTGGGGCAGCGTCTCGCCCTGGTCGAGAGTGAACGTGCCGCAGTCGGTGACCGTTCCCGGCGACGCCAGCTTCAGCACGTCCGGCGGCGTCGCGTCCGGCTCGGAACACCCGGCCAGGCCGGCCGCCATCATGATCAGTGGAACGAGGGCGCGTCTCATGGTGAGTCGGACGCGCCGGCCCGCCGATCGGCTCCCGGCCTTGCGGGTGGCGCGGGAAAGGTCAACGGTGGACGGCATGGCGGAAATCATCGGCGACGCGATCAGCGACTACCTTCTGGCCCACTGCACACCCCAGGACGACGTGCTGCGGGACCTGGCCGCCGAGACCCGGCGGCTGTTCCCGGACGCGGCCGGCATGCAGATCTCGCACGACGAGGGCGAGCTTCTCACCATGCTGGTGCGGCTGACCGGCGCCCGGCACGCGGTCGAGGTGGGCGTCTTCACCGGCTACTCGGGCATCTGCATCGCGCGCGGCCTGCCCAAGGACGGCCGGCTGCTGTGCTGCGACGTCTCGGCGGAGTACACGTCGGTGGCCCGGCGCTTCTGGCAGCGCGCCGCCGTGGACGACCGGATCGAGCTGCGCCTCGGGCCCGCGGCCGACACGCTGCGCGCGCTGCCGTCCGAGCCGGAGGTCGACTTCGCCTTCGTCGACGCCGACAAGACCGGCTATCCGCGGTACTACGACGAGCTGATCCCGCGGCTGCGCCCGGGCGGTCTCCTGGTCCTGGACAACACCCTGCGCGACGGCCGGGTGCTGCGCCCCACCCACGAGTCCGACGTCGTGGTGGCCGAGCTCAACAACCGCATCGTGGCCGACGAGCGCGTCGAGTCGGTCCTGCTCCCGGTCCGCGACGGTGTCACTCTGGTGCGGAAACTGGGGTGAGCGCGGCGTACCAGCGACGGTCGGCCAGCGGTTCGACGGCCAGCGCCCCGGCGACCCCGGCGAAGGCCAGCAGGCCCACCCTCAGGTCGCCGGCGGCCTGGGCGGCGAGCGCCGCGCCGAGCAGCGCGATCAGCGGGCGGGCCGCGGTGCACGGCCCGAGCACGAGGGCGGTGGCCACGAAACGCCGCCGCCAGCCCAGGAGCAGATAGGCGACCAGGGCCAGCAGGACCACCACCGCGAAGGGGACGTAGACGGCGAGCATCGCGCGGCCCGCGGCCAGATAGGGGCCGGGCCGCGCGCTGTAGCCGAGCAGGGCGACGACGGCGACCGGGGTCAGCAGGGCCACCGCGAGCGCCAGGCCCCGCAGGTGGGCGGTCACGTTCTGCGCCCGGTGGCGGACCAGCCCGCTGCGCCCGCAGGACGACCGGAAGCCGGCGAAGGCCCCGTCGAGCCCGGCGATCAGCGCCAGCCCGGCGGCAACGGCAGCCGCGGTCATGCCGGCGCCCTCAGCCCGGTCACCGGGCGCAGCACGTCCACGACGCGCGGCCGCCAGCGTGGGGCGTCCACACAGCTCACGTCGTAGGCGGGTGCGCCGGCGCGAGCCGCGCCGGCCAGGACGGCGCCGGTATGGGCGCGGCGAGCGGACAGGACGCCGTCGTGGCGGGAGACGGGTGAGCGCATCCGCCCGCGGTGGAAGACCCACGCCCCGAGCGTCGACCAGACGCTGGGATCGATGTCCCAGTGCGCGAACCCGTGGACGCCCAGCGCCTGCTGGGCGGCGAAGAACGACGGGAGGTCGGCCGGTGACAGATGGTGGACGAGGCCGCTGGAGATGACGATCGTGTCCGCGCCGTCCTCGACGGCCAGACCTGGTCGCAGGGCGTCGCCGGCGATGAACCGGCAGTCCAGGCCCTCGGCGGCGGCCAGGGCCGAGGCCCGGGCGATGAGCAGGGGGTTGAAGTCGACGCCGACCAGGGAGACCGACGGGCCGAGGACCCGGTGCGCGGCCAGCCAGCGGATCACGTAGCCGAGACCGCAGCCGATGTCCACCACGCGCATGGGCCGCCCGGTGTGGCGTACCCAGGCCTGAAGGGTCTCCGCGACGCGGCGCGGAAGTTGCAGCTCCTCGCCCAGCCGCTGGAGCTCGAAGTGCACCCGCAGCAACTCGTCGTCGAGGCCGGGGGAGGCGAGCAGCCGCCGGGCCAGGCGGGCCGGGCGGCCGCGCAGGCTGGAGATGTCAGCGGGCAGACGGGTGCCGTCCGGGGAGAAGGACCAGAGGAGATCGGTCAGCTCGTCGGGGCGCGTCACCGTAGCAGCGAGGCGGCGTGGCGGCCGGCCGCCGCGGCGGCCAGGAAGTACGTGTGGTCCTCGTCGAGCTTGCGGCCCATCGTCGACAGCGTGACCGGGGAGGCGCGCAGGGCCTCGTCCAGGCCGTCGACCGGGACGCTGACGATGCGGTGCCTTGCCGCCAGCGGTTCCAGCGCGGCCAGCGTCGACGGGTCCAGACCGGCGGGGACCGGCAGGTCGGCCGGGAGAAGGGCGACTTTGCCGTACGCCGTGAGGCTGTGATGGGAGACGCCGCGGTGCCGGGAGCGGGCGTCGCCGGTGGAGATCCGCAGCGAGCCGACGGGCCGGCCGCCCAGGGTGCCGATCGCGTTCACGGCCTCGCCCAGCGCCACCCCGGAGAAGCCCCACGCGGTGCCGGTACCCAGGTTGCCGGGGCCCTGCGCGACGATCGTGACGTCGGCGCCGAGCACGTGCCGGGCCGCCAGCAGGCCCGTGTGCACCGTGCTGGCCTCGAGGTCGCCGCCGAAGGCCTGACCCGTGGTGACGGTGCCGGCCAGATGGCCGGCCAGGCCGTCGAGCGTACGGGAGAACCAAGCCGGCAAAGCCCCGCCGTCGGTCATCACGTAGGCGACCTTGGCGCCCGGCCGCGAGGCGTGCACCCCGGCCAGGACGGCCGGCAGCGCCGAGTGGAGGTCGGCCGTGACCACCGGCATGCCGTCGAGGGAGGTCGCCGCCGCCATGACCGCCCGGTGCGGGGAGGCCTCCTCGTCGACGCCGAGCCCGATGACCTGCAGCGGCGTGTAGCGGGCCTTGACCAGGTGACCGGAGTCGCGGGTCGTCGCGTCCGACGCCGGGTCCGGCGGGAGCCGGTCGGGCAGGGCCACCACCAGGGCGTAACCGCCGGTGCCCAGGCCCATGACCAGGGCGCCGACGTTGAGCAGCACGCGATCGCCGGCGACGGGCGAGCCGACCAGCGCGGGGTAGGCGAGCGCCCGCACCGGTCCGTCGGGGGTCAGAACGTCCAGTTCGGCGGCGCCTCGCCACTGTCGCCGTACCGCCTGAACCGTCCCCGACCGCCACCGCACCATGGCGTCAGACCCTATCCGTCGACGCCACCGTCGATGTGGTTGCGTCCGGCCATGCCGCGGGTCGGGTCGAGGAAGACGTAGCGGATGCCCGGGAAGCGGGCCCGCAGGCGGCGTTCGGCGTCGTCCGAGGCGGCCTCGATGTCGGCCCCGGTGCACTCGTCGACGAAGTCGACCTTGGCCGCGACCAGGATGTCGCCCGGTCCGAGCTGCATGGTCAGCAGGGTCGGCACGGCCACCACGATCGGGATCGCGTTGAGGTCCTGCGCGATCAGGTTGTGCACCTGGCGCGGCACGGCCCGGCCGACCAGCAGCGACGCGTTGCTCTTGGCCAGGATGGTGGCGACCAGGAACAGCAGCACGCCGATGGCGACCGAGGCGGCGCCGTCCCACATCTCGTCGCCGGTGAGCTGGGACAGGGCCAGGCCGGCGCCGGCCAGGATCAGGCCGATCAGGGCGGCCGAGTCCTCGAAGTAGACCGCCTTGACCGTGGTGTCGGGGGTGAGCCGCAGGAACCGCCAGGGGGTGATGCCCCAGCGCATCGACTCGCCGGCCACCTGCCGGCGCGCCCGCAGGAACGAGATGCCCTCGGCCACGAAGGAAACGGCCAGCACGATGTACGACCACAGGTAGTTCCCGCTGTGCTCGCCGTCGATGATCGTCATCACGCCGTGGTAGATCGAGAAGCCGGCGCCGCCCACGAACGTGAAGATCGCGGCGATGAACGCCCAGACGTAGCCCTCCTTGCCGTACCCGAACGGGTGTTCCTCGTCGGCCGGCTGGGCGCCGCGGCGCAGCGCCACGAACAGGAAGACCTCGGTGATCGTGTCGGCCAGCGAGTGGGCGGCCTCCGAGATCATGGCGGCCGAGCCGGAGATGAGGCCGGCGACCAGCTTGGCGGCGGCGATGCCCAGGTTGGCGGCGCCGGCGACCACGACGGTGCCGACGCTCTCATTCTCCGGTTCTTCGGACTGTTGGGGCGAATCGATCGGATTGAGCGGTTCGGCGGCGGCCAGGCCGACCGGGAACTGCTCGTCTGGGGTCTGTGCGGGACTCACCCGGCCCATCCTTTCCTGGCGACGGCCACCGGAAACCGCCGGGGCGTAGCGCGTACGTCACCCCGGCGTCCATGCTGCTAGCGTTGCCAATCGTGTCGCGCACCCGCACCGAGCGCCTGGTAAATCTGGTGATCTGCCTCCTGTCCACGCGACGGTTCCTCACCGCCGCGCAGATCGCCCTGACCGTGCCCGGTTACGAGCACGACCCGGAGGACCCGCGCGACCACGAGGCGTTCCAGCGCAAGTTCGAGCGCGACAAGGCCGAGCTGCGCGAGCTCGGCGTCCCGCTCGAGACCGGCACGGCCAGCGTCTTCGACCAGGAACCGGGCTATCGCATCGCCCATCGGGAGTACGCCCTGCCGGACATCCTGCTGGAGCCGGACGAGGCGGCCGCGGTCGGCATCGCCGCACGGCTCTGGCAGCACGCGGGTCTCGCCGCCGCCGCGTCGTCCGGGCTGGCCAAGCTGCGCGCGGCCGGGGTCGAGGTCGATCCGCAGGCCACCCTGGGCGTCGAGCCGGTCGTCACGGTCGACCCGGCGTTCGGGCCCCTCGCGGCCGCCGCCCGCGACCGCCGCGCGGTCACGTTCTCCTATCGGGTGCCCGAGGTCGACGACCCGGCGACCCGCCGCCTCGAACCGTGGGGCGTGGTCTGCTGGCGCGGGCGGTGGTACGTGGTGGGGCACGACCGCGACCGCGACGCCACCCGCTGTTTCCGGCTCTCGCGCATCGTCGGCGCCGTCAAGGCGGTCGGCCGCACCGACGCGTTCACCCCGCCCGAGAACCCCGACCTGATCAGCCACGTCGCCAAGTGGTCGGGCCCGGTGGCCCACAACGGCCGGGCCACCGTCATCGTCAAACCGGGGCGTGGCGCCATGCTGCGCCGCTGGGCCACCGACACGGTTCCCGGTCCCGACGGCGACCGGCTGACCCTGTCCTACGGCGACGCCGAATATCTGGCGTCGAAGATCGTGGGCTACGGGCCGGACGTCCGGGTCGAGGGCCCGCCGGAAGTGCGCGACGCCGTCATCCAGCGTCTCAAGGAAGTGGTGGCCCGCTCATGACCGGCCCCCGCCCCACCGGCGACCGTCTCGGCCGGCTGCTCAACCTGGTGCCGTACCTCCTGGCCCGTCCGGGGATCCTCGTCTCGGAGGCCGCGGCCGACTTCGGGGTCACCGAGAAGACGTTGCGCGAGGACCTGGAGCTGCTCTGGGTGTGCGGGCTGCCCGGCTACGGTCCCGGCGACCTGATCGACATGGCGCTCGACGACACGACCGTGACGATCAGCCACGACGCCGGCATCGACCGGCCGCTGCGCCTGACCCAGGACGAGGCGCTGGCCCTGGTGGTGGCGCTGCGGATGCTGGCCGAGACGCCCGGCACCGGCAACCGCGACGTCATCGAGCGCGCCCTGGCCAAGATCGAGACGGCGGCCGGCGACCAGGCCGACGCGCCGGTCGAGGTGCGGCTGCCGGGCAACGAGAAGCGGCTCGACGAGTTCCGGGCGGTCGTCGAGCGCGGGCACGCGCTGCGGATGACGTACTACACGGCGGCCCGCGACGAGACCACCGAGCGGGTGGTCGACCCGATGCGGATGGTGATGGTCGACGGGCGGGCCTACCTCGAGGCCTGGTGCCGCCGGGCCGAGGGCACGCGTTTGTTCCGCGTGGACCGCGTGGACGCGTACGAGGAACTCGACGAACCGTCCCTGCCTCCGGAGGAGGCCGTGCCGCACGACGTGAGCGAGGGCGTCTTCCGGCCGGGCCCCGAGTTGCAGCTGGTGACGCTGCGGGTGGGCCGGGGGAGCCGGTGGATCACCGAGTACTACCCGGTGGAGGAGGTGACGCGCAGCGGCGACGAGTGGGTCGTGACCATGCGGGTCACCGACCTCGGCTGGGCCCAGCGGCTGCTGCTCGGCCTCGGGCCGGACGTGACCGTGCTCGGGCCGCCGGAGCTGCTCACCCGTATTCACGACCAGGCCACGGCCGCGCTGGATCAGTACAGCACGCCCGGCCGGTAGGGTGGCCCGGTGCTGATGTGGATCTGGATCGCCGTGGTGGTGGTCGCGCTGGTCATTCTCGGCGTCGCCGGCGGGCGGCTGCTCGGGCCGCTCGGCGGGCTGCGCCGCGCGGTCGTGAAGTTGCAGCGCCGCCAGGCCGAGGTGCTCGAGTTGCAGAAGCAGGCGGAAGCGCTGCAACAGCGGGTCGAGTCCCTGCCCCAGATCCGCAAGTAGTCTTTACAGATTCTTGACGCGCCGGTAGCGTCCGCGTTCCTTCCCCGTTGTCCAAGACTTCGGGAGATAGTGCCAAAACCAGTGGGTCCACGGGGTCAACTCCCCAGAATTGACACGTACGATGGACCCCGCACAACTGATCCGACCGACTGGAGTAAACCCATGGGCGCCCTCAAGCCATGGCACATCATCGTCTTCGTGGTGGTCCTCGTGCTGCTCTTCGGCGCGAAGCGTCTTCCTGACGCGGCTCGTTCCCTGGGCCGGTCGCTGCGGATCATCAAGGCCGAGACCAAGGGCCTGGTCGACGACAACAACGATGTCGCCGAGAAAGCCGAGCCGCAGTACAGCCGCCAGCCCATCCAGGGCGAGGTCCAGCAGCCGTACCAGCAGCAGCAGCAGTACCAGCAGCAGCCGCCGCCGCCCTCCGCGGCGTACCAGCAGCCGCAGCAGCCGCCGGCGCAGCCCTTCGTCGACCCGGTGCAGCGCACCAACGACCGCTGACCTCCCGCTATGCAGCTGACCCTTCGCCGCAACAAAGGGCC
The DNA here is from genome assembly GCF_050956135.1 of Actinoplanes sp. CA-131856. Taxonomy (GTDB): domain Bacteria; phylum Actinomycetota; class Actinomycetes; order Mycobacteriales; family Micromonosporaceae; genus Actinoplanes. Next base: position 6,286,372 of record NZ_CP191849.1, on the reverse strand, counting down.
CAGCAAGTTCGAGCAGGCGGCCGACGGCTCGATGACCCTGATCGACCACATCAGGGAGCTTCGTAACCGGCTCTTCATCGCCTCGCTCGGCCTCGTGGTGGGCCTGATCGTCGGGTTCATCCTCTCCAAGTGGGTCTTCCACCAGCTCGAGGCGCCGTACTGCCGGCTGCCGAGTTCGCAGGCGGTCCGGGCCGACGGCACCCAGTACTGCGACTGGGTCGTCCTCGGTGTCGGCGACACGCTGCTCCTGCGCCTCAAGATCGCGCTGTGGGTCGGCCTCATCGTCGGCGCCCCGGTCTGGCTCTACCAGCTCTGGGCGTTCATCGCGCCCGGTCTGCACCGCCACGAGCGCAAGTGGGCGTACGTCTTCGTGGCGATCTCCGTGCCGCTGTTCGTGGCCGGCGCCATCCTGGCGTACCTGGTGGTCGGTCACAGCCTCGCCTTCATCATGGAGGCCGGCGTCCTCGGGGAGAGCACAAAACTCGAGGTCTCGTCGTACATCGGCTTCGTGACCAACATGTTGCTGATCTTCGGGGCGGCCTTCGAGTTCCCGTTGATCCTGCTCATGCTCAACTTCACCGGCGTGGTCAGCGCGCGCAAGCTGGCCGGCTGGTGGCGGATCGTGGTCTTCCTGTCGTTCGCCTTCGCGGCGATCGCCACCCCCGACCCAGGCCCGTTCGGCATGACGCTGCTGGCCGCGTGCATGATCCTGCTGTACTGGATCGCGGTCGGCGTGGCCTTCCTGAACGACAAGCGCAAGGGCCGGGGCAAGGAGATCTACGCCGATCTCGACGACGACGAGATCTCTCCGCTGGCCGACGACCGCGTGCCGGTCGGCGCGTCCGACCCGATCGAGGCCCCGACGCCCATCGAGGCGCCGAGCCCCGTGTCGAAACCCCGCCCGCTGGACGGAAGGTTCGACGACATCTCGTAGGGGTCTACGCTCCTCGGCTGTGACGAGCAATGAGATCGCGGTGCTGGCCAACCCCTCGGCGGGGCGGGGCCGGCACCGCGATCTGCTTCCGAGGGTCGTGAAGACCCTTTCCGGGGCCGGTGCCGTACGGATCCTGGAAGCGCACAGCGGTCCCGACGCCGAGAGGGCGTGCCGGGAGGCGGTCGCGGCCGGGGCGGCCGCTCTGGTGGCCGTGGGTGGGGACGGAACTGTGCACCGTGCTTTGCAGGCGGTGGCCACCTCTTCGGTGCCGTTCGGGGTGGTGCCGGCCGGCACCGGAAACGACTTCGCGGCCGGTGTCGGCGTGCCCGCTGACGTCTTCGAGGCCGCCGCTGCCATCGCGGACGCCATCGGCGCGAACCGCACCGTGCCCGTGGATCTGGCACTGATGACGCCGCTCGTGCCCGTCGCCGGTTCCGCCCGCGAGGACGATCGGGGCGAGCCGGTCGTTCAGGATGAGCCGGGCGGTCGGGAACGGTGGTTCGGGGCGGTGCTGGCCGGTGGTTTCGACGCCCTGGTGAACGAGCGGGCCAACCGGATGCGCTGGCCGCGGGGGCCGCGCCGCTACGACCTGGCCATTCTGCTGGAGCTGGCCCGGCTGCGGCCGCGCGTCTACGAGCTGGAGATCGACGGCGCCGACCACGGGTTCACCGGCATGCTGGTGGCGGTCGGCAACTGCGCGAGCTACGGCGGTGGCATGCGGATCCTGCCGGGCGCCGACCCGTACGACGGCCTGCTCGACGTGGTGGTGGCCGTGCCGTTCGGCCGCCTGGCCCTGGCCCGCCTCAAACCACGCCTCAATCGCGGCACACACGTCCATGATCGGCGTGTCCGGACATTCCGCGCATCTCGCGTACGTCTGCGCTCGCCCGGCATCATCGGCTACGCCGACGGGGAGCGGGTCGGCCCGCTGGCGCTCGACATTACCTGTGTGCCGGGTGCAGTCCGGTTGCTCCGCTAGCCACACGGTCAGAAACCCCGGCCGCGGCCGAACGTGAAGGCATGCAGATGACCTCGCTCAGCTCGCTCGCGTCCGCCGCCTTCAACAGCGCCCGCAGCACCCTGAAGGACATGGCCGAGGCCGCTGCCGCCCAGTCCCCGAGCACCGGCGCCACTTCCTCCGCCGCCTCGCCCGCCGAGGCCGCGAAGCCCGCCGCCGTGGCCGCCACCAGCGAGAAGCCGGCGCTGGGCGCGATCGAGCAGGCCGTGGCCGACCGTCAGGCCGCCGGCACGGAGCCCAAGCCCGTCAAGGTCCGCCAGGGCTTGTCGCTGGACGCCTACGCCTGACGGCGCCCATCCAGGCCTTCACGGCAGGCCGCGCCTTCCGAGGCCCCCTGTTCCTGGCCGCGCCCTCGCTGGCCGCGCTCTTCCGGAGCCCTACGCCGCGCAGCCGGCCAGGGCCAGCGTTGCGCCGAGGCCGTTGGGGCGGCCGGGCTCGGCGGCCGGCAGGACCAGGGCCGCGCATCCCGCCTTGACCGCGCCCGCGTCGGCCGGTGTGTCGCCGACCATCAGGGTTCGTTCCGGGTCGGCGCCCACCATCCCGCACGCGCGCAGGAAGATGGCCGGGTCGGGCTTCGTCCGTCCCACCTCGTAGCTCAGTGCGAACGCGTCGACCAGCGACGACATCCCCCACGCGTCGAAGTGGGGCCGGATGTCGAAGCCGATGTTGCTGACCACCGCCACCTTGACGCCCGCCTCGTGCAGGGTCCGCAGCGTGGAGGCCGTGTCGGCGTACGGAAGCCAGCCCTCCGGGCCCAGAAGCCGGTTGTAGAGGGCGTCCGCCAGGCCCTCCACATCCGTGGCGACCGTGGCCGCCAGTCCCGTGTAGGCCGCCCGATGACTATGTGCGTACAGATCCCGGTCCGACCAGTGCTCGGCCAGATGAGGCGGCACCCGGGCCGGGAGCGGCCCGCCGGCGCGCCCGGCCGTGACCAGGCGATCGGCCAGGACTGTCGCCCTACCTCGGTCGAGGGTGTGACCGCAGGCCAGGGCCGCGGCCAGAACCCATGTCACAGGGTCTTCCACCTGCGCCAACGTGCCGTGGAAGTCGAACAGCACGGCGTCGACCTGACGGTGCGGCCGATGGGGAGGGTGATCGGTCGATTCAACATCCGGCACGGGAGCACCATACCCATCGCGCCCGTGCTGCAAGTTGTCACACCCACGAACTAGCCTTGTGGTCATGACGAGTCCCGCCGAACGGTATGCGGAATCGAAGCGGCGGGCGGCCCGGGTGGCCGAGTTTCCGGCGCTCGACGATTTCATGCTCGACGTCGGCTTCGACCTCGACGACTTCCAGCGCGCCGCGTGCGAGTCGCTCGAACGGGGCAGCGGCGTGCTGGTGTGTGCTCCCACCGGCGCCGGCAAGACCGTGGTGGGTGAGTTCGCCGTTCACCTCGCCCTGCGGGCCGGTGAGCGCAAGTGCTTCTACACCACGCCGATCAAGGCGCTGTCCAACCAGAAGTACCATGACCTGGTCGAGCGCTACGGTCCCGACAAGGTGGGCCTGCTGACCGGCGACAATGCCATCAACGGGGACGCCCCGGTGGTCGTGATGACCACCGAGGTGCTGCGCAACATGCTCTATTCGGGCTCGGCCGCGCTGAAGAACCTGGCCTATGTGGTGATGGACGAGGTCCACTACCTGGCCGACCGGTTCCGGGGCGCCGTGTGGGAAGAGGTGATCATCCACCTCCCGGCGTCGGTCACCCTGGTCTCGCTGTCGGCGACCGTCAGCAACTACGAGGAGTTCGCCGACTGGCTGGTCACCGTGCGTGGGCAGACCGAGGTCGTGGTCAGCGAGCACCGGCCGGTCCCGCTGTGGCAGCACATGCTGGTCGGGCGCCGCATGTTCGACCTGTTCCACGACGCCGACGCCGCCAAGAAACACGACGTGCACCCCGAGCTGCTGCGCTACTCCCGCGAGATGCAGCGCCGCCTCGAGATGACCGATCGGTCGTACGGTCCTCGCGGTGGCCGGTCGAAACGGTGGCAGCCGCCGCCGCGGGCCGAGGTGGTCGACCGGCTCGAGCGGGCCGGCCTGCTTCCGGCCATCCTGTTCATCTTCAGCCGGGCCGGCTGTGACGCCGCCGTGCAGCAGTGCCTGGGCGCGGGGCTGCGGCTGACCGACGCCGACGAGCGGGCCGAGATCCGGCGCATCGCCGAGGCGAAGGTGGCCAGCATCCCGCGGGAGGATCTCTCCGTGCTGGGCTACTGGGAGTGGCTCGACGGGCTCGAGCGGGGCCTGGCCGCCCACCACGCCGGCATGCTGCCCGCCTTCAAGGAGGCGGTCGAGGAGTGCTTCGTGCAGGGCCTGGTCAAGGCCGTGTTCGCCACCGAGACCCTGGCCCTGGGCATCAACATGCCGGCCCGGTGCGTGGTGCTGGAGCGGCTGGTCAAGTTCAACGGCGAGGCACACGTCGACCTGACCCCGGGGGAGTACACGCAGCTCACCGGCCGGGCCGGCCGCCGTGGCATCGACGTCGAGGGCCACGCCGTCGTGCTGTGGAGCCCCGAGGTCGACCCCCGGCACGTGGCCGGGCTCGCGTCCACGCGGACCTACCCCCTGCGGTCGTCGTTCCGTCCGTCGTACAACATGGCCGTCAATCTCGTCGGCACCGTGGGCGCCGAGAAATCGCGGGAGCTGCTCGAGTCGTCGTTCGCGCAGTTCCAGGCCGACCGCTCGGTGGTCGGGCTCGCGCGGCAGGTGCAGCGCAACGTCGACACCATGCAGACGTACGGCAACGACGCCGCCTGCCACCACGGCGACTTCGACGAATACTTCGCCATTCGCGTCGCCATCGCCGACCGGGAGCGGGCGATGGCCCGTGAGGGCGCCTCGCAGCGGCGGGCCGCCGCCACCTCCTCGCTGGAGAAACTGCGGGTCGGCGACGTGATCCGGGTGCCGCAGGGTCGCCGCGCGGGCCTGGCCGTCGTGCTTGAGGCGCCGACCGGCGGGTTCGGCGAGCCGCGCCCGCTGGTGCTGACGCAGGACCGCTGGGCCGGGCGGGTCAGCCCGGCCGACTTCGGCGGGCCGGCCGAGGTGCTCGACCGGCTCCGCGTGCCGAAACACTTCAACCACCGCTCGCCCGGCGCCCGCCGCGACCTGGCCGCGCAGATCGCCGCGACCGGCCTCGACCGGCACGGCAGCGGCCGCCGCCGCACCAAGGGCGCCCAGCCGGGCGAGGACGCCGAGATCGCGCTGCTGAAGGTGCGGCTGCGGCAGCACCCGTGCCACGCCTGCCCCGAGCGGGAGGACCACGCCCGGTGGGCCGAGCGGCGGCACCGGCTCCAGCGTGACACCGACGCGCTGCGCGACAAGGTCGCCGGGCGGACGGGGTCGCTGGCCCGCACGTTCGACCAGGTCTGCGCGGTGCTGACCGAGCGCGGCTATCTGTCCGAGGGCGACGGTGGCGGCGAGGTGACCGAGGCCGGGCGCATGCTCGGCCGCATCTGGTCCGAGGCCGACCTGCTGGTGGCCGAGTGCCTGCGCCAGGGCGTCTGGGACGGGCTGGCCCCCGACGAACTGGCGGCCGCGGTGTCCATGGTGCTCTACGAGTCGCGGCGCGAGGGCGACGACCGGGCGTCGGTGCCGAAGGGCCCGATCACCTCGGCCGTCGACGCGTGCACGAAGCTGTGGGGCGAGATCGCGGCCGACGAGTCGGCGCACGGGCTCAGCCTCACGCGGGAGCCCGACCCGGGCTTCGTCTGGCCGATGTACCGGTGGGCCCGCGGCGAGCCGCTGGCCCGGGTGCTGGCCAGCGGTCACAACTTCGACGCCGACATGCCGGCCGGTGACTTCGTGCGCTGGGCCCGGCAGGTGCTCGACCTGCTCGGGCAGGTGCGCGAGGCGTCGGCGGCGTCGGCCGAGGTGCGCGACACGGCCCGGGAAGCCATCAAGTTGGTCAACAGAGGGGTCCTGGCCTACCAGGCCGGCCTTTGATCAATCTAGGATGTGTGCACTGTCGATGTATTAAGCGGGGGTGGCGGCATTGGACAGGGTGGACACCACGGTCGCTCATCCGGCGCGGCGCTACAACTACTGGCTGGGCGGCAAGGACCACTTCGCGGCCGACCGCGCCTCCGGTGACGCGATCGAGGCGGCCATGCCGTCGATCCGTACGATGGCCTTGGAAAATCGCCGTTTCCTCGGCCGTGCGGCCCGGCTGATCGCCTCGCGCGGGGTGCGGCAGTTCCTCGACATCGGCACGGGCATCCCGGCGCCCGGCAACACCCACGAGGTGGTCCAGGCCGTCGACCCGGCCAGCAAGATCGTGTACGTGGACAACGACCCGATCGTGCTGAGCCATGCCCGGGCGCTGCTCACGAGCGCCCCGGCCGGCACGGTGGCCTATCTCGACGCCGACCTGCGCGACCCGCGGTCCATCCTGGACCACGCCGACCTCAAGTCCACCCTCGACCTGACCGAGCCGGTCGGGCTGCTGCTGATCGCGGTGCTGCACTTCATCCGCGACGACGAGGACGTGACGGGCGTCGTCCGTACGCTGCTCGACGCGCTCCCACCCGGCAGCTACGTGGCGGCCACCCACGCCACCTGGGAATATCTGCCGGCCGAGGCGATCGCCAAGCTGACCGCGGCCAACCCGGACGGCCGCTTCAACGCCCGCGACGGCTCGGCGTTCGCCGCCCTGTTCGGCGGCCTGGAGCTCGTCGACCCGGGCGTGGCCTCGGTCGCCCACTGGCACGCGGCGGACGAGCCCCAGCCCCGCCCGGCCGTGGAAGACGTGGCCTGCAACGGCTTAGTGGCGCGCCTGCCCGGCTAATCCCCGGGGCAGTCGTAACCGCCGACGAAGTAGACGCACTCGGTGCGGTTGTCGCGCCGTGCCTCCTGGAGATGGTTGACGCCGTCGCGTACGGAGGTGACGACCGGGAAGAAGATCAGAAGGACCAGGACGACGAGGGCGCCGGCGGTGCCACGGGCCCGGTACCGGGCGCCGGCGATCAGGGCCGCCAGCAGCGGCAGGCCCAGGGCCAGCAGCCCGCTCAGGAGCATGGTCCGGTCGATCGACGAATAGTCGCCGAAGGTCTCCGGGGCGGCCTCAAGCAGCAGGCCCGGATCGCGGTCGGCGATCATCGGCAGCGCGACGCAGAGCAGCCAGAAGGCCACCACGGCGGCAGCGGCGAGCCCGGTGGCCACCGTCGTGCCCGTGGGCATCCGGCCGGCCAGACGTGAGGCGGTCCACCGGGCGGCCGCGACGAGACACAGGACGACCACCACGATCACCACCCCGCCGGCGACGCGCATGATGAGCTGGGCCGCCTCGTGGTCGACGAACCAGTCGGGAAACAGGCCGATCGTGATGGCCGGGCTGGCCAGCGTCAGCGCGGCCGCGGCCAGCAACAGCCCGCCGAGCCCGATCACGGCGGCGGTGAGCAGCGGGGCCGGGGATTCCCGTTCATCGATCACCGCCAGACTCTACCGATGGGCTCGATGTACGTCCGGTGGGTGTGGTGCCGTGCGGTGCTGCACCGTGGATGGTGGCTGGTCACCAGCGTCTACCTGGTCACCGACGTACACCTGGGCCCTTCTCGGCTCGTCCTGATCGGCGTCGTCCAAGCGGTGGTGGCACTGATCTTCGAAGTGCCCGCCGGTGTCGTCGCCGACACGCTGAGCCGCCGGTGGTCGCTGGTGGTCTCGCATGTGCTGATGGGCGCCGCCATGCTCACGACGGGACTGGTGGACAACTTTCCGGCGATCCTGGCGACCCAGGCCCTGTGGGGGCTGTCGTGGACGTTCGCCAGCGGGGCCGACGTGGCCTGGATCAGCGACGAGCTCGAGGACCCGGCCGAGGTGCCACGGGTCCTGATCCGGGCCGAGCGCGCGCAGCTCACCGGCACGGTCGCCGGGCTGGCCGGCGTCGGCGGGCTGGCCTGGCTGCTCGGGCGGAGCCCGGCGATGGTCATGGCGGGTGCGTCGATGACGCTTCTGGGGTTGTACGTCGGTGCGCGCTTCCGGGAGCGCCGTTTCGTTCCGGCGCCGGCGCGGCGGTGGCGGGCGGCGTGGGCGATCCTGCGGCAGGGGGTGCGGGGCAGCCGCGTACTCCTGGGTGTCTTCGTGACTTCGATGCTGATGACCGGGATGGCCGACGCGTTCGGGCGCCTCTATCCGCTGAGGCTGATCGGGCTGGCGCCGTCGGCCGACCCGGTGGTGTGGTTCACCGGCCTCGGCGTGGTGATGTGCCTCGTGGCGGCGGCCGCCCTCCGGATCGTCCAGCCCTGGGCCGGCCGCCCGCGGACGGTGCGCCGGGGCTACGTGACGGCCTGCGCGGTCGCGGTGGCCGGGGTGGCCGGTCTGGCGTTCGCGCCCGGAGCGGTGAGCGGCAGTGTCGCGGTGGTGCTGGCCGCGGGGGCGTTCCCGCTGACGCGCAGCTTCGCGACCCTGTGGGTCAATGGGGAGACGGTGGGGGCGGTGCGGGCCACCGTGCACTCGCTGCTGGCCCAGGCCGGTTACGTGGGAAGCATCGTCTGCGGGCTCACGATCGCCGTCGCCGGTCGGTAGCCTGGCGGCGTGCGGACGGTGGCGGCGGGACTCGGGCAGACCCTGGCGATCTGGGCCGCGGTCGTGGCCGTCGTGATGGCTGTGCCGCATGGCGCGGTCGCTCTGACCAGCATCCTCACCGGGCTGCTGGCCTGTGTGGTGCTCGGCGTCTGGCACAAGCGGCGGGCCCGCGCCGACAACGCGGTCGGGGCGTTCACCGGGGTCGTGCTGTGGCCGGTGCTGATCGGAGCCGCCCTGATCGCCGTCAACATCGCGGCGTACGAGTGACATCACGCGATGCCCTGGAGCTGATCTCCGACGCCATCCGGCGGGGCCCTCGCGGGACGCACCGTCACCCTGACCGGCGACCAGCGGGCCGTGGCCGCCGGTCAGACCGCCGGCGTGGCGAGCGGCGGCCCAGCTGGGCGGTCCGGCCCATCCGGCTCTGGGCATCGATCGCTAGACGAGCACCGGGTCGCGGTGGTGGGTTCGCTTGCGCAGGGCCAGGGCGGACGACTTGACGGCGATCAGGCCGATCAGGATCGTCACCACGGCCAGGACCAGCCAGGACAGGGGACGCCAGGCCGTCGCGTGTTCGCCCGCCAGCCAGTGGATGGTGTAGGTGCCGCTGGCCGCGATGGTGAAGGTCAGGGCCCAGAAGCCGTGTGCGAACGGCTGGCGCAGGTAGTTCGGGGTCAGGAACAGCTGCACCAGCAGCAGCGGGACCATCGTGCCGAGCAGGAGCAGGTCGATGGTGTCGAGGGTGCCGCCGTTGATGGCGTACCAGGCGTTGCCGGCGACGGCCGGTGGGGCCGAGAAGATGGCCATCGTCGGCAATAGCGGGCCGGGCAGGGCCGGGCGCAGGGCCAGGCGGCCCAGCAGCAGGGCACCGATCAGGAACCAGAAGAGGATGCCGACGCCGAAGGCGCCGACCGCGATGGCGTGCCAGCCGGCCAGGGCGGCCGATTGGGCGCCGATCAGCGAGGCGGCGACGGTCGGCAGCAGGTAGCCGGCGTGCAGGGTGTCGATGTCGAGGCCGCCGCTGAGCAGGTGGGCCACGAACCAGCCGGCGAAGATCGTGGCCAGCACCAGCATGACGGCGATGACGACGCGGCCGCCGGTGAGCCACGTGCCGGCGAGGCGGCCGCCCAGCAGCAGGCCGGTGGTCGGCACCAGCGCGGCGAACGGGCCCAGGATCGGGTGGCGCAGGTCGGCCGGCGTGGCCTTGGCGAAGTAGCGGACCAGCAACGTCGTCCAGACCACCAGAACCGCCCACCACAGGACGTTGCCCACGAAGTGGGGCACGAGGCCGGCGGCGGCCGCGGCTGTCCAGGTGCCGGCCAGCCCGGCGAGCCCGAAGGCGATACCGAAGAGGTTGAGCGGCATCGTGGTCCTTCCGTCGGTGAGCACTGTCGGAACAAGGCTCGCCGGACGGACGGCCCACCGAATCAGTCAAATGACTGGCGCAGAAATTCCCGGCCGGCCGATCTCCGGCCGGCCGCGCGCGGGGCGAGCCCCGTCACGCGGCTCAGGTATCGGCCCGCGGCCGGCTTTGACAAAAGCGCGCCGGAAATGGCACGGGATGCAGTTTATTCGGCCGGGCCCTCGTATTCGATCTGTTCTTTGTGGACCGGAGCGGTGACCGTTTCCTCGCCGGTCACGGTCTGTTTGCTCAGGCGTACGCGCTCGACCGGCACCCGCTCGGTGGTCACGACCGGGCGCTCGGCGTAGAGGGTCGTGTCGGTGGGCGGACCGTCGGGCGCCTCGACCGGCACCCGCTCGAGGTGCACCTCCTCGCGGGTGACCGGCACTGTCACCTGACGCTCCTCGGTGACCAGGTGCTTGCGCAGGCGTACCTTGGTCACGGGCTCTTTCCGCACGCTGGTGACCAGGCGTTCCTCCGAGCGTGTCATGGCGTCGTCGTAACCGTAGTGCGCCTGGAGACGGTCGGCGTCCGCCTGCTCCAGCGGGCCCTCGGTGTCCACCATGGGCGCGGCCCGGACGTGAGTTTCGTCGACCGCGACGGTCAGCCGGCCGGTGTCCAGGTGGGCGCCGCGCAACGGGGCGAAGGACTCCTGGAAGCTCATCGAGCCGGTGCGGACCGTCACCCACAGTGGCTCGCCGCCGTGCGGGTCGAGGTAGATCCGGCCGACCGTTCCGAGGGGGTGGCCCGCATTGTCGTACACCTCGGCGCCGCTCAGGTCGCCGAGATCGTCCTGTGTGATCGCCATTTTCGTCGGATACCCACGTGAGTGAGTAAAACACTTTCGAAATCGCGTGCATGACGGCAAAGACCACGGGTACGGCTCGGGGCGTACCCAGCTCCGAGGAGGACCCCCTGATGATTACCCTGGACCAGGTTCGCGCCCTGAGCGGACACGACGTGTACGGCCCCGACGGCGACAAGATCGGCAGCGTCGGGCAGGTGTGGGAGGACGGCGCCGGGCAGCCCACGTGGGCGAGCGTCAAGACCGGCCTGTTCGGGCTCAAGGAGTCGTTCGTGCCGCTGAGCCAGGCCGACCTCGACGGCGACCGGCTGGTGCTGCCGTTCGACAAGGCCAAGGTGAAGGACGCGCCGCACGTGGACGCGTCGCACGACGAGCCGCTGACCCAGGACGACGTCGAGCGGCTGTACGAGTACTACGGGCTCAGCTGGCAGGACAGCGCCCGTGCCTACGAGGCCGGTGCGGCCGCCGGAAACGCCAACTACACCGGCCGTGACCGCGATCGCGACGGTGTCGACGACGGCGCGATGACCCGTTCCGAGGAACGCCTCGAGGCCGGCACCCGGCGCGAGGAGGCCGGCCGTGCCCGGCTGCGCAAGTACGTGGTGACCGAGCAGCAGCAGGCCACCATTCCGGTGGAGCGTGAGGAGGTACGCCTCGAGCGCGAGCCGATCACCGACGCCAACCGGGGCGCCGCGTTCGCCGGCCCCGACCTCACCGAGTCGGAGCACGAGGTCACGCTGCACGCCGACCGCCCGGTCGTGGAGACCGAGACCGTGCCGGTCGAGCGGGTCCGCCTCGGCAAGGAGCGCGTCACCGACGAGGAGACCGTCTCCGGCGAGGTGCGCAAGGAGCGCATCGAGGCCGACCTGCCGGGCGAGGACAACCGCCGGTTCAGCTGAGCCGTTCGGCCAGGACGCAGACCGCGAGCAGGTGCAGGGAGGGCCAGGAGGCGCTTCCATGACGAGCGACCGTACGGACCCTCTCCGCACCCGGCAAGGTCCAACCGGACTGATCCCTACGGGGTCAGCGCCTCGATCAGCTCTGCGACGCGGCCCGGGCGGGCCGAGGCGAAGCCGGTCCCGGCCCACAGGTTCAGGGCCGACGCGTCCCCGGCGGCCGCGGCGGCGGCCCGGATCGGGGCCGTCAGATGGTGGATCGCCGGATATCCGACCGGCGCCGCCCCCGAGTACGTGTCGATGAAGCGGTTGCGCAGGCCACGCGCCGGATGACCGGTGAACGCCCGGGTCACCGCGGTCTCCCGATAGGCGCCCGAGAGCATGGCCTCGCGCTGGGCGGGCCGGGTGCCGGCCTCGTCGGCCAGCAGGAAGAACGTCCCGGCCTGGACAGCGGCCGCGCCCGCGGTCAGCAGCGCCGCCACGTCGGCGGCCGAGCCGGTGCCACCGGCCACGATGACCGGTCGCGAGGTCACCGCGAGCACGTCGGCCAGGACTTCCGGCGCCGTCGTGGTCCCCCGATAGGTGGCCGGGCCGGTGGTGGAGGCGTGACCGCCGGCCGTTCCGGCCTGGGCGATGAGGGCGGCGGGCCCGGCGGCCAGGGCCCGTACCGCCTCGTCGCGGTTGGTCACCGTGATCAGCACATTTCGCAAAGCGGAGACAACGCCGGCGGGCGGAACGCCGAAGGTGAAGCTGACGTACGGCACCTCGTACTCGATCGCCAGCGCCACCTTGGCGTCGAAATGGTCGTCGTCGTCGAGACGCAGCGGCGGCAGCTCCACCCCGTAGCGTGCCGCCTCCGGAAACAGGCTCTCCCGATACCGGAGGAGCGGTTCCGGGTCCGGCGGCTGCGGCGTGGGCACAAAGATGTTCAGGCCGTACGGGACCCCGGCGCTCCGTACCGTCCGCAGCTCTTCCTCGACCGCCGCCGGCGTCTTGTACCCGGCCGCGAGAAAGCCGAGCGCCCCGGCTTTCCCGGCCGCGACGACCAGGGCCGCTGTGGTGGGTCCACCCGCCATCGGGGCGACGACGACGGGACCGGGCAGTTCGCGCATGGATCGACCCTACGGCGACGGCGACCGGCGCCCGATCATCCGACCCGCTTGACGTAGCGGTGGCAGGGCACGCCGATCGTGCCGCCCGCGTGCCGGGCCTGATAGTCGAAGGTGCCGTCGTCGGCCCAGCCGCGCCGCTCGTAGAAGCGCCGGGCCCGCGCGTTGCCGGTCACCACGGCCAGCCAGGCCGTCTCGTGCCCGGCCGCCGCGACCTGCCGCTCGGCCGCGTCGAGCAGGTCGGCCGCCACGCCGCTGCCCCGGCTGGCCGCGGTCACGAAGACCTGCTCGACCTCGTCGCCGTCGACGGTGGCGAAGCCCACGATCGCGCCGTCGAGCACGGCGACCGTCGTCCGCGCGACCATGGCCGCGGTGCGGGCGTCGAAGGTCTCCGGCGTACGGAGCCGGACGAGCTCCTCGGACACGTGCCCCAGGTGACCGTCGCGCCAGGCCGATTCCCAGATCCGCGCGATGGTGGGAACGTCCTCGTCACGGGCTGGCCGCAGATCCGCCGACATGCGCCGACCGTACCGGAAGCGCTGTTGATAGGCGCGAGGTGAGACGCCGATCCGGCCGATGACGGCCCGCCGCAACGTCTCCGTGCTGCCGATGCCGGTGCGCCCGGCGGCCGCCGTCACCGAGTGGCCCTCGGTGAGCAGCCGCAGGGCGGCGTCGACCCGCACCGACTCGACGTATTTGGCCGGGCTGGTGCCCAGCTCGTCGCGGAACAGCCGGGACAGGTGACGCGGGCTGACCGCGATCCTCGAGGCCAGCGCCGGGATCGCGTGGTCGCCGGCCGGGTCGGCGGCGACCGCGTCGGTCAGTTCCCGCAGCTTCGGGGTGGTCGGCCGGGGCAGCGTCAGCGACGGTGAGAACTGCGACTGCCCGCCCGGGCGCTGGAGGAAGACGACCAGCTCCCGGGCCACCGTGCGGGCCGCCGGTTCGCCGTTGTCCCGCTCGACCAGCGCCAGGGCCAGGTCGATGCCGGCCGAGACGCCGGCCGAGGTGTAGACGGCGCCGTCCCGCACGAACAAGCTGTCCGGCTCGACGGTGATGCCCGGGAAGGCGGCGCCGAGCAGACGGGCGTGGCGCCAGTGCGTGGTCGCGCGGCGGCCGTCGAGCAGCCCCGCCGCCGCGAGGATGAAGGCCCCCGTACAGATGGAAGCCGTTCTCTCCGCCTTTTCCGACAGCAGGCGGGCGGCGTCGATCAGCGGCCGCGGGATCGGCGTCACCGGCAGGGCGTCGCCGCCGACGATGAGCGCGGTGCCGACGTCGCGGGCCTCGTGGGCCGGCCCGTCGACCGGCACCCGCAGGCCGGTCGAGCTCACCACGTCACGGCCGTCGGGCGACCTGACCTCCAGCTCGTAGCCGCCGGCCTCGGCGAAGACCTCCAGCGGCCCGGCCAGGTCGAGCATCTTCATGCCGTCGAAGACGAGCGCGGTGACCCGGTGCACGATCCTGCCTCCCATGTCCCGATCTGAGGCAAGCATGGCAGGAAGGACACGGCGTCGCCGGTCGCTCGCGGGTGAGGGTGGGCACATGAACATCGCCGGCATCGACATTCCCGACTCCGCACTGGCCCGCGAGGCCACCGCCCTGGTCCGCGAGGCCACCGACGACCTGCTTTTCCACCACTCCCACCGGGTCTTCCTGTTCGGCTCGCTCCAGGGAATCCGGCTCGGGCTTCAGGCCAGACCCGAGCTGCTGTACGTCGGCGCGCTCTTCCACGACCTCGGCCTGACCCCGCGCCACCGGCGCGACGACCAGCGCTTCGAGATGGACGGTGCCGACGAGGCCCGCCGCTTCCTGCTGGCTCACGGCATCGGACCGGACGACGCGCGCGTGGTGTGGGAGGCGGTGGCCCTGCACACCACCCCCGAGATCCCGTACCGCCTCGAACCGGAAATCGCCCTGGTCACGGCCGGGGTGGAGACCGACGTGCTGGGGATCGGCCTCGGCGACCTCGACCCGGCGGCGGTCCGCGCGGTGACCGAGGCGCACCCGCGGCCCGGCTTCAAGAAGGCCATCGTCGACGCCTTCGCCGAGGGTTTCCGCCACCGCCCGGACACGACGTTCGGGACGGTCAACGGCGACGTCCTCGAACACCGGGTCCCCGGATATCGCCACATCGACTTCGTCGACGTGATCGAGAACTCGGCCTGGCCGTCGTGACGGCGGGGAACATCTGATCCATGCGATCAGAGGTGTTCAGCGACTCAGGGGCGGTCCCGGCGCCCGGCGCCGGCGAGATCCGGATCCGGGTGCACGTCGCGGGCGTGAACCCGCAGGCGACGGCGCGGGCGTGGTCGACGCGGCCGGGCCGGAGGTGCCGGGCCTGGCGGTCGGCGACCTCGTATGGGTCTGGGGTGCGACCGGCGCCGTCCAGAAATACATGGTGGTGCCCCGGCGCCACGCCGTTCCGCTGCCGCCGGGGATCTCGTTCGACGTGGGCGCCTCGCTCGGCGTTCCGGCGCTGACCGCGCACCGGGCGCTCACTGCCGCCACCGGCGAGCCGCGGCGGCTCGTGCCGGGCGCCCTGACCGGCCGGGTGGTGCTGGTGGCGGGCGCCTCCGGAGCGGTCGAGAACGCCGCCATCCAGCTCGCCTCGTGGGCGGGCGCGCACGTGGTGGTCACGGCCGGTTCCCCGGCCGAGGCCGAACTGGCCCGGGCGGCCGGCGCCGATCACGTCCGCCTTCCCGGCTCCGCTCCGGCCGAGGAGCCCGACCTCGTCGTCGATCCGGCCGAGGCCAAGAACATGACGGCGGAGCAGCGGGACGAGGCGGTGGCGGCGGTGACCGCGGCCGTGGCCGCCCACCGCCTGCGGGTGGGGCCGGAGGCGGGGCTGCCGATCACGCGCTTCCCACTGTCCGAGGCCACCACGGCGTTCGAGGCGGCCGGGAGTCAGGCCGCCGGCAAGGTGCTCATCGACATCTGATCGCGCCAGACCTCCGGATGCCGTTCGATCAGCCGTCCACCACCGCGGCGCGGGCGGCCTGGCCCTGCTGCCCTGACGCTGTCCTCTGGTGCAATGCAGTGATGAGCATCTTCGTACGAGCCCGCTTCACCGCCCGCGCCGGCCGGCAGGCCGAGTTCGAGGACGTCACGACGGCCCTGACCGCCCGCGCCGCCCAGGAACCCGGCACCCTGACCTACCGCTGGTTCGGCCCGGTGGACGGCGAATACCTGGTCATCGAGCAGTACGCCGACACGCCGGCCGCCATCACCCACAACGAACGGTCGGCCGACCTCCTGGCCCGCGCGGCCGACACCGCCGAGATGGTGTCGGCCGAGCTCTACGGCACGCTGGGCCCCGAGCTCCAGGCCTGGGTGGACGCCAACCCTCAGGTCACCGTTTATCCCGACTTCCCACACGGCTGAATTCAGGTCCCGCTGGTCACGCCGTGAAACCTCCGTCCACGTTCAGGGTCGCGCCGGTGATGTAGCGGGCGGCCGGTGTGGCCAGGAAGGCGACCGCGGCGGCGATGTCGGCGGGCTCGGCGTAGTGGCCGAGGGCGGTCAGGGCGGCGATCGTGGCGTCGGGCCGGTTGAGGTCGGTGTCGGTGGGGCCGGGGTTGACCAGGTTCACCGTGATGGCCCGGGGGCCCAGCTCGCGGGCCAGGGCCTTGGTGAGGCCGGTCAGCGCGGTCTTGCTCATCGAGTAGAGGGAGAAGCCGGGGAAGACCGCGCGTTCGGCCACGTTGCTGCCGATGGAGATGATGCGGCCGCCCGCGGGCAGGTGGCGGGCGGCGGCCTGGCAGGCCAGAAACGGGGCCCGGATGTTGACGGCGATCGTCTCCTCGAGGTCGCCGGAGGTCAGCTCGTCCAGCGGTCCCAGGCGGAAGGCGCCCGCGTTGTTGACGAGGATGTCGAGGCGGCCCAGCTCCGCGACTGTGCGGTCGACCGCGGCGCTCACCGCCCCGGGGTCGGCGCTGTCCGCCTGGAAGGCGGTGGCGGGCCGGGCCACGGATGAGGTCACGGCCTCGGCGCTGGCTCGATCCCGTTGGTACGTCAGGGCTATGCCGGCGCCCGTCCCGGCCAGTTTCCGGGCCACGGCCGCGCCGATGCCGCGCCCGCCGCCGATGACGAGGGCGACTTTTCCGTCGAGTGCGTTGTCCACGATGATGAGCCTGGCCGGTCGGTGGCTCACCGTCTGGCGGAGATCGGACGCGGCGATGGGGGACTCGGCTCATGACGGATGGTGACAGGATTCCGAGGGCGGCGGCCGTGGTGGTCGACGGGGCTCGCGTACTGATTGTCAAACGGTTCCTGCGGATGGACAACAACTGTCCTATGTGTGCGGAAGGCGAGCCGGTCTGTCCGGGACATCACTACGCGGTGCTTCCCGGTGGGCACGTCGAGGCCGGTGAGAGCGCGGCCGAGGCGGCCGTACGGGAACTTCGCGAGGAGACCACGCTGCGAGCCGCGATCGAGCGGCAGTTGTGGACTGGCCGGCACAACGAGCGGCCGGCCTTCTACTTCCTGATGCGCGGGGTCACCGGGGTGCCCACGCGGGCGGGCGACGAGCTGCTGGAGGACGGGCCGGACAACCGTTCCGAGCTGCTGTGGGTAGGACCCGATCAGTTCGAGGCGCTCAACCTGCACCCGGCTGATGTCAGGGCGCCGCTGACGGAGCTGCTGGCGGGTTAGGAGCCGATGGGCGCCCGGCGACCAGATCGGCGATGTCGAGGCCCCAGTGGCCGAACCGGGCGTCCAGCCCGTCGGCGCGGGCCCGCGCGCGGGCCAGGCGGCCGGCGTCGTAACGCTTGCGGGCCCAGGCCGACGTGGGCCGGGCCAGTCGTACGGCGCCGGCCCAGGCGACCGGGGGCAGGAAGACGCCCAGGACGGCTGTCGAGTACTTCCCCTTGCGGACGCAGACGAGCAGCGCCACCACGTGCGCCAGCGCGGCCGGCACGACCAGATGGCCGGTGCCGGTGGCGAGCGGGTTCAGGCCGAGCAGCACGAGGCCGAGCACGCTGAGCGTCAGCGCCACCAGCCGCACCGACAGCTGCCCCTCGGGCGACCAGTACACGTCCTGCAGATGCAGGATCAGCGCGAACTCGTCCAGGATCAGCGACGACCCGCCTCCGATCAGCACCCCCGCGATGTCGGCCCATGGGCGGTGGCCGCCCACCGCCACCGACAGATAGGCGCCGGTCAGCGTCAGGATGATGCCGGGCACCGCGTGGTGAATGTGGACGCCACCGGAGACGTTGTTGCGGAACGGCCCGACTCCGGCCCGGATCAGGCGCGTGATGGTGCGGGTCGCCACGAACGTCACCAGGAACGACACGAACAGCAGCGCGAACGGCGTCATCCCTCCAGCATCCGGCCCGGCCCGCCCGAGCGGCCCGCCGGGAGACGACCGTCACGGCGAGGAGGTGAGGACCTCTTCGCGCAGGGACTCGGCCGCGGCCTCGAAGGACTGGCGGTCCAGGACGGCGCCCGCGTACTTTCCCGACCTGACCGGCTCGTCGAAGAACAGGCCGGGCATGACACCGGGACGTAGGCCCAGGCGCTGGTTGACCTGGTGTTGCAGGCGCAGGCGGGTGGCGCCCAGCGCGAGCACGTCGGGCCGGCGCCCGGTCACCGCCTCGACCAGGTCCTCGACCATCGTGAGGGTCAGCGGGCGGGTCGGTGTGGAGGCGAACAGGCACACGCCGAGGGCGTCCAGGCCGCTCCACAGGCGCATCAGCTGGGCCGTGCGCGGCACGTCGAGTTCTCCGCGCGGGCGCGGGACGGTCAGGCCCAGGCGTTCCATTTCGGGATAGGCCGCGGGCAGGCCGTCGACCGGGTCGAAGTCGAGGTCGTGCTCGATGATGTCGTAGCGGGGGCCGATCGGGGCCACCACGTAGGCCAGCCCCAGATTGGGCTGCACGCGCGGGTCGAACGGCGGGATCGCCACCCCGTTCACCGAAAGAAGGCCGGTCGCCGAGACGGGATCGGTGCCCCGCTGCTCGTGGACGCGCAGCTGCGACCAGTCGCCACCGAGGGCCGCGAGAGCCTCCTGGTGCAGCCCCGCCCCGGCGTACACCTTGACGCAGTCGGTGGGGCAGCCGGGACAAGCGGCGACCGACGCGGGGCCGGGTGGGGGAGGCGGGGTGAAGCCGCGCGTGGTGTCGGTGAAGCCGTCGACCGGGGCGTAGCCGGGCTCGCCCGACCACACGCCGAAGCCGGGAAGGCCCTTCTGCCACGTCGAGAGCGAGTTCGCCGACGCCGCCGAGGCGTAGCGGGCGGCCAGCGAGGTGAGCGCCGCCGGCGACCGCACGGGAGGAACCGCGGATCCCACGCACACGACCGCCTTCACGTTGCGGCCGCCGAGGATCGCGCCGAAGCCCAGTCGCGGCAGGGGGTGGTGACGGCAGGTGACGATCGAGGCGTACGGCACCCCGCGCTCCCCGGCCGGCCCGATCACCGCCACGGCCGCCGAGGCGCCATAGCGGTCGAGCAGACGGGATGTGGCCGCCCCGGTCTCCAGGCCCCACAGGTCGCCGGCCGGTTCGATCCGGGCCCCGCCGTCGCTGATGACGACCACCGACGGCTCGGCGGCTCGCCCGTACAGGACGACGCCGGTCACCCCGGCCGCCCTCAGCCCGGCCGCGAACGGCCCCTCGGCCCGGGTCTCGGCCACACCGCCGGACAGCGGCGAGACCCCCACGGCCGCGCACCGGGCCGTGCCCACTGCCCCGGACCCGCCGACCGTGCCCGCCACGAGCGCCACCGGCGGATCGTCCACCGGGGCGGCCAGCACGTGCCGCAGCGCGGCCACGGGACCGTCGTAGTCGCCCTCGACCGGCGGGACGACCGGGGCCGCCCCGCCGGAGAGGGATACGGCGATCAGGCCCACTCGGGCCCGTCCGGGAACGAGTACCGCTCGATCGAGGCCGGGTGCATCCGGGCCGAGAAGCCGGGCGCGGACGGGGCCTGGTAGGCGCCGTCGCGGATGACGACCGGGTCGGTGAAGTGCTCGTGCAGGTGGTCGACGTATTCGATGACGCGGTTGTCGAGGCGGCCCGACACGGCCACGTAGTCGAACATCGACAGGTGCTGCACGACCTCGCACAGGCCGACGCCGCCCGCGTGCGGGCAGACCGGTTTGCCGAACTTGGCCGCCAGCAACAGGATCGCCAGGTTCTCGTTGACGCCGGCCACCCGGCAGGCGTCGATCTGCACGAAGTCGACCGCCTCGGCCTGGAGCAGCTGCTTGAAGACGATCCGGTTCTGCACGTGCTCGCCGGTCGCCACCGGCACGCCGGCGCCGCGCCGGATCGCCGCGTGGCCGAGGATGTCGTCGGGGCTGGTCGGCTCCTCGATCCACCAGGGATCGTACGGGGCGAGCGCGGCCATCCAGTCGATCGCCTCGGCCACGTCCCAGCGCTGGTTGGCGTCGACGGCGATGCGGATGCCGTCCCCGACGACCTCCCGGGCCAGCCGCATCCGGCGCACGTCGTCGTCGAGGGAGGCGCCCACCTTAAGCTTGATCTGGCGGTAGCCGTCGGCCACGGCCTCCCGGGCCAGTCGTGTGAGCTTGGCGTCGTCGTAGCCGAGCCAGCCGGGCGAGGTGGTGTACGCGGGATAGCCGTGCTGCTCCAGATGTGCGATCCGCTCGTCCCTACCGGCGCGGGCACCCTCCAGGATGGACAGCGCCTCGTCGCGGGTGAGGGCGTCGCTCAGGTAACGCCAGTCGACCAGGTCGACGATCTGTGCCGGTGAAAGCGAGGAAAGGTAACGCCACAGCGGAAGGCCGGCCGCCCGCGCGGCCAGGTCCCAGGCCGCGTTGACGAGCGCGGCCGTGGCCAGGCTGGTGACGCCCTTCTCCGGGCCGAGCCAGCGGATCTGCGAGTCGTGGGTGAGCCGGCGGGAGAACTCGCCGAGGTCGCTCGCGTCCTGACCGACCACGAACGGGGCCAGAGCGTCGATGGCGGCCCGGACCACCTCGTTGCCCCGGCCGATGGTGAAGGTGAACCCGTAGCCCTCGGCGCCGGACTCGGTGCGCAGCACCACGTAGGCGGCCGAGTAGTCGGGGTCGGGGTTCATCGCGTCGGAGCCGTCCAACTCGCGCGAGGTGGGGAAACGCACGTCGTACGTCTCGATGGCGACGATCTTCAAAGTTGTTGCTCCAAGCGGTAGGTGCGAACGGCGGTGCCGCCGAAGACGTCCTCCGGCATCCCGCCGAGTGTTTCCACCAAGGCGTTCTTCACCTCGGCATACGTGGCGGCCAGTTCGCAGACGGGCCAGTCCGAGCCGAACATCAGCCGGTCGGTGCCGAACAGCGCGACGGCGGTCTCCACGTACGGTTTGAGGTCGCCGGCCGTCCAGTTCTCGTGGTCGGCCTCGGTGACCAGACCGGACAGCTTGGCGACGACGTTGGGGCGGGCGGCCACGGGCGCGACGAGGTCACGCCATTCGGCCAGGCCGCCGGCCGCGATGGCCGGCTTGCCCAGGTGGTCCAGGACGAACACCGAGTCGGGGAAGGCGGCCGCGGCCCGCGCCACCGACGGCAATTGGTCGGCGCTGACCACGAGCTCGTTGACCAGCCCGGCCGCCGCGACGGTGGCCAGGCCGGCGTGCAGCTCATCCAGGAAATGGGGCCCGTTGCCCTGCACCTGGTCGCGGATGCCGACCAGGAGGTGCCCGCCGGTGCCGGCGCGGTGTTCGGCGATCGACGAGGCCAGCCGCGGCGACGCGAGCGACGCCCAGCCCACGACACCCGCGATCTCCGGGGTCGCCTCCGCGATCCGAAGGAACGATGTCGTCTCCGCGTCGTCTCCTCGCCCGGCCTCGACCAGCACGGTCCGGTCGACGCCGGCCGACGCCAGGGCCGCCCGCAGGTCGTCCACCGTGTAGTCGCGCCGGATGCGGGCCAGCGACGGGTCCTGGAGCCAGGCGTAGTCGGCGGTCCACAGGTGGTGATGGGCGTCGATGATCACGCGTCCAGTTCCTTCCAGAGCTCTTCCGGGATGGGCAGGGTCGCCATTTTGACCGCGTCCTCGACCTCGGCCGGCGACCGGACCCCCACGAGCACGCACGCGATGGCCGGATGGCGGAACGGGAACTGAAGAGCGGCCGCCCGTAGCGGAACCCGGTGCTCCGCGCAGATCCGCTGCATCTCGAGGGCCCGTTCGAGGGTCGCGGGGTCGACCGGCGCGTAGTCGAAGGTGGCGTCCGGCGACGGGTCGGCCAGCAGCCCCGAGTTGAACACGCCGGCCGCGATGACCGACACGCCACGGGAAAGACAGAGCGGCAGCAGCTCGTCGGCGCCCGACCGGTCCAGCAACGTGTACCGCCCGGCCAGCAGCACGCTGTCCAGCTGGCCGGTGCGCACGAAGTCGGCCAGCATCGCCGACTGGTTCATGCCGGCCGACACCGCACCGATCCGGCCCTCGGCGCGCATCTTCACCAGCTGCGGCAGCGCCTCGCCCGAGGCCGCCGTGAAATGGTCGTCCGGGTCGTGCAGGTGCACGATGTCGGCCCGGTCCAGCCCCAGACGGGCCAGGCTCTCCTCGTACGACGTCACCACGCCGGCGGCGCTGAAGTCGAACACGGGGGAGACGTCGGCGGGCTCGGCCCAGATGCCCTGGTCCTCGCCGTCACCCGGCCGCAGCAACCGGCCGACCTTTGTGGACAGAACGAACTCGGACCGCGTCTTGCGCGAGAGCACCTGGCCCGCCCGCAGCTCCGTCAGACCGTTGCCGTACAAGGGCGCCACGTCGAAGTAGCGGATACCCAGGTCCCATCCGCGTTCGACGGTCGCGTGCGCCTGCTCCTCGCTCACCGGCGAGTAGAGGCCGCCGATCGGCGCCAGTCCGAGCCCCAGCCGGGTCACCTCGACCCCGGTCGTGCCGATGCGGGCCCGTTCGATCGGGTTCATGCCGCGCTCACTCCTGAATCGATGTGTGTCTCGGCGTGGATCAGCCGGATGATCCGCCGGCTCATCCGCGCGTAGTCGTGGTCGTTGGCCAGTTCGCCGACGATCCGCAGGCCGCTCATCACCGCGATCCGGTCGGCCAGGGCCACCGTCTCGGGCAGATCGGACGAGATGAGCAGCAGGGCCAGCCCGTCCGCGGCCAGCCCGGCGATGAGCTCGTGGAAGGCGGCCTTCGTGCGGACGTCGATGCCCACCGTCGGCTCGTCGACGATGAGGATGTCGCAGTCGGCGGCCAGCCATTTGGCCAGGCTCACCTTCTGCTGGTTGCCGCCGGAGAGCTGACCGGCCAGCTGCTGCGGCGACGCGATCCGGATGCCGAGCCGTTCCACGTACGTGTCGGTCAGCTTCCGTTCGGCGCGGTCACCGACGAGCCCGGCCTTGGCCAGCCGCCGCCACACGGTGACCGCGATGTTGCGGGCGATCGGCTGTTTCAGGAACAGGCCCTCGTCCTTGCGGTCCTCGGTCACGTAGCCGAGGCGGTGGCGGCGCAGCGCCTCGCCGACCGAGGCGATCCGGGCCGGCCTGCCGTGGATCTCGACGGTGCCGCCGGTGATCCGCTCCAGGCCGAGGACGGCCTTGGCCAGCTCGCTGCGCCCGGCGCCGACCAGCCCGTACAGGCCGAGGATCTCGCCCGGGCGCACTTCGAGCGAGACGTCCTTGTGGCCCAGCGCGGTCGAGACGCCGTCGAGCCTCAGCGCCGGCTCGGCCGTGGCCGAGACCGTGCGCTCGGGCAGCGAGACCGACTCGTACGCCCGGCCCACCATGAGGTCGACGACCTGGCTCTGGGTGAAGTCCTCGAGCGGGGCGGCCTCGGTGACGCTGCGGCCGTCGCGCAGCACGGTGACCGTGTCGGCCACCGCGAAGACCTCCTCCAGCTTGTGGCTGACCAGCACCACGGCGTGCCCGGAGTCGCGCAGCCGTCGCACGACCGTGTAGAGCCGGTCGGCCTCGTCGCCGGTCAGCGACGCGGTCGGCTCGTCGAGCAGCAGCACCTTGCTGTCCAGGCTGAGCGCCTTGGCGATCTCGACGAGCTGGGCCTGTGCCACCGACAGCCGCGAGATCGGCGCGTCCGGGTCGAGGTCGACCTCCAGCAGATCGAGGACACGGCGGGCCTCGGCCCGCATCCGCCCCCGGTCGACCCAGCCGCCGGTGCTCGGCAGATGGTGCAGGGAGATGTTCTCGGCCACCGAGAAGGCCGGGATGAGGTTGCGTTCCTGGTGCACCACACCGATGCCGGCCCGCTGGGCGTCCATCGGGTTGCCGAAGTGCTGCTCGCCGCCGTCGAGCACGATCCGGCCGCCGTCCGGGCGGTAGACGCCGGTCAGCAGCTTGACCAGGGTGCTCTTGCCGGCGCCGTTCTCGCCGAGCAGCGCGTGGACCGTTCCGGCGTCCAGCTTCAGCGTGGCCTCGTCCAGCGCCCGTACGCCGGGAAAGGTCTTGACCAGTTTCTCCGCCGTCAGCATCAGGTGGTCGCCAGCCTTCCCGTGAGCCGCTCGCGCGCCGTGCCGAGCAGGACGGCGCCCAGCACGACGGCGCCGATGATGAGGTCGACCCAGCGCGGGTTGATGCCGAACTGGGCCTGCATGACGTCCACGAGCCGGATGAGGAAGGCGGCCAGGACGGTGCCGGTCACACTCACCATGCCACCGGCCAGGGCCACGCCGCCGATGATCGGCGCCGCGAAGCTCGGCAGGAGCAGGTCGTCGCCGATGGTCGCGTTGACCGAGCCCGAGGCGGCCACCGTGAGGACCGCCGCGACGCCGGCCAGGAGACCGGAGAGGCCGTGGGCGACGATCAGCGACCGGTCGTTGGAGATGCCGGAAAGCCGTGCCGAGAAGGGGCTTCCGCCGCTGGCGAGCAATCGGCGCCCGCTGACCGTCCGGGCGAAGTAGAGCCCGACCAGCACGGCCACCGCCAGCGCGGTCAGAAAGACCAGGGGCAGACCCAGGACCGAGGCTTTCCCGTACGCCCGGAGGCCCTCCGAGTAGCCCTGAAAGGTGTCCGGGCCGTTCACCCCGTACCGGAGCCCCTGAATGATGGTCATCGTGGCCAGGGTGACGATGAAGCCGTTGATTCTGGTCAGCACCACCAGCGCGCCGTTGGCCAGCCCCACGGCCAGGCCGAGCAGCAGCGCCGCCGGCACCGCCAGGACGGCGGGCAGCCCGGCCTCGAGCATCAGCCAGGCCGACACCATCGCGCACAGGCCGGTGAGCGCGCCGACCGAGAGGTTCATCTGGCCGACCGCCAGCACCACCATCTGGGACAGCCCGATGACGATGGGCACGGCCAGGAAGCGGAAGAACGCGCTCAGGGTGCCCGAGGAGAGCAGGTTGCCGCCGGTGGCCACGGCCAGCGCGACGAAACCGAGGACGGCGATGACGGCGAGCGTGAACTCAGGCGTACGGGAAAGGCTTTTCATGGCTTTGCCCCTCGTCTCTCGGCGAGAACGTGGCGGAGGCGGTCCAGTGACAGCGCGGCCAGCAGCACGAGTCCGATGTAGAGCTGGAGCTGGTCGAGCTGGAACTGCAACAGGTTGAGGCCCTTGTAGATGACCTGGGTGAGGGTGGCGCCCAGAACCGTGCCGAGCACGCTGACCGCGCCGCCGGCCAGCAGCGTGCCGCCGAGTACGGGTGCCAGGAAGGACGGCAGCAGGAAGCCGTCGCCGATGCTGGCCGAGAAGGCGCCGTTGTTGGCGGCGAGGAGGAAGCCGGCGAGACCGGCGACCAGGCCGCTCAGGGCGTGCGCCTGCACGACGCGGGCCCGGGTGGGAATGCCGGAGAGCTCGGCCGCCCGCAGGTTCGAGCCGGTCATCAGCATCTCCCGGCCGAGCCGCGCATGGCGGAAGAGCAGACCGGCCAGCAGCGCGGCGGCGACCGCGAACGGGACCACCAGAGGGATCCGGGGACCGCAGACGTCGCCCAGGCAGTAGTCGGCGAACGTGTCGAACCGCAGCGCCTCCATGCCGGCCGGCATCGTGGGGAAGGCGACGCCGCCGGTGACGCCGGTGTAGAGGATGGTGATGAGGCCGACCAGCGCGAAGTCCATGGCCAGGGTGACCACGAACGAGTTCACGCCGGTCCGCGAGATGATGAGCCCGGCCAGCGCGCCCAGCGCGGCCCCGACCAGCAGCCCGGCCGCGAGGCTCAGGACGAGGCCGAAGCCGAGCTTGTCGTGGACCAGGCCCATGGCGAAGGCGCTGGTGGCGGCCATCCGGCCGACCGCCATGTTCATGTGCCCGAGCGAGAGGACCATGAGCTGGGACAGGCCGACCACCACGTAGACGCTGATGTCGGCCTGCATGGGCACGAGCGTCAGCTGCGTGTCCATGAACGCGGGCCGCAGCGCGGTGAACAGGATGACCAGCGCGATCAGCAGCACCACCAGGCCCAGGCGCGGGTTGGCCCAGAGGGGCATCCGCCGGGCCCGGGGAGCGGCCGCGACCGCCGTCATCGCGTCCTCCGGTCGTCGATGGCGTCGCGGTCCCAGGCGATGCCGAGCCCGGGCGCCGACGGGGCGAGCGCGTGGCCGTCCGCCACGGCGATCTCGTCGCTGGTGATGGTCCGCAACTGTGGGATGTGCTCGAGATAGCGGCTGTTGGGCACGGCGCAGCACAGGCTGATGTGCAGCTCCATCAGGAAGTGCGGGCAGACCACGATGTTGGCCGCCTCGGCCAGGTGCGCCACCTTCAGCCACGGGGTGATGCCGCCGATCCGGGCCACGTCGACCTGGACGACCCCGGCCGCGCCGCGGCGCACGTACTCGGCGAACTGGCCCGGCGCGTACATGGACTCGCCCACGGCGACCGGGATCGTCGTGTTGCGGGACAGGGCCTCGTGCCCGGCCACGTCCTCGGCCGGCAGCGGCTCCTCGAACCAGTACGGGTCGTACGGTTCGAGCAGCCGGGCCCGGCGGATCGCGTCGCTGGCGGTCAGCGCCTGGTTGGCGTCGAGCATGACGTCGAAGCCGGGGCCGACCGCGTCGCGGACGGCCGCCAGCCTTTCCGCGTCCTCGCGGGGTGACCGGCCCACCTTCATCTTGATGCCCGGCCACCCCGCCTTCTTGCTGGTGAGCGCGCCGGATACCAGCTCCTCGGTGGTGAGCTGGAGCCAGCCGCCCTCCGTGTCGTACAAGGGAATGCGGTCCTTGGCCCCGCCCGCCAGCACCCACAGCGGCTGACCGGCCTCCTTGCAGCGCAGGTCCCACAGCGCGGTGTCGACAGCGGCCAGCGCCAGGGACGTGATGGCGCCGACCGTGGTCGCCTTCGTGTGCAGGAAGAGATCCCGCCACACCGCCTCGACCCGCCGCGGGTCCTGGCCCGGCAGCCGGGGCAGCAGATAGTCGCGCAGCAGCGCGAGCACGGCGGTGCCGCCGGTGCCGATCGTGTACGTGTAGCCGGTGCCTTCGCCGCCGTCGTCCGTACGGATCTCGACGAACACCGTCTCCTGCGCCAGGAACGTCTGGAGGGCGTCGGTGCGCAACGTCTCGACGGGCACGTCGACGAGGTACGCCTCGGCGTGGGTGATGACGGGCACGAAAGCTCCTTAGTTGCAGGCGAGGTACTGGTCGTCGAACGCCTTGCGGAGCTCGTCGGTCTTGGCGGTGCGATCCTTCTCGTACGTCTCGACCTCGGCCTTGGTGACCACGAAGGAGCCGGAGTCGACGGTCACGCCGGGCTCCTTCATCGTGCAGCCGCCGGAGAGCTTCATCAGCGCGTACGACCCGACGAGGGCCTGTCCCACCGGGTTCTGCAGGACGGTGCCGGCGACCGAGCCGTCCTTGATGCCGTCGAGGATCGTCTTGTCGTCGTCGATCGCGATCACCTTGATCGGCAGCTTGGCCTGCTTGACGCCCTCGGCGCTGGCCACGGCCGGGTTGTAGGCGGTGTTGACGATCGCGTTGATCTGCGAGCCCTTGGCCGCGAGCAGGTCGGCCACGGCCTTCTGCGCGGTCTGCAGGTCGGTGTCGATGTCGGTGACGACCTGGAGGATCTTCACCTGCCCGCCGGTCTCACCGACCGCCTTCTCGACGCCGGCGATGCGCCGCTGCGTGTTCGAGTCGACCTTGTTGCCGGTCAGGTGGACCAGATTGCCCTTGCCGCCGATCGAGTCGATGGCGGCCTTGGCGGCCTTGTAGGCGGCCTCCTGCACGTCGGTGGAGAGGCAGAAGTCGGCCTTGTCGACGTCGCCGGCCGGGCACGAGGCGAGGCTGCCCACGGCGAAGCCCTGGCGCTTGAGGTCCTCGAAGGTGGAGTTGATGTTCTCCGGGGCCACCCCGAAGATCCCGAAGGCGTTGTAGCCCTGCGCCGCGAGGGACTTCACGACGTCGTTCTGCTTGGTCTGGTCCCAGCCGGAGGTCTCGTTGAAGGTGACGTCGGCGAGCTTGAACTCGCTCTTGGCATCGGCCGCGGTCGTCTTCCAGGGCTGGAAGTAGGGATGGGCACCACCCGGCACCAGCGCGATCTTCACCTGGTCGGGGGTCTTACCTGACGCTGCTTGCTCGTTGTCGCTCTTCTTGGTGCATCCGGCCGACGCGACGATCGCCACGAGGGCGACGCCGGTGCCGAGACGCCGCACGAGACTCATCCGGCTTCCTCTCAACTTCGTAGATCCTATAGGATGTTTCCTGGATGTGTACCGGGTCACATGCCGGACCGTCAAGACCTCAGGAAGAGTGGCTCCATGACGCTGCCAAGGCTCAAGCGCTCCACGCTGGGCGACGATGTCTACGACACGCTCCGCTCGGCCGTGCTCGAACACGTCATGAAGCCGGGCGACCGGGTCAACATCGACGCCCTGGCCCGCGACCTGGAGGTCTCACCGACGCCCGTGCGGGAGGCCCTGGCCCGGCTGGAGTCCGAGGGCCTGGTCCGCAAACGCCCCCTGGCCGGATATACGGTGAGCCCGCTGCTGACCCGCGCCGAGTTCAACGACATGTTCGACATGCGCCTGCTGCTGGAGTGCGCGGCCGCCCGCTGGGCCGCGTCGAGGGCGACCCCGGAGCAGCGCTCCACCCTGACCGTCGAGGCGGCCCGGACGATAGAGGGCGGCGACGAACGCCAGTGGCACGCGGCGTTCACGGCGCTGGACGCCCACTTGCACGACCTGATCGCGGAGGCCTCCGGAAGCCCGCTGCTGCGCGAGACCATCACCCGGCTGCACTCCCACTTGCATCTGCACAGGCGCTATTTCCCGTACGCCCAGACCGCCGTCACCAACGACGAACATCAGCTCATCGCCGCCGCCATCGAGCGCTCCGACCCCGACGCCGCCGAGCAGGCCATGCGGATCCACCTGACCCGCGCGCGGGAACGGCACCTGGTCGCCTTTCAGGACTAGGGTCGGAAGACGTGGAACTGGTGGTGGTCCTCGACTGCTCCGACCTGGAACGGTCGGGCGCCTTCTGGTGCGGCGTGCTGGGATATCGGGCCGAGCCCAGCTCGTCCGGGCGCTATCGGCAGCTGCGGCCCGCGGACGGGCCCGGCGTCGAACTGCTGCTCCAGCGGGTCCCCGAGCCCAAGATCGCCAAGAACCGGCTGCATCTGGATCTGCGCGTGCCCGATCTGGCCGCTGAGACGCAGCGGGTGACGGCGCTCGGCGCCCGGCGGGTCACGGACGAGCCGATCGTGGAGGACGGCTGGAGCTGGCACGTGCTCGCCGATCCCGACGGCAACGAGTTCTGCGTCCTTCAGCCCCCGGTCGGCGAAAACTAGGGCAGGCGCGTCTTGCGGGCCACCAGTTGCAGAGCCGTGGCCGGGTGGGCGTTCATGGTCTCGACCTCCACCTCCCACGTCGCGGCGGTGGCGAAACGGGACAGGATCAGGCTTTCCAGCCAGTCGGCGCTGTGGTGGCGCAGGACGGCGCCGTCGTCGGTGCGGAACGTGCCGTACGGGCCGTGGGTGCCGGCGTCGCGCTCGTAGCGGGCGATGTTGCGGTCGTCGACCTGGAGCAGCAGGTCGCTGACGTAGAGGAGGCCGCCCGGGCGCAGGACGCGGGCCAGCTCGGCGATCAGGGCACGCTGGTCGTCCTCCGACGGGACGCAGGTCAGGACGGCGATCAGCAGCACGGCGTCGACGCTGCCGTCCGCGTGGGGCAGCCGCGGCGGGTCGGTCAGCACGTGGAACGGAAGCCCGGGGTGGTCGCGGCGGGCCCGCTCGATCAGCGCCGCCGACGGGTCGAACCCCTCGACGTCGGCGAACCCGTGCTCGCGGGCGAGCGCGGTGACCCGCCCGTAGCCGCAGCCGTAGTCGACGATGCGTGACCCGGCGGGCAGCCACGAGAAGTCGACGGGATGCGTGAACGTCTTCCCCGCGCCGGTGGTGTCCCAGTAGGGCTCATACACGCCCCTCATCGTTGCACTGATCCCGGGACATTGACCGCTCTAACGTCTTACCCTACGGTAATACATTATGCCTGAGGTTGCGCGTTCCATCGAGATCCCCCGGCCGCCGAGTGCGGTGTGGCGCTGGCTGTCCACCGCCGACGGGCTGCGGGAGTGGCTCTCGCCCGAGGTCGAGATCGATCTGCGGGTCGGCGGGGCCTATCGGATGCCCGGCGGCGACGGGGAGACCTGGATCAGCGGGGTGGTGCTGGAGCTCGTGCCCGAGGGACGGCTGGTCCTCTCCTGGCTCGAGGAGGACGCTGGGTGGGTGCATCCGGGCCGGCTGGTCGTCGCGCTGGAGGCGGTCACCGGCGGGACGCGGGTCTCGCTGGTGCACGACGGGTTCGCGGGGATCGGCAAGGCGGACTGGCAGGGCACGGCCGAGGCGTACGAGCGCGGCGCCGGCAAACACCAGGTCCTGTCGCGCCTGGCCGTGGCAGTGGGTGGCGGTGACTGAGGAGGAGCTGTTCCGGGCGATGGCCGACCCGACCCGGCGGCGCATCCTCGATCTGCTCGCCGAGCGTGGCACGCTCAGCGTGAGCGAGCTGTCGGCGCAGTTTCCGGGGCTGGTGACCTCCGGCATCTCCAAGCATCTGATGGCCCTGCGGGCGGCGGGTCTGGTCACCGCCACCCGGCAGGGGCGCCATCAGCTGTACGCCATCGACGCCGACGCGATGTCGCGGGCCATGGCGCCGTGGGTGGCCCGCTACGAGGCGTACTGGACGGGCGCTCTCGACCGCCTGAAGAAGGCGGCCGGTCAGGAGGAGGCAGCCGGTCAGGAGGAGTAGGCCTCCAGGGCCGAGAGCTGGCCGGCCGGCCAGCCCGTGTTGCCGGTGAAGGTCGCTCGGACGTAGCGCGCCTGCGTGGGCGGGCACGTGACGGTCACCGTGTTGCCGCGGGCGGGGTCGAAGGCGCGCGGGGCGGCGGCCGACAGCGTCGTCGTGCCGTCGGTGAGGGCGATGGTCTGCGTGCGCGCGCCCCACGAGGGCGGCAGTTTGAGCACGACGCGGGAGACCGTGGTCGTGGCGCCCAGGTCGACCTGGATCCATTGCGGGAAGGCGTTGTTGCCGCTTTCCCAATACGTGCCGGCGTCGCCGTCGACCGCGTTGCCGGGGGTGTAGTTCTGCACCGAGGCGCTCGCCGTGGCCGGTCGCCCGCGGGCGAGGTCGCCGGCGGGCGGGGGCGTGCTGTCGGCGTACACCTGCAATTGGGAGATCTGCGCCGCCGGCCAGCCCGAGTTTGCGCCGAAGGTGAGCCGGAGATTGCGCACCGCCGTGCCGGGAAGCGTGATGGTCACGGTGTTTCCGGAGGCGGGGTCGAAGGTGTACGTCGTGGCGGGGCCGCCCTGGACGGCGATGCT
This sequence comes from Actinoplanes sp. CA-131856, assembly GCF_050956135.1. Classification (GTDB taxonomy): domain Bacteria; phylum Actinomycetota; class Actinomycetes; order Mycobacteriales; family Micromonosporaceae; genus Actinoplanes. The sequence continues at coordinate 6,255,027 of NZ_CP191849.1, read as the reverse complement.
CTGGGTGCGGCGTTCCCAGCCGGCGGGCAGGCGCAGGACGAGACGGGTGACGGCGTGGGCGGCGCCGAGGTCGACCTCGAACCACTGCGGGAACGCGCCGCCGCTCTCCCAATAGGTGGTGGCGCTGCCGTCGACGGCGTTGGCCGCCGCGAAACCGCCGTTGCTGCTGCTCGCGCTGACCGCCTTGCCGGCGGCGAGATCTCCGGTGGGTTGCGGTGGCGTCGTCAGCGCCGGCTGAGTCGGCCGTACGGCCGTGAGCGCCAGCTGTCCCTTCAACATGCGGCCGCCGTCGGTGGTGATGCGCAGGTAGTAGTCCGACGAGCAGAAGGTGCCGTCCTCGTCGAGCGCGCGGATGCCCGTGCCGGCCGGCACCGAGGCGGCCGTCTCGGCGGTCTTGGCGATCTGGTTGCCCTCGTTGAACTCGTCGAACATCGACACGTAGAGGCCCTGGGCGCCCAGCCGCACCATGTTGTAGATGCTGCGCCAGTAGAAATCGCCGTGCCGGCGATGGCCGGAGGACAGGTCGCCGGGGAGCACGCACGGCTGATAGTCGATGCCGTGGGCGTTGCAGTCGGCCTGGTCGGCGGTGTTCACATTGGACAGGAACCAGTCGAGGCCGTCGAGTGTGCCGGTGCGGCCGACCATCCACGGCGACAGCATGTGGAAGGCGTGGTAGACGTCGAGGAAGCCGGTGCGGCTGTCGTTCTTGCCCTCACGCCAATAGGTCGGCACGCCGCCGATGACGTAGCAGCCCTGCGCCTTCAGCCAGTTGACGACGTCGAGACAGGCCGCCGGCGCGAACGGGCGGCCGTCGTCGTCGAAGCCGAAGCCCCAGACGCAGACGACCGGCTTGCCGTTCTGCCGTGCGTAGGCGGCCGAAGCGGTGTGCGCGGACATCTTGGTGGTCCAGTCCGTCTTCAGCTCGGACTGCATGTTCGTCCAGCCCGTGACGTCGTACATGATGTAGAACTTGCGGCCTGTCGCCTCGGCCGCCGTGCGCACCTTGACCGCCATCGCGTCGCGGGTGGGCCCCTCGTCGCCGACCGGGTTGAACCGTTGCAGGGCGGCGGTGTCGATGCCGTAGGTGCGCATCCACGCGAAATGCGTGTCGACGGTCTGCTGGTCGTACGAGGAGAACAGCGCCGCCGGGCCGCCGTTGCCCAGAGGGGGATAGGCGGTCGGATAGGTGTGGGTGAAGTCCCGCAGATCGGGCCACGACACGATCGTCGTGTTGCTCGGTGAGGGCGGCTGGAAGCGGTCGCGGCTCCAGTGCCACCAGCCGCCGATCGGCGCGCCGTCGCCCGGGCACGAGAACCACCCCTGATAGCCGACGCTGATCTTGCCGACGACGTCGCCCGGCGGGGAGGCGGCCCGGGCCGGGCCGCCGCCGGCCTCGCTCAGCAGGGCCGCGGCGGAGCCGGCGGCGGTCGCGGACAGCAGCGTGCGACGGGTGAGGCGCATGGGGACTCCGTGGGGATGGAGGGGAACCGATTGACGGTCATCATTCCGCTTCCCGTCACATGGCCGCAATAGTTGGACACATCAATGAAATATTTTGTCCGTACGCCTGGAAGGTCGATGCAGGAAGGCCAGCAGCGGCACGAGGATGCTCGCGTCACGACGAGCACGGTGAACTGCGGGGGATAGGTGCGTTCCCACAACTGCCAGGTGCCGACCAGGCCGTGGACGATCGCCGGGGGCCACATCGAGTGCCCGCCGCGCTCCCACAGCCAGGCGAACGGCACGCAGGTCACGGCGGCGCTGGTCAGGGCCAGCAGGCCGACCATGGGGCCCGAGGTGATCAGGATGGGCACGTGGGTCAGGGCGATCAGCGGGATGGACAGGGCCACCGCGCGGCCGAAGCGGGCCCGCCGGCGCAGATGCCCGAAGGCGAAGCCGCGCCAGACCAGCTCCTCGGCGGCGCCGTGGAAGAGCAGGGCCGCCACAAGGACGGCGGGCCAGTTCGGCCGGAGGGTGAGGCGCACGTCGAGCAGGGCGGCGCCACCGAGATAGGTGGCGATCACGAGGGCGCCGATCAGCGTGGCCACGAGGCAGGCGCGGGCCGTGGACGGCCGGATGCGCAGGCCCAGAAGCACCGGCACCCGCGAGAAGGGCTGGCCCAGCAGGTAGCGAAGGCCGAGGACGAGGACGGCCGAAGCGGTGGCCAGCGCGGCCACGGTGGCCGGCAGTGACGGCGGCGAGGTCACGAGCCGGTCGAGGGCCAGCCAGGCCACCCCGAAGATCAGCAGGAAGCGCACGGTCCCGGACATGGCTACGGCCAGGTCGCGTGGACGAAGGCGGCCGACAGGAAGAGGGCGAACGCCGCCCAGGTGAGCATCGCGCGGATCCAGTTCAGGGTGAAGTAGCGGCCGCGGGTCCGCTGCCAGCCGGCCGGCACCGCTTCCGGGTCCCAGCCGAGAATCACGTCGTAGAGCGGCTCCGACAGGCGGTTCGAGACCAGCAGCGGGCCGGCCACGGTCAGGGCGAGCCCCACCGCCGTGAGGACGAACGGCGCGCCGGACGCGTCGCCGCGCAGGCCGATCAGGGCGAGGACGGGCGCCAGGACGAGCCCGCCGACCAGCGCGTAGTTCGTCGGCGAGCGGCGGGCCGTCGGCAGAAAGGCGCGCAGTTGACGGGCGAAGCCGCGGCCGTCCTCGGCGGCGTAGATCGGGTGCAGGATCGTGGTCAGGGTCAGCAGCAGGCCGGACCACAGTCCGGCGCAGACGATCGAGAGGCCCAGGCCGGTCTCGGCGAGCATCGTTCCTCCTCAGAGCGAGAAATGGGTGCGGTGAACCCGGACGGCGGTGCTGGTCGCGGCGACGAAGGGCGGCAGCTGCCCGAGTGCCGCCGGCTCATCGGGAGCCGTGGCCAGCCACCAGATCTCGTGCCCGCCGCCGCGGCAGGAGGCGAGCGCGGCCGTGTCCCGCAGCGGCGACGCGAAGCCCCGGAACGCGGCGAAGACCACGCCGCAGTCGGCGGCGCCGTGACGGTTGTGGAGCAGGAAGACAGGCACAACCCCGAGCCTGGCGACCGTGGCGCCGGCCGACATCGGGGTGCGACCCTGAGGTCGTGCACGCGGGCACCCTGATCGGGCGCGACGCCGAACTCGCGCGGTTCGGCGCCGAGCTGGACGCGCTCACCGCGCCGCCGCCGTCCCGGCCGGCGCGGGCGGGGCCGGACGCGCTCGCCGCGCCGCCGGCGCGGGCGGTGCTGGTCGCCGGCGAGCCGGGCATCGGCAAGAGCCGGCTGCTGGCCGAGGTGGCCGCGCGGGCTGATGCGCGGGGGATGCTGGTGCTCACCGGGAGCGCGTCGGAATACGAACGGGACCTGCCGTTCTGGCTGTTCGTGGACGCCCTCGACGAATATCTGCGCGCGGCGGCGCCGGACGGGCTCGCGGACGCGGACCTGGCTGAGGTGCTGCCGTCGGTGCCGGCCGGCGACCGGCCGCCGGCCCTTGGCGATCCCCGCTATCGCACACATCGGGCGATGCGGCGGCTGCTGGAGACGCTCGCGGCGAAGGGGCCGGTCGTGCTCGTCCTGGACGACCTGCACTGGGCCGATTCGGGGTCGGCCGAGCTGATCTGCGCGCTGCTGCGGCGCCCACCGGCCGGGCCGGTGCTGCTGGCCATGGCGGCGCGGCCGCGGCAGACGCCGGCCCGGCTGGCGGCGGGCCTGACCGGGGTGACGCGTCTCGATCTGGGGCCGCTCAGCCTGGACGGCGCCCGGGAGCTGATCGGCGACCGCGCGGCCGCGGTCTACGCCGAGAGCGGCGGGAATCCGTTCTATCTGCGGCAGTTGGCCCGCTCGCCCCGTACGACCGGAAACCGCGACGGAGGCGGCGAGGGCGACCACGAGGTCCCGGCCGCCGTGGCCGCCGCCATCGCGGACGAGCTGGCGTTGCTCGACCGGGTGACGAGGCGGGTGCTGGAGGGCGCGGCGGTCGCCGGTGACCCGTTCCTGCTGGAGCTGGCCGCGGCGGCGGTACCGGCCGGCGAGCGCGAGGTGGCCGAGGCGATCGACGAGCTGGAGTCGCGCGACCTGATCCGGCCGGGCGAGGCGCCCAGGCGGTTCCGGTTCCGCCATCCGCTGCTGCGCCGGGCGGTGTACGACGCGGCGCCGCGGGCATGGCGGGTCGGAGCGCACGAGCGGGTGGCCGGCGCGTTGCGCGAGCGGGGTGTTCCGCCGGCGGGCCGGGCCCACCACTTGGTCCACGCCGCACGCCGGGGCGACCGGGAGGCGGTGGCCGTGCTGAGGGCGGCCGGCGACGACGTGGTCGGCAGGGCCCCGGCCGAGGCGGCGGCGTGGTACGAGGCGGCGATCGCCCTGCTGACCGAGGACGACGCGGACCTGTGGGAGGCGAGGGGCCGCGCGCTGGGCGCGGCCGGCCGCCTCACGGAGGCACGGTCGGCGCTGGTGCGCGCGCTCGATCTGCGCCCCGGCGATCCTTCGCTGATCGCCGCGTGCGCCGGGCTCGAACACACGCTGGGCCACCACGACGAGGCCAGTCGCCGGCTGGAGACGGCGTTCCTGGAGAAGGGGGACGCGCGTTTCCTCGGCGCGCTGGCCCAGGACCACCTGTTCCGCCTGGACTACGAGGGGGCACTGGAGTGGTCCCGCCGAGCTCACACCGAAGCGACCCCACCCCGGTCGTCGCCACCCGCCGTCCCGTCGGCGGAGGCCGCGGTCGGGCTGGCCGTGAGTGCTGCCTTCGCCGGCAGCCGGAGCGGTGGTGCGGCCTGCGCTGAGGCGTCCGCGCTGGTCGACGCCCTCACCGACGAGCAGATCGGGTGCGCGCCCGATCCGATGCCGGCCCGGCTGGCCGCGGCCGAACTTTTCGCGGGACGTCTCGCCGAAGCGGAACGGCACGCCGAGCGCGCCCTCGCCCTGTCCGGGCATCACGTGCCCGTGATGTTCTGGGCCGGGCTGGTGCGGGCCGCCCTCGGCCGGCTCCCCGAGGCGGAGTCCCTGCTCGACGAGGCGATCGAGGTGGCCCGGGCCACCGGAAACCCGTCGATGCTCGGCTGGGTGCTGCTGGCCCGCTCCACCGTCGCCACGACCTGCGGCGATTTCACCCTGGCCCGCACGGCCGCCGAGGAGAGCGTCACCCTCCACACCGGAATGACCCTGCCCGCCGTCTGGGCGCGGGCCGCCCTCGCCGCCGCCCTCCTGGAATCCGGCGAGCCCGGCCCGGCCGAACAGGCCCTGCCGGCCGAGGCGCACCTGCCGGCCCCGCTGCGCCCCGGCGTCAACGAGCTCCGGACCCGCTGCCTGCTCCAGCTCGGCCGGCCCACCGGGGCCGCCACCCCCTTGGCCCTCGCCGAGGTGGCGCTGCACGAGGGCCGCCATCACACGGCCGCCGAACTGGCCCTGTCCGCCGCGACCGTGGACGCCGCGACCGTGGACGCCGCGACCGTGGACGCCGCGCCCGCGGATGGCGGCCGTGCGATCGGACCTGTGGACGGCGGCCGTGCCGTCGCGGCCGCTCACCGTGTCCTCGATGGCGCCGCCGCCCGGCGTCTCGCTGCACGGGCCCTCGAAGCCGCCGGCGACCGCTCACACGCGCGCGAACAGCTACTGCTGGCCCGGGCCGTCTACGACCGCTGTGGGGCCCCGCGCCGGGTGGCCGAGATCGAACGGGACCTTCGCCGTCTCGGCGACCGGAGCATCCACCACCGGACCGCGCGCGGCGCGCCCGAGCTCGACGGCCTGGCCAGCCTCACCGCCCGCGAGCTTCAGATCGCCCGGCTCGTCACCGACCGCCGCACCAACGCCGAGATAGCCGCCGAGCTCTACCTCAGCCGCAAGACCGTCGAGACCCATATCCGCAACCTGTTCCACAAGCTGTCGGTCAGCTCACGCCAGGACATCGCCCGCCTCGTCGAGCGCTCCTGACGGCACGTTTCCGGGAGTGCGCCGACGGGCCCGCGCTCGATACCGTCGCTTGTGCTTTCAGGCGGGCGGATCTTCATAGTGGCGCTGGTCGCGGCGGTCCTCGCGGCCACCGGGCTCGGTTTCCTGGCCTCGGCCGGCGGCGAGGCGACGCCCGGCCGGGCCGTGGTCGCCGGGGTGCCGCTCCACGAGGTTCATCCGGCGGGCCTGAAACCGGGGGAGCGGCGGCCCGGTGTCGTGGTCGCCCACGGCTATGCCGGCTCGGCCAAGCTGATGGCGCAGTTCGGCGACACCCTGGCCGCCCGGGGCTATGTGGTGGTCCTGCTCGACTTCGCCGGGCACGGGGCCAACGCGCGGCCGCGCACCGGCAACGCCGCCCTTCAGGAGGACCTCGACGTGGCGGTCCGGCACCTGCGCGGACTGCGCGATGTGGACACCGCCCGGATCGCCCTGGTGGGCCACTCGATGGGCGCCACGGCGGTCGCCGCCTACGCGGCCGCTCATCCCGAGGTGGTGGCGACCGTCGCGATCTCCCTGCCCTCGGTGCCCGACGGCCACCCGAAGAACCTGCTGATGCTGGTCGGACAGGCCGAGTTCCCCGGCTTCCGGGCCACGGCGGCCGACGCCGCCTCCCGGATCGCCGACAGCCGGGCCGAGACGATCCCGGGCGTGGAGCACATCTCCATCCTCTACGCGCCCGGAACCCACCGGGAGACCGTCGCCTGGCTCGACCAGCACTTCGGTTCCCCGCCCGCGCAGGCCGCGATTCCCTCGCCGCTGCGGCGCCTGGCCGGTGCGGGTCTGCTGTTCGCGGGTCTGCTGGTGGGGCTCTATCCACTGGCCCGCCTGCTGTTCCGGGGCCGGGCCCGGCCCGGGCGTTTCCGGCCGGTCCGGCTGGTGCCGATCGCGGGTGCGGCCGTTGTGGCCGCGCTGGTGGCGGCCGTGGTGCCGACGTCGTGGTTCCCGCTCGACTCGGGCGACTACGCGGTGGCCTTCACGTTCCTCTTCGGCGGTCTGCTGCTCGTCGTGGCCCCGCGGGAGAGACCTCGGTGGGCTCCCGGGGCGCTGGTGCTCGTCCTCTACGCCGCGGTGACGATCGTCGTGCCCTTGCAGCTCGGCTTCACCAACGTCTGGCCGGCCGGGTCCCGGTGGTGGCTGCTTCCGGTGGTCTGGGCGGGCTTCGCGGTTCTCTCGTACGCCGGTGAGCGGCTCAGCCGCGGCAGCACGCTCGGCGTCCTCGCCGTCTCGGCGGCCACCGTGGCCGCCCTGACCGCCGCGGCCACGCTCGGCCTGACCAACGGGTTCCTACTGCTGGTCGTGCCGCTGCTGGCCGTCCTGCTGGTGCTCCAGGCCGGGTGGAGCGCGCTGCTCAACCGCCTGGGAGCGCCGGCCTGGGCGATCGCGCTGGCCGGATCGCTGCTGGTGGCCTGGCCGATCGCCGCGACGCTGCCGATCACGGCGTGACCGCCGGGGCGTACCTCCCTGAGATCTTTTTGAACTTCGGCTGGTTCGATCCGTTCAAAAGGGCAAACCGTCTCTAGGAGGCATCAATATGCGCAGGACCGTCACCCTGGCCGCCGCGATCGTCGCCGCCGGTCTCGTGGCCAGCCCCGCCGCCGCGGCCACGCCGGACTGGAACTCGGGTCTGACCTTCTACAACGGAACGGCCCCGGTGGCCAACTACGCCGACCCGGACGGCTCGTGCACGGCCTTCCCGTCCACCGCCACCCTGCTCGTCGGCTGGTCGAACGTCCAGGACGTCCAGGCCTGGACCGGCGCCGGCTGCACCGGCTACGCCTACAACCTCGGCACCCTGCGCAGCTTCGGCGCCGGCCAGTTCAAGAGCTTCACAGCCAGTTAGGAAAGCGGAGGTACGTTTCTCCCATGACCGTTGTGTCCATCCGGAAAGTCGGCGATCCGGTGCTGCGCCGGGTCGCCGACCCCGTCACCAGTTTCGACGCCGAGCTGCGCACGCTCGTGCGTGATCTCAACGAGACCCTGGCCGGTTCGCGCGGCGCCGGGCTGGCCGCCCCGCAGATCGGTGTGGGGCTGCGGGTCTTCGCGATCAACCCCGACCTGCCGGGCAACGACGCCAAGCTCGATCACCTGATCAACCCGGTGCTGGAGTTCCCGGACGAGCAGGAGCAGGACGGGCCCGAGGGCTGCCTGTCGATCCCGGGCATCTACCTCGACACCAAGCGCCGCCTGAACGTGGCGGCCAAGGGCTACACCCAGCACGGTGACCCCGTGCAGGTGGTCGGGGCCGGGCTGCTGGCCCGCTGCATCCAGCACGAGACCGACCATCTCGACGGGGTGCTCTTCATCGACCGGCAGGACGCGGCCGGGCGGGAGCGGCTGCTGGCCACTCTCCGCGAGGCCGCGTGGTTCGACGACGCTCAGGTCAAGGTCAGTCCGCACTGACGATCTCGTCGATGACCTTCGCCAGCTCGGCGGGCATCGACAGGTGCGGTGAGTGCGAGCTCGCCAGGTGGCGTACGTCCTGTGCCCGCTTGGCGAGCTCGTTCTGCAACTCGACCGGGATCGAGCGGTCGTCGTCCGAGACGATGTAGGTGGACGGCACGTCGTGCCAGACCGCCCGGTCGACCGGGGTGGCGAACGACGCGTGGGTCTGGCCGACGAGGTCCTTCAGGGCCGCCTCGGCCTCGGCGCCGGGGACGTCGTGGTAGAGCGCGTTGCGCGGGTCGGCCGGCAGCGGGAAGAGCCCGGCCGGGATCTCGTCCGGCGCGGGGATGCCCAGCAGCGTGTACATCGACTCGCCGGCGTCGGGCATGAAGGCGGCCAGAAAGATGACGCGCTCGACACCGGACGCGGCCTCGGAGACCGGGATGCCGGCGTAGGAGTGGGCCACGACGACGACCCGGCCGTCGATCGCGTCCAGCGCCTCACGGATCACGGCCGCGTCGTCGTGCACGTCACCCGTGGGGTCGGCGCCGGCGCTCGGCAGGGCCGGGGTGACCGTCTCGTATCCCAGCCCGTGCAGCTCCTTCTGGAGCTTCGACCAGGTGCTGGGCTGGTGCCAGGCCCCGTGTACGAGCATCACCGTCGTCATGGTGGGTCCTCCCGTGGAGACACTATGTCGGACACTGTGTCCGACGCGAGAAACCGTACATGGGGCGATCTAGGATCGTGCAATGCCGTCCACCACACGCCGCCCCTCGGCCGGGCCCGGCCGGCGCGCCGCCGTCCAGGCGTGGATCGTGGCCGCCACCGAGCGCCTGCTGGCCGGCGGCGCCACCTTCACCGAGCTCGGGGTGCAGCGCATAGCGGCCGAGGCCGGTGTCGCCCGATCGACGTTCTACCTGCATTTCCGCGACAAGAGCGAGCTGGCGCTGAGCCTCGCGGGAAGTCTGGCCGGAGCGGCGTACGCCATCATGCGGGCGTGGGATCCGGCCGCGCCGGACGCGCTGGAGTCGTTCGAGCGCACGATGGCCGACGTGATCCGGTTCTACCGGGAACGGCCGGCCGCGCTGGCCGCCGTCCTCGAGGTGACGGCGTACGACGAGGCGGTGCGCGAGGCGTGGGCGGGTCAGCTCGACCAGTTCGCCGCGCTGGCCACGCGGCTGCTGACGGCCGAGCAGGAAGCCGGGCGCACGACGGCCGATCTGGAGCCGGTCGCGGCCGGCCGGCTCATGATCTACGGCGGGATGCAGGCCATCGCCCACCAGGTGGCCTCCGGCGCGCCCGCGGAGGACGGCGCGGTCGCGCGGGAGCTGGCCCGGCTCCAGTGGTACGGGACGTTCAGGCGCCCCGCTTGAGTCCGTCGATCGCGAGGTCGACGGCGGATTCGAGATAGTCCGTACGGCCCGTGCTGCTCAGCAGCAGCACGCCACCCTGGATGCCGGCGATCAGGCCCGCCGCCGCCTTCGTCGCGTCGACTTCGCCGGAGATCTCGTGGCTTTCCTGCATCTGACGGATTCCGGTGGCGAGGGCGGCCTGCCACTGGTCCATCAGGCCGGTCAGCACGGCCCGGGCCGCGGGGGCGCGCCGTCCGGTGTCGCCGAGCAGGCCCCGCAGCGGGCACCTGTCGCCCTGGGAGACGTAGCGGTCGACCACGCGGTCACGCCACTGGCCCCAGGCCTCCCACGAGGTCAGGTGGCTCAGGTAGGGCTCCTGGTCGGCCAGCACCTGGTCGGCCTCCTGCTGCACCACGGCCAGCAGCAGGCCCTCCTTGCCGTCGGGGAAGTAGTGGAAGAGCTGGCTCTTGCTGGTGCCGGTGCGGGCCATGACGTCCTCAAGGCGTACCTCGTCGACGCCGCGCTCACGCAGCTCCGCCGCCGCACCGGAGACGATGCGGCGGCGGGTCTGTTCCCCCTTGGGGGTCAGGGTGCGGGTCACCGGGCCGCCGCGTTCATCACCGGCCGAGCGTATCCCGCCGGCTTGTCGCCGATGGCCAGGCCGGGACTGACGATCCAGGACTGGTACTCGGGCGTGAACATCGAGTACAGCGCCGGGGTCTCCGGGGCGCTGGCGTCGTCCAGGAGCTTGCGGGCCTCGTCCGGCAGCTCGAAGTTCAGGGCGGCCATGTTGCTCTTGAGCTGGGCCGCGCTGGAGGCGCCGACGATGGCCGAGGCGATGCCGGGCTGGGTGACGGTCCAGTTGATCGCCACCTGGGCCATCGGGCGGCCGAGCTCGGTCGCCACGCCGTCCAGGGCGTCGATGATCTTCTGGTCGCGGGCGCTGATCTCGGTGCCCGCCAGGCGGCCCTCGGCCGAGGCGCCGGCCCGGTACTTGCCGCTGAGCAGCCCGCCCGCGAGAGGGCTCCAGGCCGTGATGCCGATGCCCAGGGTCTGCGCCATCGGCGCGAACTCGGGCTCGATACCGCGGTTGTTGAGGGCGTACGGGAGCTGGAGGTTGACCATCGGGGTCAGGGCGTGAGCTTCGGCGTACGTCTGCGCCCGCGCCGCGTACCAGGCCGGGGTGTCGGACAGGCCCGCGTAGCGGATCTTGCCGGCCCGGACCAGGTCGTCGAAGGTCTGCACGACCTCCTCGACCGGGGTGATCCGGTCCCACGTGTGCAGCAGGTAGAGGTCGAGGTAGTCGGTGCCGAGCCGCTTGAGCGAGGCGTCGAGCGCCCGGACGATGTGCTTGCGGCCGTTGCCGCTGGCGTTCGGGTCGCTCGGGTCGATCGTGTTGGTGAACTTGCCGGTCAGCACCAGACGTTCGCGGTTGCCGGCCTTGGCGATGAGCCGGCCGAGGATGCGCTCGCTCTCACCGGCGGTGTAGAAGTCCGCCGTGTCGATGAGATTGCCGCCGTTGTCGACGTACTCCCGGAAGATCGGCTCCGCCTCCTCCTCGGTCTTGCCGTACGCGGCGTGGAAGCCGTCGACGCCGAAGTTCATGGTTCCCAGGGCCAGGCGGCTGACGCGCAGTCCGGAGCGGCCGAGCAGGTAGTAGTGATTCATGGCGGTAACGGTGACGCCGCAAAAATGGACCCGCAAGTCCAATCGATGTGTCACGGGGCACCGGGGGTGGGCCCCAGGGGCCACCAGTACGGCGACCAGGGTGCCGCACGGGTTCGCCGGGGACCCCTGGACGGCGACGGTGGATACCGAGGCAATCAATCGCATTGGGGGCTTGACGTGGCACCGACGATCTTGGAAGCGGAAACACCGGCGCAGCGGCTCGGCGACGTGCACCGCGAATACGGCCAGGTCCTGCTCGGCTATCTGAACGGTTTTACCGCCGCGAGCCGGCAGAGCGCCGAGGATCTCCTCCAGGAGACCATGATCCGGGTCTGGCGTCACCTGGACGACCTGCCCACCGAGGCCGAGCACGCCCGCCGCTGGCTGTTCATCGTGGCCCGTAACGTCGGCATCGACGCCATCCGCCGCACCCGGGTCCGACCGGTCGGCGTCGAGCTGGTCGACGCGTTCCCGTCGGCCGGCATGGACGACATCACCGAGACCGTGGTGGCCATCGAGTCGCTGCGCTCGGCGATCGGCTCGCTGAGCCTGATGCACCAGCGGATCCTCACCGAGCTCTACTTCGAGGGCCGCTCCACCCGGGAGACCGCCCAGCGTCTCGGCGTGCCGGTGGGCACGGTCAAGTCGCGCGCCTTCTACGCGCTGCAGTCGCTGCGCCGCTCGATGGCCGGCCCCGACAACGAGCGCCCGCGCGCCGGCCGCCCGGCCAGCCGCCCCCGGCGCTAGTGCGGTGTCCATCAACGTTGACCGGGTTCGACGGCCGTGACATCCTTGCTCCATGCCTAGACGTCGCGGCGCTAGCCTTGATTCGGTGGTGCACCGCACCGCGCGGATCGGCCTGCGCCTGACCCGCGCCCAGCGGCAGCCTTGTTTCGGCCTGCTGCGCTCGGCCGGGGACGTGTGGGCCTGTGTGCTGGAAATCAACAGCTGGCGGCGGCGCCGTGGGGACGCCCCGGCGGCGGGCTTTCAGGAGTTGTGCCGCCTGCTGGCCGAGTCCGGGCCGGGCACGTTCGGCGAGCTCGACACCACCGGCGCCCGGTCGGTGCTACGCCGCTTCTCCGATGCGTGGTTCTCCGCCGCCGCCCGCCGCAAAGCTGGCGCCGTCGAGGTGCGGTTCCCGCGTCGCCGGCGGGCATTGATGCCGGTGCGCTGGTATCACGGCACCTTCGGCCTTCACGGCCGCCGGTTGCGGTTGCCGGTCGCGCGGGGCTGCCCACCATTGCTGCTGCGGCTGGATCGGCTGGTGCCGTATCCGGCCGAGACGGTGCGGTCGGTGACCCTGCTGTTCGCCGACGGCCGACTGTGCCTCGACGTCACCGCCGAACTACCCAGCGCCACCTACCCGGCCGGCAAGCAACCCGACCCGGACCGGGTCGCCGGGGTGGATTGCGGGATCATCCACCCGTTCGCGGTCGCTACCCGCGACGGGCACGCCTTGCTGGTCTCCGGCCGGGCCATCCGGGCCGAACACCGGCTGCATCTGGCCGACACCAAAGCCCGCCGCCGCGCCACCGCCACCCGAGCACCCAGCAAACGGCAGCGCGGGTCGCGGCGCTGGCGTAAGACCCGGCGCCGGGCCCGGCTGGCCGAAGGCCGGCACCGCCGCCGCGTGCGGCAAGCCCTGCACGAGGCCGCCGCAACGGTGGTCGGCTGGGCCGTCGAACACCAGGTCGGCACGCTGACCGTCGGGGACCCGCGTAGTGTGCTCGATCTGCCGGCCGGGCGGCGGCACAACCTGCGGCTCCGGCAGTGGCAGATCGGCCGCACCCTGCAAATCCTGCAAGACAAAGCCGCACTGGCCGGGATCCGGGTGCACCTGGTCGACGAACGCGGCACCTCCTCGACCTGCCCCCACTGCCGCAAGAAGATCACCAAACCGCGCGGCAGGACCATGGTCTGCCGGCATTGTCGGTTCGCCGGGCATCGCGACCTTGCCGCGGCGTTCACCATCGCCGCCCGAACACCGGGCAGCGCCACCACCACCGCACCCGCTCACCTGAGTGCAGTGGTCACGCACCGTCGAGCCGGACGACACCTTCCCGGTGCCGGACCAGCACGGCGTGACCCCCGCCGCCACCCACCCCGGGCGGCGGCCGGCGGGTCAGTTGGCCGGCGGAGGCCCGCCCCACCCACACCGGCGGGGAGTCGCTCGTCCACACTCATGGGCGAGGATCCACAACACCACCGGAACCCATACGGCGAACGTTCGTGGACACCGCACTAGTACTCTTCACCGGGTGATCGATAACGTCGTTAAGCTGCGGGAGGTGCGGTTCCGCCGGCAGGGCAAAGAGATCCTGCACGGGATCGACCTGACGGTCCGCGCCGGCGAGCACTGGGCGCTGCTCGGGCCGAACGGCGCCGGCAAGAGCACGATCCTCGGCTTCTGCGGCGCGCAGACCCACCCCACCTCGGGCACCGTGGAGATCCTCGGCCACCGGCTGGGCCGGGTCGACATGCAGACGCTGCGCCGCAGCATCGGCCACGTGAACCCGCGCCATCCGCTGCGCTCGCCGCTGACCGTGCGCGAGGTCGTGCTGACCGGCCTCACCGGCTCGGTCGAGTCGCCCAACCGGTGGCGGCCCGGTGACGGCGAGCTGGCTCGAGCCGATTCGCTGATCGCCGATCTCGGCCTGCGGGCGATCGCGGACGAGCGCTGGCCCACCCTGTCGCAGGGCGAGCGGGGCCGGGCCCTGATCGCCCGGGCCCTGGTCGTGCGGCCCCGGCTGCTGCTGCTCGACGAGCCCTCGACCGGGCTCGACGTGGCCGCCCGGGAGCAGCTCCTGGAGACCCTCGACGTGCTCTTCGCCTCGCAGCCGGAGCTCGCCTCGGTCGTGGTCACCCACCACCTGGAAGAGCTGCCGACCACGACCAGCCACGCCCTGCTGCTGCGCGACGGCAGCGTCGTCGCGGCCGGTACGGCCGTCGCCACCATCACGACGGAGAACGTCACGGCGGCCTTCGGCCACCCGGTCAGCGTGGCCCACGAGGACGGCCGCTGGGCGGCCCGGGCCCGTGTGAGGCAGCCGACATGAACAGCGCGCCACCTGGGACGTTGCTAGGTGGATATGGAGCTGATCGACGCGCGCAGCCGCCTGTTGAGCCACGGCGAGCGCACCCCGCGTGCCGTCCTTCTGCTGCACGGCTACACCCTCGGCCCCGGCCAGTACGACGACCTCGCGCGCGATTACTACGAGCGTGGCTACAACGTCTGGGTTCCGCGGGCCCCGGGCCACGGCACGGCCGATCCGCGGGCGCACCACCGGGTGACGGTGGACGGCCTGACGGCGTACGCCTCCGAATCTCTCGACATCGTGGCCGGCCTGGGCGAGGAGGTGACGGTCGTCGGCATCTCCGGTGGCGCGGTCCTGGCCGCCTGGCTCGCCCAGAACCGCGACGCCGTCCGCCGCCTGCTGCTGCTCTCGCCGTTCTTCGGACCGGCCGGCGTGCCGGCCCGCGCGGTGCGGCCGCTGACTTTCCTGTACGCCCGTGGACTGCTGCCCGACCGCATCACGTCGCGCGGCTATTCGCTGGCCGCGGTCACGCGTTATCTGACGATCGTCCACCGCCTGCCCGACCCGCCGCGGCGGACCCGCCTGCGCTCGATCGCGGTCGCCATCAGCGAGACCGACGGCGTGGTCGACCCGGTGGCCGCCGTCACCGTGCCCCGGCGCATCGCCGAGGCCAACGGGATCCGGCTGCTCACCTGGACGTTGCCGGCGTCGCTCGGCGTCGGCCACGACACCCTGGCGCTGACCGGCCCGGACGCGGCCGGCCTGCGCAAGCGTTACATCGAGCTCTCCGAAGGAAGGCCATGAGAGCGATCCGCTACTACAAATACGGCGGGCCGGAGGTGCTGCGCTACGAGGTGGCGCCACGCCCGGTCCCCGGTCCCGGTCAGGTGCTGGTCGAGGTGGCCGGCACGTCCTTCAACCCGGCCGACGCCGCCATCCGGTCCGGGTCGATGCGTTACTCGTACGCGGTGCGGCTCCCGCACATCCCCGGCTTCGACCTGTCCGGGTGGGTCGCCGGGCTCGGCCCGGGCGTGACCGGCTATCGGCTGGGCGACCCGGTGATCGCCTATCTGCCGCCGGAGGTCGACGGCGCGACGGCGCAGCTCGCGGTGGTGCCGGCCGAGGCGCTCGCTCCGGCCCCGGCGAGCATCCCGCTGGCCGACGCGGCCGCCCTGCCGGTGGCCGGCCTGACCGCCTGGCAGGCCGTGCACGACCACTTGCGCGTCGAGCCCGGCCAGCGCCTGCTCGTCAACGGCGCCGGCGGCTCGGTGGGCCGCCTGGCCGTGCAGTTCGCCAAGCTGGCCGGGGCCACGGTGATCGGCCGGGCCGGCCCCGGAAGCGTCGGCGCCGCCCTGACGGCGGGCGCCGACCTGGTGATGGGCCGCGACCCGGGCGCGGTCGCCACCCCGATGGTCGACGCGGCCCTGAACGCGGTGGTGGCCGGCGGCGACGAGCTGACCGGCCTGGTCGCCCAGGTCCGCCCCGGCGGCCACCTGGTGTCGATCACGAGCGCGGCCCCGGCCGACCCCCGGCGCCGGGTCACGACGTCGGTGATGGCGGTACGCCGGGACGCCCGGCAGCTGGCCGAGATAGCCCGCCTGGTCGACAGCGACGGCGTGACCCCGGGGATAGCGGAACGGCTGCCGCTGATCGAGACGCCGCTCGTGCACCGCCGCTACGCCGCGGGCGAGCTCCGCGGCAAGATCGTGCTGAGCCCGCCGATCGCCGCGTGACAATCGGATGGTGACTGAGCGGATAGCGGTCTTCGGCCGGGCCAACGCCGACCTGACGGTCCGGGTGCCGCACCGGGCATCGGAGGGCCGCACGGCGTTCGGCTCCCCGCTGAGCGTGACTCCCGGCGGCAAGGCGTTCAACCAGGCGTGCGCGGTGGCCCGCCTGGGCGGCCGGGCGGCCCTGGTGGCGAACGCGGGAGACGACGACTGGGGCCGCATGCTGGCCCGCACCCTGGCCGAGTTCGGAGTGGACGGTACGGGCTTCCGGCTGCTGCCCGGCGTGCCGACCGGCGCCGCCATCATCGAGGTGACACCGGACGGCGAGTCGTACGTCACGTTCGCCCGCTCACCGGCCACCGACCCGACCGCTTCCGACGCCGCCCAGGTGCAGGCCGACGTCGTGGTGGCGCAGCTGGACGTGCCGGCGGAGGCGGTGCAAGCGCTGCCCCGCCCGGGGCTGCTGATCGGCAACCTCGTCCCGGAGCCGGGGGTGGAGCTGGCGGCCCTGGACCTGTACGTGGTGAACGAACACGAGGCGGCGGCCGTCCTGGAAACCACCCGGGTGGACGCGGCCGGGGCCGTGGACGGCCTGCTCGACCTCGGCATCCCGGCGGTGGTGGTCACCGCAGGGGCGCGCGGGGCGGCGTACGGCCAAAGAAGCGGAACCGGCGCGGTGAGCGCACCCCGCGTGACTTCAGTCGACTCGAGCGGAGCGGGCGACGCTTTTCTGGCGGCGCTCGCCCTGGACCTCAGCCGGGGCCGCCCCCTGCCCGACGCCGTCGCCGCAGCCGTGCAGGTAGGGGCTCGCGCCGTTCAGAAGCGCGGCTCGCTGCTACAAGACTGACCGGCCCGCCGGTTATGGCCGTGCCCCGGGCGGCATGCAAGCAGAGGCGGACCCAGGGCGCACGACACCTAGAGTGCCCGCCATGCTCGGGAGACGGCAAGCTGTGGGCCGGCAGTGAGCCGATCATGGTGGGATAGGTTTGCCGTCATGGCGGACGACAACCTGCGATCGGTGAGCCTGAAGCGGACGAGCCTCGGGCAGTACGAAGTGCGTAACGCCCGCGGCGGCGTCATCACCATCGGTACCGGGGACGGGGCCGAATTCACGCCGGTGGAGCTCCTGCTGGCGGCGCTCGGCGGCTGCACGGGAGCCGACGTCGACTACATCACCAGCAAGCGGGCCGAGCCGGACAGCTTCGACGTCCACGTCACCGGCGAGAAGATCAAGGACGAGGCCGGCGGCAACCGCCTGGTCAACCTGGCCATCGAGCTGGACGCCGCATTCCCCGAGGGCCCAGCGGGCGACGCGGCCCGCGAGATGCTGCCCCGCGCGGCCCGGATGTCGCACGACCGGCTGTGCACGGTCTCGCGCACGGTCGAGCTCGGCACCCCGGTCGACACCCGCGTCACCCCCCGGCAGACGTGACCGCGCGTTTCTCCAGGCTGGCGCTGATCACCAGCCAACCGCGGCCATGACGGCTGCGGCGACTTGGTGGACGGAGTCCGTAGTCGCATCGACGGCGAAATCCTCGACCTGCGCCTGCTGAAAGATGTTGTCCAACTCGCCCGATCGATCGAGGTGCCAGCGGAGGCGGGCGGCATCGCCATCATGGCGCCGGATGAGGCGTTGCCGAACTGTTGGCAGGTCCACGCGAAGTCGGCACACGGTGAGCGGGACGCCCAGTGCGGTCTGGTAGGCGTCGCGTTCAGCGTGGCTTTCTATGACGCCGGCCAGAACGAGCCGGAGCACGCCCGTCTCGATGTAGTTGCGCGCAACAGCCCGCAGATTGCGTAGGGTGATACCCCTGTTGAAGGGGTCGTCGGGCGGGCTGGGCCATGACCGGCGTAGCCAGTCGACATCGATGACCGCGTTCGCGGTCTGGGCCTGGGTCAGCCGGTCACCGATCGCACCGGCCACCGAGGTCTTCCCCGAGCCGACAGTGCCGGTGATGAGCAGAGCTCTTCCGGTGGCGAGGAGCGGTTGATCCACGTCGACGAAGCTAGGCCGGCCTGGAGAGCAAGTCATCCCGATTTTCGGGTGCTCATGGCAGCCCGGTCCCTCCACAGCAGCACGGCCGTATCCGAACGGCAGTGCGGAGCCTGTCACTCCGAAAGCTATCTGACTGTGAGCGCGCGGATCTGCTGAAATGATTGCGGCTGATCAGTTCCGAACGGTGCGGCCAAGGCGGATCCGCCGATCCGGCCTTCGCGTCAATGCGTTTCGAGTAAGGCACTGAGGCGGCTTCCCGAGGGCGCTTTGACGCCGCCGGGGAATGCTTCTCGTTAAGTCGTGGGATCGGCCGCCGCGGAGGTTTTCGCTTCGCTCGTTGATCGTGGTGCGGGCGATGTGTGTGAATTGCCGAATCCCTGGGAGAACAGACGCGGGGAAATCCACAGGCTATTGCACGGCTTGCGGTCGAGGGCGGCTGAGGCGATCGGGATGGTGCCCCCTTCATGGGTGCGCTGGCGCCGGTGACTGGCTTCGCCGTTTCGGTGCGGGTGCTCTTGACGGCTGCCACCCGGCCTTGAGCAGCACGACGGATCCCAGCCGGACACACTGAACCGACCGCCTTAGAGCCGACCGACTCAGTGCCCGACTCAGTGCCGACCGACTCTGGACCAACCGGGCCTGGGCCAACCGGGCCTGGGCCAACCGGGCCTGGGCCAACCGGTTCGGGGCTGGCCGGTTCGGGGTCGGCCGGGCCCGAGCCAACCGGGTTGGGGCTGGCCGGACTCGATGCGACCGAGTCGATCGGGGCTGAGCTGACCGGGCATGGACCGACACAGTCGATCGGGCCGACGGCGGCTGGATTCGATGCGGCCGAACCGGAAGTGGCCGGACCCGTAGCGGCCGGCTTCGGAGCAGTTGGGCCTGGAGGCGTCGGTCCGGCCGGGCGTGGCGGCGGGGCAGCGGGACGGCGGTTCCGTGCGCTGTAGGGCCGGGGCGGGGCCAAAGGCGGCATTGGGGTGTCGCCGTGCAGGCTGCGCCATTTCCGGGTGTGGCGCTGTATCAATCCGTATTGCCGGCGCTCGTGATGGTCGCGCCGGAATTGTTCCGCGTCGGCGGAGTAGTTGCGGCGCCGGGTGGGGTCGCGCCATTGAGCTATCTGTGCCTGGCTGAACAATTGCGTCTGACCCCGTATCTGACCCATGAACCATTCTCCCGCGGACGCTGAAGGAGCGGTAATAGGGAAAACGTGCCACATTCACATCGGTGATCGAGTCGGCCGGCAGTTTCGCGGACAACGCTCGGCGCTTGTGCCGGATCGGTGCCTCCAAACGGAAGGGCGGTCCCGGCTGCGAGGGGCACCAGCCGGACTTCGACGCCTCGCGGATCCTGGTTGCCGCCATCCCCGGCAGAACCGAGACCAGCAGGGGCGCACCAGGGCTCTTTGCTGCTCGGCGAGGAAGCACAGCGGTGACCGACCGTTGCCCTGACCGTAGGTTGAACTAGCTGCTGAGCTCGCCCGGGGGCCACCCGTCGTCTGCTGTCAGCCACGCCCAGCGGATCTCCGGCAGGAGAAACGCCTGGCCGCCGGGCTCGTGGCTCCACACGTCACCCGTCCATCCCGTCGGCTCAAACGCTCGGATGTCAGCGACGCCCGAGCCTGCGTTGCTGGTCAGCGTGATCTCGACCGCAAACTCGATGTAGCCGGCAAACGTCCAGTAGCGGCCAAGTTGCGCCACTTGAACCTCGCCGAGATCAGCAAGGTCCTGAGCCATGGCTGCGGCGAGTTTCGCGCTGCGGCTGAGGGGCGCGTCTGCGAACAGGCGCAGGTGGAGATGGCCGAGGGCACTCACATCCCAAGCCTGACTTGCGTCCTCCGCGCACGGGCTCATTTACCGCGAGGCCGGTCGACGAATGTGACTGTCTCTCCCAAGGTTGCCCGAGCGGTCCTCACCTGCGGTGCGCCCTCTTGCTCGTATCCCACCGATACGCCGCACAGGAGCGACTGCCCGTCGCCGGCTCCGACCGCCTCGCTCACGGTCGTGCGGTACATCGTCCACATCACCTGGGGGCAGCTGTGTAAGTCCTCCGCCCTGAGCAGCAGCATGAGCGTTTGCAGGTACATCCCGGCGTCGGCCCACTGGCCGGGGCCCATCGACCGGTCCACGTAGCAGAACAGCACGATCGGTGCGCCGAACGCTTCCGTGTTCAGGGCGGCGATCTTCATGGGCCGATCCGGGTCGTCGCGGTCGATTCCCAGCGCGGCGTACCGCTGGGCCGCGGCGTCGGAGAAGCGGTTGGAGTACGGCGGGACCAGTTCCGCCGGGTACATCGGGTATTCCCGTTCGTCGCCCGGATCGCGGGCCAGCGCCCGTGCCGTCGCCTGCCGCTTCAGGTCGGCCAAAGCGGCGCCCGTCACGACGTACAGACGCCAGGGTTGAAGGTTTCC
This sequence comes from Actinoplanes sp. CA-131856, assembly GCF_050956135.1. Taxonomy (GTDB): domain Bacteria; phylum Actinomycetota; class Actinomycetes; order Mycobacteriales; family Micromonosporaceae; genus Actinoplanes. The sequence continues at coordinate 6,234,547 of NZ_CP191849.1, read as the reverse complement.
GCTCGACGGCGCCCGCGCCGCCGCGGTCAGCACTCGTTCGAGCGCCTCGTGGGGCACCGGCCGATCGCTGAACGTTCGCACCGACCGGCGGCTGCTCACCGCTTCGTACACCTCCACCGGTTTCTCCTCTTCGGCGATCATCGTCGGCCGGCGCTTCCCACGGGCAATCGAACGGGCGGACACGCTCGACCGAGCGCTCATCGAGCAGTTACGGCGGTGAAACCCATCCGTTCGTAGAGCCGCCGCGCGACCGGATCGTCGGTGCTGAGCACCACCAGGTCGGCGCCGAGAGCGGCGGCGGCCGCGAGCAGGGCCTCGGTGACGATCCGGCCGTAGCCTCGCCCTCGGTGCGGCGTCAGGGTGGTGACTCCGGCGATCTCGGTGACTCCCGCGCAGACGGGCAGCACCATCCCGGCCGCCACCGGCTGTCCGCCGGCCCGCACGGTGACCGCGCGGGCGCCCTCCAACTCGTACCGGAACGCCTCGGCCTGTTCGTCGCCGACCGGTTTCGCCGCCGGGTCGAACCCCTGCTCGTTGACGTCGAGGTTCTCCCGGATGAGCGCCACCGGTGACGTGTGATCCACCGGCTCCACCTCGACGTCCGCCGGCCACGGCCCCGGTGGGGGCGCCGGCACGGCGAGCGCCAGCAGCCCGTCGAGCTCGGCACCGTGATGACGGCGGTAGGCCAGGGCGCGGTCTCGTCCTACGTCCATGGCGACAGCATGCGCCCGCGGTCAAATCAGTTTCCGCCATCGCCGGTCCATAATGGTCGCCGTCTTCGGCTTTGTGTTGTTCTGCTGGCGGACTGCGCGCTCGTGATCGATCTCGGGTGGCGACCGGTGTGGGACGAGGGCTGCGGTCGCCCGTGGTCCTCGCCGCGGTGGCCGCGTTCGTCGTGCTGGCTGTCGTGGTCACGAGCGCGGAGATCCGCCGGCGGCGGGGACAGCGCGGCAAGGGCGCCTGCCGGACCGGTTGGGCCCGGCCGAGCTCGGGCGTCTCGCCGGCGGAGATCGCGCCCCGCTGCTGGGCGTGATCGCCTGGCTGCGGGCGGCCGGGGCGCGGTGTCGCCGGACGGTGCGTGGGTCCTCGCGGAGGCCCGGCGCCGGCACCGGCGTTCGGCCGGCGGTCCGTGTGCGATCGGCGTGACCGTCGCCCTGTTCGGCGACGACGCGCTGGAGGGCACCGATCCGGAGCTGCACGACATCGTACGAAGCAGAGGGTTTTATCAGTTCGCGGCTGACGACGGGTAGTCGGCAGGACGGTGGTACCACCGCCAGAGGAACGACAGGTGCCGCACTCCGTCACGCACCGGCCGCAGTTTCGAACGGCCCTGGCGCGGGAGATATTCTATGGGGATCTCGACCCATCTCGCGCCGGACCGCTGAATCTCGAGAAGCATTTCATGGGCGAATTCCATGCCGCGTGACCGCAGATTCATTTTTTGCAGCAGATCGGCCGAAATGGCCCACATCCCGCTTTGCCCGTCGGTCCACGCGGTGCCGCCGACGTGCCGGAGGAGCGCCGTCAACGCGGGATTTCCGATATATCTGCGCCCGAAGGTCATGGCCCGCGGTGAGGTGCCGTCCGAAAATCGGGACCCGCGCGCGTAATCCACGTGGCCGGACAGGACGGGAGCGACGAGGTGGCCGATGTCGTCGCAACTGTAGGAGCCGTCCGCGTCCATGACGACCAGCACTCTTCCACTGGCCGCCGCCGCTGCCGTCAGCACGGATATGCCGTATCCGCGCACGGGCTGGAGCACCACCCGGGCTCCCGCCGACCGTGCCAGGTCGGCCGATCCGTCGTGTGAGCCGTTGTCGCACACGACCACCTCGCCCGGCAGCCGCAGTCGCTCCAGGGTGGCCAGCGAATGCCGGACCACCTCTCCGACGGACGAACGCTCATTGAGACAGGGGAGAACAATGGAGACGTCCGGGCGGTATTGTGCCGTCACCGGGAGTACATTATCATGTCTGCACCGATTCAACTCCATCTAAGTGATTCGCTATCGGGGATTGACTTTGGGGCAGGGGCCGGGCAACACCCACGTCGATATCACCGCCGACGCGCGAACGGGGCCGTTCCTGGCCGCCGTCGCCTTTTTCATGACCGGTGGCGTGACCGCCCTGAGCAACGAGAGCATCCGGGCCGCGAAATTCGTCCTTCCGGACGGAGTCCTGCTCCCGCTGCCCCTCATAGCGCTGACGTTGTCCGTCATCCTGGCCGGTCTGTCCGCCATGAGCCTCGTTCTCTCGTTGGGCCCGCCCGTTCCCCCTCAGACGAAATCCGATGAGCCGGCGACTGTGCGCAGCCACAATTTCTACAAATATGAGCGGATCGTCGAAGGCCGCGCGTTGCTGCTCCTGTCGCTTCCTTTCTTCTTCTTCGGGATCCTCACGACGCTGTTCGTGCTCGACAAGAAGGACTCGAACGCCGCGCTGGACTTCTCGTGGCCGCTCACGCTGGGTGGCGCGGCGATCGTCTTCGTCGTCACCTTCGCGGCCTGCAACGACCGCGCTCGCATCGAGTCGCTCGGGTCCGGGGCCGAAGGCGATGCCCGGGTGTTCTCGAAGCTCGCGGTCAGCCTTTCGATCGCGGCCGGGCTGACCTTCGCTGTTTGCGGTGTCGGTGGTCTGCTGCTGCCGGCGGTCCTGCTGACGGTAGCCGCCGGCGCGGCCGGCTGGTCGGGATGGGTGCTCCGGGCGAGACGGAACGACCCCAGCCGGGCCAAGCAGGCCAAGAGAGCGCTGGACAGTCTTCCTCCTCTTCTCGTTCCCGGTTTCCAGCTCGTCGTGCTCGTCGTCGGGCTGGTACCGGCGCTCCGGCCCTGCCTGATGCTGTGTGCGCTCTATCCGGTGGGCATCTTCGAGGGTTCGCGGCTTCTCTACGGCTACGCGGGTCTCACCGCTCGTGACTACTGGCGGAACAATCCTCCGGTCGTCAGGTAGCCGTCAGGGCGTACCAGAGCTACGCGGGACAGGGTCCAGTGTTCGACGCCAGGGGCCGCGACTGGGGCGAGACCAGTGGACCGGCGATCAGGCTGGGGTCATGGCTGATTTCAAGATCGAGGTTGTGGTCCTGCCCGTCGCGGACGTCGAGGTGTCCAAGGAGTTCTTCGCGGGCCTCGGCTGGCGCAAGGACACCGACTACTCCGGCGCCGACGGCCTGCGGCTGGTGGCGTTCACCCCACCCGGGTCGGCGGCGTCGATCATGCTGGGCAACGCCATCACCCAGGAGGCGCCGGGCACCTCGCAGAGCATCACGCTGGTCACCTCCGACATCTACGAGGCCCGCGACGAGCTGGCCGGCAAGGGTGTCGAGGTGAGCGACGTCTTCCACGACAAGGGCGGTGTCTTCCACCACGCCGGCACCGACGACCGCGTGCCCGGCGCGCACCCCGAGCGCAAGTCGTACAGCTCCTGGTTCTCGTTCGCCGATCCGGACGGCAACCTCTTCTTCGTGCAGGAGGTCACCGACCGGCATCCGGGCCGGGGCAGCTACACCGTCGTCGACGCGTGACCACCCTGGTTCGGGGGACCAGGGTCGTCCACGGGGATCCGGAAAGCATCCGTATACGAAGATCGGTGCATGCAGAGTTTCGACGTAGTGGTGGTCGGTGCGGGTCCCGGCGGCGAGGTGGCTGCCGGGAAGCTGGCCGAGGCGGGTCTGAGCGTGGCGATCGTGGAGGGCGACAAGGTCGGCGGGGAGTGCTCGTTCTACGCGTGCATCCCGTCCAAGGCGCTGCTGCGGCCGGGTGAGCTGCTCGCCGAGGCCCGCACGACGGCCGGCGTGGTCGCCGGGCCGCTCGACGTGCCGGCCGTGCTGGCCAACCGTGACGAGCTCATCGGTCACCTCGACGACGGCTATCAGGTGCCCTGGCTCACCGAGCGGGGCATCACCCTGATCCGGGGCTGGGGCAGGCTCGCGGGTGAGAAGCGGGTCGCGGTCGGCGACGACATCATCGAGGCCCGCCGGGCCGTCATTCTGGCCGGTGGCACCCGCGCGGCGCTGCCGGACATCGAGGGCCTGGCCGAGGCGCGGCCGTGGACCAACCGGGAGGCGACGACGGCCGGGGCGGTTCCCGCCTCGCTGATCGTCATCGGGGGCGGTGTGGTCGGGGCCGAGCTGACCCAGGCGTACTCCTCGCTGGGCTCGCGGGTCACGGTGATCGTCGGCGACCACGGCCTGCTGCCCCGGGAGGAGCCTTTCGCGGGGGAGCAGGTCGGGGCGTACCTCCGCCGGCAGGGTGTGGAGATCCACGAGAAGGCAACAGCGGTTTCCGTACGCCGTGACGACGGCGGCGTGACTGTCGGGCTCAGCGACGGCGGCTCGGTGCGGGCCGACGAGATCCTCGTGGCGACCGGGCGGACGCCCCAGACGCGCGACCTGGGGCTGGAAACGGACGGCTACATCGCGGTCGACGAGCGTATGCGGGTGCCGGGGCACGACTGGCTCTACGCGATCGGCGACCTGAACGGCAAGGCGCTGTTCACGCACATGGCCAAATATCAGGCCGGCATCGCCGCCGGGGAGATCCTGGGCCGCAGCATCGTCACCGAGCATCTGGCCGACGGCCCGAACTCGCCCCGCGTCATCTTCACCGAGCCCCAGGTGGCCGCGGTCGGCTACACGGCGAAGGCGGCCGAGCAGGCCGGCCTGACCGTCCGCGTGGTCGACGTGGAGACCGACGGCAACGCGGGCGGCCGGTTCTCCGGCGGCGCCGGCGGCACCAGCCGGTTCGTCATCGACACCGATCGCGACGTGCTGGTCGGCGTGACCATCACCGGCGCCGCCGTGGCCGACTTCCTCCAGGCCGCCACCATCGCCATCGTGGGCGAGGTGCCGGTCCGGCGGTTGCGGCACGCGATCCCGGCCTTCCCCACCCGCAGCGAGATCTGGCTCAACCTGTTCAACGCCCTGGGCATCTGAGATGGAGACGCTTCTGCGCGGGCGGCGCCGCGAACAGGAGGAGCTCGACCGGCTGCTGTGCGACGTCCGGTCCGGGCAGAGCCGGGTCCTCGTGCTGCGCGGCGAGGCCGGCAGCGGCAAGACGGCGCTGCTGGACTATCTGGCCGGGGCGGCGTCGGGGGAGCGGATCGCCCGGACGGCCGGGGTCGAGCCGGAGACCGAGATCGCCTACTCGGGTCTGCAGCAGCTGTGCGCGCCGCTGATGAACTATCTCGGCCGGCTTCCCGACCCGCAGCGGCAGGCCCTGGAGACCGGTTTCGGGCTGGCCGCCGGCGACCCGCCGGACGCGCTGATCGTCGGGCTGGCCGTGCTCGGGCTGTTCGCCGAGGCCGGCGCCGACCAGCCGCTGGTCTGCGTGGTCGACGACGTGCAGTGGCTCGACCGGATGTCCGAGGTGATCCTGACCTTCGTGGCCCGCCGGCTCGACGCGGAGTCGGTGGCGCTGGTCTTCGGCGCCCGCAGCCCCGGCGACGAGCAGCTGCTGAGCGGGCTGCCCGAGCTGACGGTCGAGGGCCTGCCCGACGCCGACGCCCGGGCCCTGCTCGACTCGGTGCTGCCGAGCCGGGTCGACGCCCGGGTCCGCGACCGCATCGTGGCCGAGACCCGCGGCAACCCCCTGGCCCTGCTGGAGCTGCCCCGGGGGCTGAGCCCGGCCGAGCTGGCCTTCGGGTTCGGCGCCCACGCCGGGGCGCCCATCGCCGGGCGGGTCGAGGCCGGCTTCCAGCGGCGCATCGCCGCCCTGCCCGGCGACACCCGCACGGTGCTGCTGGCCGCCGCGGTCGAGCCGATCGGCGACGTGCCGCTGCTGTGGCGGGCCCTCGACCGGCTCGGCGTCGGCGTCGACGCGGCCGGGCCGGCCGAGACCGCCGGCCTGGTCGAGATCGGCACCCGGGTGCGGTTCCGCCACCCGCTCGTGCGCTCGGCCGCCTGGCGGGCGGCGCCCCTGGCCGACCTGCGCCGGGTGCACGCGGCGCTGGCCGAGGTCACCGACCCGCACCAGGAGCCCGACCGGCGGGCCTGGCACCGCGCGCACGCCGCCGTCGGCCCCGACGAGGAGGTCGCGGCCGAGCTGGAGCAGTCGGCCGACCGGGCGCTGGCCCGCGGCGGCCGGGCGGCGGCCGCGGCCTTCCTGGAGCGCGCGGCCCAGCTGACCCCCGACCCGAAACCGCGGGCCGGCCGGGCCCTGGCCGCGGCCCGGGCCCAGTTCGCGGCCGGCGCCCCGGCCCTGGTGCCCGAGCTGCTGGCCGCGGCCGAGCTGGGACCGCTCGACCCGCTCCAGCAGGCGGACGTCGAGGTGCTGCGCTCGCAGCTGGCCTTCGCCCTCAACCCGGGCCGCTCGGCCGTCGAGCCGCTGCTCGGCGCGGCCCGCCGGCTGGCCCGCCTCGACCAGGCGGCCGCGAGCCGCACCTACTTCGCCGCGGCCGGCGCGGCCGTGCACGCCGGCCGGGCCGGCGGCGACGACCTGCGCCGGGTCGCCGCCGAGGCGCGCACGGCGGTGGCGCCCGGCGAGAGCGCTGTCGGTCTGCTCCTGACCGGGATGTCGAGCTGGGCCCTCGACGGCCCGGTGCCGGCGATCCCGCTGATCGCCCGTGCGGTCGCCGCCTTCGTCGACGACGACGATCTCGATTCGCTCTGGATGGCCGTGCCGGCGCTGAACGAGACCCGCGACGACGAAGCGTTCCACCGGCTCACCGAGCGCGCGGCCAAGCTCGTCCGCGACGGCCGCCTGGCCATCTCGGGCCGGCCGGCCGCGCTGACCTTCCGGGCCGGCGCGCTGCTGCACGCCGGGCGGTTCGCCGACGCCTCCGTGCTGGTCGACGAGGCCAAGGCGTTCCATCAGGCCACCGGCATGTACGCGCCGCCGGGCGCCGAGCTGTCCCTGGTGGTCTACCGCGAGACCGAGGACGAGGCGCGGGCCATGCTCGACGCGACCGCCGAGGCCGCGGCGGAGCGGCGCGAGGGACGGGTGCTCGACCACGTCGCGTACCACCGGGCCCTGCTGAACAACCAGCACGGCCGCTACCAGGCCGCGGTGACCGCCGCGCAGTCGGCGCTGGAGCATCCCAACTTCGGCATCCACCGCTGGGTGCTCAACGAGCTCGTCGAGGCGGCCGCCCGCTCCGGCGACGTGGCCACGGCGGCCGCGACCCGCGATCGCATCGCCGAGCTGACCGCGGCCAACCCGACCGCGTGGGCGCGGGGTGAGCTGGCCCTGGCCACCGCCCTGGTCGAGCCGGGGGACGAGCATTTCCGCGAGGCGCTGCGGCTTCTGCCGGCGTCGCGGCTCGGGCTCGAGGTGGCCCGGGTGCGTCTGCTGTACGGCGAGTGGCTGCGCCGCGAGAACCGCCGCACCGACGCCCGCACGCACCTGCGGGCCGCCCACGAGGCGTTCACCACCATGGGCGCGGTCGCCTTCGCCGAGCGCGCCGGCCGGGAGCTGACCGCGACCGGCGAGACGGTCCGGTCCCGTACGGCGGGCGCCGCCCCGGAGTCGCTCACCGGCCAGGAGTCGCAGATCGCGCGGCTGGCCGTGGCCGGGCGCACCAACCCGGAGATCGGCGCCGTGCTGTTCCTGAGCCCCCGCACCGTCGAATGGCACCTGCGGAAGATCTTCACCAAGCTCGGCATCACGTCCCGGAGGGAGCTGGCCAAGGCCCTCGGTGACCGGTGACCGGTGACTTGCGGGGGACACCCAGGGTGTCACCCTGGGGCGACCGGGGCGCTCCGCGCGGGATCGTGGGATCCGATTCCACACCACAGGGGAGTGCACGATGGTGGACTACCAGCTCGAGCTGATCGTTCTGCCGGTCACCGACGTCGACCGGTCCAAGGCGTTCTTCAAGCGCATCGGATTCCGCGAGGACCTCGACTACATCGACGGGGAGGACTTCCGGGTCGTGCACTTCACGCCGCCCGGCTCGCCGTGCTCGATCGTGGTGGGCACCGGCATCGGCACGGCCGCGCCGGGCACGGTGGAGAACATCCACCTGACCGTGAAGGACATCGAGGAGGCCCGGGCCGACCTGATCGGCCGGGGCGTCGAGGTCAGCGAGATCTTCCACGACGAGGACGGGGTGTTCCACCACGCCGGCACCGACAAGCGGGTGCCGGGGCTCTATCCGGGCCGGGCCTCGTACGGCTCGTTCGCCTCGTTCGCCGACCCGGACGGCAACGGCTTCCTCCTTCAGGAGGTCACCGAGCGCTACCCCGGTCGCTAGGACAGCCGTCCCTCGTCCCGCTGGGGCGGCTGGTCGTCGTACTGCCCGGAACGCCCGTGGTAGGACTTCGCACCCGACGGATAGGGCCACGCGTTGGGCAGGCAGCCGTGCATGCCCAACGTCTGCTGCTGCATCACCGGCGCCGGCTTCCCGGGTCCCGGGCAGAGCTCGTGGCCGTGCCCGAGCCGGTGGCCGACCTCGTGGTTGACCATGTACTGCCGGTAGACGCCCAGGCCGGCGGCGTAGCCGGGGACCCCCTTGACCCAGCGGGCGACGTTGAGCACCACGGCGTCGTCGTTGCGGCACGACGTGTAGCCGTCGGCGACGTCACCGCACAGCCGGTCGCGGGTGTCCGGCGTGGCCAGGAAGATCGTGAAGTCGTACGGCTGACCCGGGCCGACGCGGCGCAGCCGCAGATTCCCGCCGCCGACCCAGCTGCGACGGTCGGACAGGATGCCGGTGACGGCCTCGCCGAACGCCGGCGTGGACAGGTTGCGGATGTCGGTCTCGACCGCGACCCGGTAGCGCAGCAGTGGCCCGCCCGTGCCGGCGGGCGGAGTCTCCTGGCCCGGCGCGACGAACCACTTCGCGGCGCCGCGCGCGGGATAGGTGACGAGCTTCTGTTTCGGTGGCCGGGCCGCGGGTGCCGTCGCCGGTGCCGGTGCTTGCGTGGCGTGGACGGTCGCCACGACGGGCGTGTCCGACGTGCCGCACGCCGCGACCGAGGCGCACAGCAACCCCGTGATCACCCATCGGTACATCTTCGTCCCCTTTCCGCCGCATGAGCCTGCCCTATGTGACGACGGGGACCTGTGGCCGAGGTTGCAGAGCATGAGACTCGACACAGGGCGGATCTTGAACACGAAAGGGGCTTATCCGTCGGGGAAGGCGGTGAGAAGGGAAGTTTCGAGATGAAGTTGCACGCCGCGCTCGCACGCGCCCTCGCCGCTCACCAGGTCGACACCATGTTCGGCCTGATCGGCGACGCGAACCTGTTCATGGTGCACAGCTTCGTGCACGAGTACGACGGGAAGTACATCGGCGCCGCCCACGAAGCGGGCGCCATGTTCATGGGCTTCGGATACGCCGACCTGACCGGCCGGCCGGGCGTCGTCACGGTCACACACGGACCGGCGCTGACCAACACACTGACCGGGCTGGTCGAGGGCGTCCGGGGCCGAGCCCCGATGCTGCTGATCGCCGGTGACACGGCCACCGAGAGCCGCGGGAACATCCAGGACATCGCCCAGCGCGACGTGGTCCTGCCCACCGGCGCCGGTTTCGAGCAGGCCCGCACCCCGCAGAGCACGCTGGGCGACCTGGCCGTCGCGCTGCGCCGGGCCGTCGTGGAGAGCCGGCCGATCGTGTTCAACGTGCCGTCGGACTTCATGCTGGCCGACGTCGACTATCGCGAGGTCCCGCTGCGCCTGCCCATGGAGCAGCGCTCGTTCCCCGACCCGGTCGCAGTGGCCGGGGCGGCGGCCCGCCTGGCCGCCGCGAAGCGCCCGGTCGTGCTGGCCGGCCGCGGCGCCCTGCACGCCCGCGACGCCGTGCTGCGCCTGGCCGACCGGATCGGCGCGCCGGTCGCGACCACGCTCAAGGCCCGCGACCTGTTCCGGGGCGAGCCGTTCGCGCTGGGCATCGCGGGCAGCCTGGGCGGACCGGCCGGCCAGGAGATCATCGACTCGGCCGACCTGATCGTCTCGCTGGGTGCGGGGCTCAACTCGTACACCACCCGCCGTGGCTCCTTGTTCGCCGGCGGGAAGGTGATCGCGGTGGACACCCGCCTCGACACGGTGCCGGCCGAAGCCGGGACGATCGTCGCCGGTGACGCCGGCGCGGTGGCGAACGCCCTGGTCGACGCCCTGGACCTGAGGGGTACGCCGGCGCGGGTGTTCCGGACGCCGGAGATGGCCGCCGCCCTGGCCGCGCAGGACGAGCCGGGCGAGCGCCCGCGGGTCGCGCCGGGCACGGTCGACGCCGCGACCGCGCTGCGCCGCCTCGACGAGGTGCTGCCGGGGCGCCGCCTGGTGGTCAGCGACGGCGGCCGCTTCATGATGGAGTCGCTGCGCTATCTGCACACCGAGCCGGGCCACTTCGTGCTCCCGGCCAACTTCGGCTCGATCGGCCTCGGCATGGGCGCGGCCATCGGCGCCGCGGCGGCCGACCCGACCCGCACGGTGGTGATGGTCGCCGGCGACGGCGGCTTCATGCACGGCGGCGTGGCCGAGTTCGCCACGGCCGTCCGCGAGCACCAGGACATGATCGTCGTGGTCTGCAACGACGGCGGTTACGGCGCCGAGCACATCCAGTTCACCCGCCGCGGCCTCGACCCGTCGCTGTCCCTGTTCGCGTGGCCCGACCTGGCCGCGGTCGCCACGGCGGCGGGCGGCGAGGGCTTCACGGTCCGCGACGACGACGATCTCGACCACGTGGCCAAGGTGATCGCCGACCGCCGGGGCCCGCTCCTGATCGACCTGCGCCTCGACGTCGAGCACATCACCCCGATGCCCTAGCGGGTCAGCGGCGCGACAGCGGCCTCCAGGGCGGTCTCGAGATAGGCCACGCGGCCCGTCGAGCGGAGCATGACGACGCCGCCCTGGACGGCCGTGAGGATGATGCGGGCCCGGTCCGCCGGGTCGCCGGCCCGCATCGCCTGCGCGCCGCGGGTCAGTGCCGCCTCCCACGTGTCGTAGAGGGCCGAGACCACGAGCCGGGCCTGCGGGGAGGTCTTGCCCAGCTCGGCCGTGAGCACCCCGAGCGGGCAGCGGTCGCCCAGCTCGACGTAGTGGCGCAGCACGGCGTCACGCCACCCGCGCCACGACTCCGCCGTGCCGAGGTCGTCCAGCCACGGCTGCTGCGCCTCGATGACCTGCGCCGCCTCGTGCTCGGCGACCGCCACCAGCAGCCCGTCCCGCCCCTCGGGGAAGTAGTGGAAGAGCTGGCTCTTGCTGGTCGCGGTGGCGCCCCGCACGTCGTCCAGGCTCGTCTCGGCCGCACCGCGCTCGCGGATCAGCCCGGCCGCGGCCCCGATGATGCGCTGCCGGGTGGCCGCCCCCTTGGCGGTAAGACCTCTGTTCACCTCACCATGATGCCGCGCGTGAGCCGGGTCAGCTCGTCGGCGGACCCGCCGCGCAGCGTGTGGTCGAGGAACGCGGCGCAGGTCCCGGTGGTCATCCGCACGCTTTCGGCCCGGCCGAGGGAGCCGACCAGGGACGGCAGGGGCGGCAGGAAGAGCGGGGCGTCGGTGAACGTGAGGTGGGCGCTGCCGGGCACCGTGACCAGATAGCCGTTCTTCACGATCTTCGACAGCCGGGCGACGTAGTCGGCGTCCGCCTGATCCACGATCTCGTGGGTGAGGGCGAGGACCGGCTGGCGCAGCGGACCCTGGCCGGTGTCGGGGCCGCCGTCGAGGTTGATGACGGCGGTGAACCGGGGGTCCCGTTCGGCGGCGCGCATGGCGGCCGCCCCGCCGATGGAGTGGCCGGTCGCGGCCGCCCGGGTGATGTCGGTGTAGCCGAGCCGGCCGGCCTGGGTGAGGACGAAGCCGAGGTCGGCGGCCCGGGTGGCGATCCAGGCGGCGCGGTCGCCGTCGGCGGTGACCCGGGTCCGGACGGTGCGGCCGTCGTCGAGGACGACGGCGGCCGCGTCGTACGGGTGGTCGACTCCCGCCACGACGTAGCCGCGGCTGGCCAGATCCTCGGCCCACGCGGTGTTCTGGGTGCGGACGCCGCCGAGGCCGGGGGAGAACAGCACGACCGGGAAACGGCCGGCGGCCGGGACCGCGCCGAACGTCGCGTGGCTGTGGGCGCGGGCCGGCCCGTCGAGCAGGAAGGCGGGCGCTCCCAGGTAGGCGGCCTCGGCCGCGGCCACGGTGCCGGCCTCACGCCGGGTCCGCCCGAGGTACTGCGCCCGCGACGGGCCCGGCTGGGCCGGATACCAGAGTTGCGCCACCACCGTGCGCCGGTCGGCCGGGTCCGGTGTGGCCGGCTCGGCCCGGCCGGGATCGGTCCACTGCATCACCGTGGTGCCGACCGCGGACGGCCCCGACGGCTCCGGGAACTCGGGCACCGGAAGGGCCCAGGCCGCACCGGCACCCGTGGCGATCAGGGCGAGGCACGTCAGGGACGCCGGCAGCGCCAGCCGAACGGGGGCCCGCCAACCGGATCCACCCCGGCGCCGGCGCACCAGCCACGCGACGACGGCCGTCACGCCGATCAGCAGGTCGGCCGCCAGCACGAGCCACAGCTGCCAGCGAGTTCCGGGCGCCGTGAACGCGGCCCCGGCCACCACCGCAACCGCGGCCGTGAGGGCGGCGGGCCGGCGGCCGGTCGGCGGAAGCCAGCGGCTCAAGACCAGAAGGACCGACCCCACCACGACGGCGAGCTCAGCCACGGAGAGGTGCAGGACGGTCACGGCCGAATGGTTCTCCGGGCTCGCTGTGAGGCCGCTGAGAAATTCGCCGGCCTATAACGCCGGTCACAGGCGTGAGATCGCGCGGGCCGGGGGCCGTCGTAGGTGGGTGTGGATGTCGCGCTTGTACTGATCGGCCTCGTCGGCGGGGTGATCACCGCGCTGTCGCCGTGCATTCTGCCGGTGCTTCCGGTGATCTTCCTGTCCGGTGCGGACCAGAACCGCCGGCCCTATCCGGTCGTGGCCGGGCTGGTGACCAGCTTCAGCCTGCTCACGCTGCTCGGGGCGGTGCTGCTGGCGGCGCTGCCCATCCCGCCGGGAGCGATCCGCTGGGCCGGGCTCGTGGCGCTCGTGCTGCTCGGCATCGGGCTGATCGTGCCCCGGTTCGAGGCCATCCTGGAGGCGCCGTTCGCCCGGCTGCCGCAGCGGACGGTGGGCAAGGACCGCGGCGGTTTCGTGCTCGGCCTGGTGCTGGGCACCGTCTACGTGCCGTGCGCGGGCCCTGTGCTGGCCGCCATCACGGTCGCCGGGGCCACGGGCAAGGTCGGCGCCGGTACGATCGCGCTCGCCGTGGGCTTCGCGGTGGGCACCGGGGTCACGCTGATGATCTTCGCGCTGGCCGGGCGGGCCGTCACCGCCCGGGTCGCCGCCTTCCGCCGCCGCCAACGGGCCATCCGGGTTGCCTCCGGCGTCGCCGTGGTGCTGCTGGCGGTGGGCCTCACCTTCAACGTGAACCTGCCGAACTACGGCACCGCGCTCAACCACGAGATCCAGCGGCTGCTCCCGGCGCACGTGCCGACCGGCTCGGACGCCCCGCCGGTGCTGGCCGCCTGCGTGAGCCAGGCGCTCTACACCGCCCCGTCGGACCAGGCCGAGGACTGCGGGCCGGCGCCGGCCCTGACCGGCATCACGAACTGGGTGGGCGATCCCACCACCCTGGCCCAGTTGCGCGGCAAGGTCGTCCTGGTCGACTTCTGGACCTTCGACTGCATCAACTGCCGGCACGTCATTCCGCACATCGAGGACTGGTACGCCAAATATCACGCCCAGGGCCTCGACGTGATCGGCGTGCACACGCCCGAGTACAGCTTCGAGCACGAGCTCACCGGCGTACAAAAGGCCGTGAGCAAGTACGGCATCAAGTACCCCGTCGCCGTCGACAACGACTACAAGACCTGGCAGGCGTACGGGGTCCAGGCCTGGCCCTCGCTCTTCCTGGTCGACGCGATGGGCCAGGTCAGGCACATCGCGGTCGGCGAGGGCGGCTACGGCGAGACCGAGAGCCTCATCCGCCAGCTGCTCACCACACCCTGAGAGGAAGACTCCTATGTCGCTCGTACTGCTGCACGGCCTGACCTTCGACAAGCGGCACTGGGACCCGCTGCGCCGGGTGCTGCCGGCCGATCTGCCCGTGCTCGCGCCCGACCTGCCCGGCCACGGCGACGCCCCGCGCCGCGACTCGTACCGCATGGCCGAGGTCGCGGAGGTGATCCACGAGCAGGTGACCGCGGCCGGCCTGACCGACCCGGTGATCGTCGGCCACTCGATCGGCGGGGTCATCGCCACCAAGTACGCGGCCCTCTATCCGGCCCGCGCCGTCGTCAACCTCGACCAGCCGCTGCTGCCGGGCCCGTTCGGCGCCGCCGTGCGCCAGGCCGAGCCGTTGCTGCGCGGTCCCGGCTGGCGGCAGTTCTGGGACCGGATGCTGGCCGGCATGGCCATCGGCACGCTGCCGCCCGAGGCCCGCACGATCGTCGAGAACGACACCGACCCGCGGCCCGACCTGCTCCTCGGCTACTGGGACGAGCTGATCCACAACACCGACGAGGCGATCCGGGCCGAGCGCCAGTCCGACCTGGCCATGCTGCGCGAACGCGAGGTGGGCTACCGCTGGGTGACGGCCGGCGAGCCCCCGATGCCGTACCTGGGCTGGCTGACCGCCGCCCTGCCGTCGGTCGCCGTCACGGTGATGCCCGGCAGCCACTTCCCGCACCTGGCCGACCCCGCGGCGATCGCGGCGATGATCCCGGGCGGGAACGGTCAGTGATCGCCCAGGGCCGCCGCCAGCTCGCGGCGTGAGCCGATGCCGAGCTTGGTGAAGACCTTGCGCAGGTGCCATTCGACGGTGCGCGGGCTCAGGAACAGGGTGGCGGCGATCTCGGCGTTGGTCCGGCCGGCCACGGCCAGGCGGGCGATCTGGCCCTCCTGGGCGGTCAGGTCGACCGGCGCGCCGGGGGTGCGGGCGCGTACGGTCTCGCCGGTCGCGGTCAGCTCGCGGCCGGCCCGCTCGGCGAACGCCTCGGCCCCCATCGTGGTGAAGGCCTCGTGGGCGGCGCGCAGCTCGACGCGGGCCTCGGCGCGCCGGTTGTCGCGGCGCAGCCACTCGCCGTACAGCAATCGGGCCCTCATCTGCGGCACCGGCATCGCCGCAGCGGCGTAACGGCCGATGGCCTCGCGGAAAAGCTCGTCCGAAGGCTCCAGGAGAGCGCCGGCCAGGGCCTGAGCGGCCAGCGCCCAGTCGTTGCCGACGGCCGCGGTCCGCACGGCCAGGCGCTCGCGGGCCTCGGCGGCGACGGCGGGCTCACCGGCCCGCACGGCCGCCTCGACCAGCTCGCCGAGCGTCCACTGGCAGACGGCCGGATCCGGATAGGTCACGCCCTCGCGGGCCGCGGCCATCGCCGCCTCGTACTGGCCGAGGCCGTTGCGCAGGACGGCCTCGGCGAACGCGGTCAGGCCCAGCATCCGGCCCTGGCCCCGGGCGTGGGCGTCGGCCCGGGTCCGCTCGAACAGCTCGGTGGCCTCCCGCTCGCGGCCCCGATAGGCGGCCAGGGTGAGCGCGGCCGACGGAATCACCGGGATCGTGGTCGTCGCGGCGACGGCCGCGCACTCGTCGAGCAGGCCCGAGGCGTCCGAGAACCGGCCCAGCATGACCAGGTTGCCGGCGCGGAAGGTGAGGGCCGTGGGCAGCATCGACAGCGCGCCGATCCGGCGGGCGAAGACGACCGCCTGCTCGGCCCGCTGCCGGGCCAGATCGATGCGGAAGACCTCGTGCGCGGCCGGTGCGGCCAGCCACAGCAGGCCGAGGTCCTCGCGGTCGTTCATCGATTCCAGGGCCCGTGCGAGCTGAGGCGCGGCCGCCGCGTGCCCGTCCACCGCCCAGGTGGTGAGCGCGGCCAGGAACTGCCCGGCGAAGGTGTGGCCGGGCGGCAGGTCGCGGGCCGCCTCGGCGGCCAGGCGCAGATCGCCGGCCCCGCCCAGACGGCCGGCGTACATGGCGGCGCCGATCGCCATCAGGTACGTCTCGGCGGCGGCCGCCGCGTCCAGCCCCTCGAGCTTGCGGGCGGCCGCGAGCAGCGGATGCACGCTGGTCGCGCCCGGGTTGGTGAGGAAGGCGGCGCGGGCCCGGAGCCGCTCCACGCGGGCCTGCTGCAACGGGGTCAGCGGGGCCAGCTCGACGGTGGCCAGCAGGGCCGGCACCAGGTCGGGCGAGCCCGCGTCGGCGCGCGACCGGGCGGCTCGCAGCAGCAGGTCGGCCCGGCGGCCGGGGTCGAGGGTGAGCTCGGCCGCGCGTTCCAGGAAGGCCGCGCCGGCCGACCGGCCGCCCCGGGCCAGCGCCCGCTCGGCCGAGCGTTCCAGCTCGGCCGCCACCTCGTCGTCGAAGCCGAGCGTGGCGTGCGCGCGGTGCCAGGCCCGGCGGTCCGGGTCCTGCTCGGGGTCGGTCACCTCGGCCAGCACACGGTGCACCTCGCGCAGCTCGGCCGCGTGCCCGGACCGCCACGCGGCCGAGCGGACCAGCGGATGCCGGAACCGCATGCGGGCGCCCACCTCGATCAGGTCGGCCGACTCGGCGGCGGTGGCCGCCTCGGGCCCGATGCCGAGCCGCTCCAGGGCCTGCCAGAGCAGCGGTACGTTCCCGACGGGCTCGACGGCGGCGGTCAGCAGCAGGCGGCGGCTGTCGGCGGGCAGGGCCGCGATGCGCCGCTGGAAGCCCTCCTCGACCCGGCCCGCCAGCGGCACGCCGCCGCGCCCGCCGAAGCCGAACGCCAGTTCGGCCGGGGTGAGCCCGCGGGGCAGCTCGAGCAGGGCCAGGGGGTTGCCGCGGGTCTCGGCCACGATCCGGTCGCGCACCCGGTCGTCGACCGGGCCGGTCAGCACGGAGTCGAGCAGCGCCCGCGCGTCGGCGTCGGCCAGGCCCTCGACCATCAGCTCGGGCAGCCCGCGCAAGGTCTCGTCGTCGGCCGGGGTGCGCACGCCGAAGACGAGCGCCACCGACTCGGCCTCGAGCCGCCGGGCGGCGAAGGCGAGGATGGTGGCCGACATCCGGTCGACCCACTGCGCGTCGTCGATCAGGCAGACCAGCGGCCGTTCGGCCGCCGCCTCGGCCAGCAGATGGAGGACGGCCAGGCCGAGGACCAGCGCCTCGGGCGGGTTGCCGGTGCTCAGCCCGAACGCGACCGACAGCGCGTCCCGCTGCGGCGCGGGCACGGCGCCGAGATGGCCGAGCAGCGGCGCGCAGAGTTGCTGGAGGGAGGCGTAGGCGATCTCGCTCTCCAGCTCGACCCCGGCCGCGCGCACCACCCGGCAGCCGTCGGCGTGCTCGGCCAGATGATCGAGCAGGGCCGTCTTGCCGGCGCCGGCCTCGCCGCGCAGCACCAGCACCCGGCTCTGCCCGGAGCGGACGTCACGCACGACCCGGTCGAGCGTCTCCTGCTCGCGCCGGCGCCCGCGCAGCATCAAGTCACCCGGCACGTCTTGTTCCCTTTCGTCCGTGCCGGAGCGTACACCGGGGATATGGGAGCGCGCCCAGGGTGAAGCGGCGAACCTCACGTCCTGCCCCGATGAACTTGTACCCTGCCCGTTCGTGGAGGGGGACATGAACAACGCTCTGGACGCCATGCTCGCGAACTGGCGGTCCTACCTGCTCAGCTGGGGCCACGAATACCGGGACGCCACGACGTTCCGGAGCGGCGTGCCGCAGGCGGCCCTGAACGGTGTGGTCCGCCGGGGCGACCGCCCGGTGGAAGCAGACATAGCCGCCGCCCGCGACCATCTGGACGGCGTGCCGTGGGGCTGGCGGGTGGGCCCCGACGAGGCCCCCGACACGGGCTGGCAGCTGAGCCACCACGGCGCCCACCGCGTCTACGAGTCACCGATCATGGCCCTGCATCTGGACGCCCCGATCGAGGTGTCCGCCGTCCCCGGCTTGGAGATCGCCGTGGCCACCGACCTGAAGACCTGGGTCGAGGCCTACGCCCCGAGCGTCGGCGCCCCACCCGACCAGGTCCCGGCGATCGTCGAGGCCGAGACCCCGCTCCGGGGCGTGACCCGCTTCGAGGGCCGCCTGAACGATCTCGTGGTGGGCACGGTCGCGCTCTTCGAGGACGCGGGCGTGGCCGGCCTCTACACCGTCACCACCGCGGCCGAGCACCGGGGCCGGGGCATCGGCGCGGCGATGACGGCGGCCGCCCTGGAACACGCCCGCCGCCGGGGCCTGCGCCTGGCCACCCTTCAGGCGACCCCGGCCGGGGAGCCGCTGTACGAACGCCTCGGCTTCGAGACGGTGGCCTGGATGGAGATCTACGCCTTCTGACCGGCTTCCCGCTGATCGGCCGCCGATGGTCGCCCTGCTGGTCCCAGGAACGGCAAGACCCTTGGTCCGCTGCGTGCTCCGGGCGAGATTGGGCGCATGGACATCACCCATCGCACCGTTCTCGTCGTCGGAGGCAGCACGGGCATCGGGGCCGGGCTGGCCCGGCGCTTCGCCGAAGCCGGCGGCACCGTTGTCACGGCCGCCCGGAGGAACGCGGACGTGGAGATCGACGTCACCGATCCCGCGTCGGTTCTGCGGGGGCGTGACGCCGTGCTCGCCGTTCACCCGGGGCTCGACCTCGTCGTCGTCTCGGCCGGGATCATGGCCACCGAGGATCTCCGCGATCCTGGGCACTTCGACACCGCGCGGACCGTCGTCGAGACGAACCTGCTCGGCACGATCCGGGTCATCGACGCCTTCACCCCGCATCTGATCGGGCTCGGCGCCGGCGCCTTCGTCACCGTGACCTCCGGCATCGGGTTCCTGCCGTTCCCGCTCATGCCGACCTACGCCGCGTCCAAGGCCGGCGTCCACGCCTACTCCGAGGCGCTGCGGGCCCAGCTCGACGGCACCGGCGTCGAAGTGGCCGAGCTCGTCCCGCCGGCCGTCGCCACCGTGCCCGAGGCCAAGCGGATGAACCCGCGCGCGCTCGACCTCGAACCGTTCCTGGACGAAGTCATGGGGCAGCTCGGGCAGAGCCCCACCCCGCGCGAGATCCTCGTCGAGGGCGTTCTCATGCACCGCTGGGCCGAGCGCGACGGCACCTACGACGACCTGGTGCGGCAGCGGTCGGCCGCCCTGGCCACGCTGCCGGGCCGCCACTGACTCAGGGGCGGGCCAGCAACTCGGCGTGATGGGACCGGACCAGGCGCAAGCCCAGGCGCCGGAACAAGAAGCGGCGCAAGGCCCCGGGCAGGTTCCGGGCATTGTCGCGGCGATGGTTCTGCTCCAGCACGAACCGCACCCGGGGCGCGCGCCGCGAACGGTAGCGGCCGAGGTCGTCCAGCTCCTCGGCCAGCACCAGGGCGTCCTCCAGCGCCATCGCCCCGCCCTGGGCCATGCTGGGCGAGCAGGCGTGCGCCGCGTCCCCGGCCAGCACCACCCTGTCCTCGACCCAGTCCGAGCCCTCGATCTCGTACAGCGGCGCGAAATACGCGTCCTCGCCGTGCCACAGCACGTCCGTCGCGAAGTCGGCGAACAACTCCCGCCAGTCGCCGGGCGGCGCCGCCGGCACCGCGCTGTCGATGGCCGCGAAGCAGTACACCTGACCGTCACCCACCGGCACCGTCAGCAGGCTGCGTCCCCGGTCCCCGAGCAGCACCGTCCACGTCGTGGAGGCCGGGCCCTCGCAGAGGAACCGCCAGCAGATCTGGCCCAGGAAGCGCGGCGCCGTCGACGGGAAGACGCTGCCGCGTACGGCCGATTCGATCCCGTCCGCCCCGACCACCACGTCGTACGAGGCCCGCGTCCCGTCCTCGAACACGACCGTCCCGTCCGGGCGGGCCAGCCGCACGGCGTTGCCCGGAAACGTCGGCGGCCCCGCCGCGTCCAGCAGCATGCCGTGCAGCGCGCTCCGGCTCATGGCCCGGCTCTCGCCCACCTCGCCCCACACCTCGTCCAGGCCGTACGAGGTGAGCAGGTCGCCCGTACGGTCGCGGATCTCCTGCCGCTCGACCGGCACGGACAGCTTGGCCAGCTGCTCGGCCAGGCCGAGGTCGCCCAGCGCCCGCACCGCGTTGGCCGGCAGGTAGAGCCCGGTGCCGCCGTCGCGGGGCGTGGGGTCCCGCTCGGCCAGGTCGGCGTGGACGCCGCGGGCGGCCAGCGCGATCCGCGTGGCCAGACCGGCGACGCCCGCGCCGGCGATGAGGACCCGTGTCACTTGCCGTCCTTGAAGGCGCGCGCGCCGTACTCCCACTCGACGATGGAGCGGAACGCCGCCCGCACCGACCGGTCGTCGTCGAGGTCGACCTGGAAGCGGCGGGTGCGCTCCCTCTCGTACTCGGCGGTCCGGTCCATCGGGTAATCGGCCTCGCCCAGCGCGGCCAGCGCCTGCCACAGATACAGCGTCCAGCGGCCCATGTCGTTCTCCTTACGAACGCGTCTGCCTCACACCCGCTTGAACGGGGGCGGGCCGGGCCTGTTCAGCGATGTGATGGGCGTGGCATTTCCTGAACCGTCCCGGCCAGATAGCCGAGCTCGATGGCGCGCCGGGTCAGCTCCGCCTTGTTCCCGGCGTGCAGCTTGGCCCGGATCCGCTTCACGTAGGTGTTCACTGTCGACTCGGTCAGGCCCATCCGGCGGCCGATCTGGCTGTGTGTCAGGCCCTGCGCCACCCAGCGCAGGGTCTCCACCTCCCGCTCGGTCAGCCGCGCCTCATGGCTCGGCGCGGGCAGCGTGGCCAGCAGCTCGGCCGACACGTAGGCCCCGCCGCGGCGCACCGCCTCCACGGCCAGCGGCAGGTCGCTCGCCGCGCCGCGCCGCGTGATCAGGCCGATGGCGCCGCCGCGCAGCGCGGCCAGCAGGTCGGGCGGGTTCTGCGGCCGCACGAGCGCCACCACCCGCAGCTGGTGCCACGGCTCGGCCGGCACCCGGTCGTAGAGGTCGAGCACCACCAGCGAGGGCGGCTGCACGCCGCGGAGGGCGGTGAGGTCGGCCAGCTCGTGGCGCACGGTCAGGCCGGGCGACGACGTCAGCATGCGGGTCAGGCCGGCCCGGACGATCGGATCGGCCGCGACGACGGCGACGGTTTCGATGTGACTCACCTTCCACTGTGCAATCTGCTCCGCACGTCCCGGGCGGCCGGGAGCCGCAGTTCGGCGAGGATGTCCAGGGCCGCGCGCCAGGCCCGGTGGGCCTCGCCGCCGGTGAGCGTGTCGCCCAGCGCGATCAGCGCCTCGGCCTCCTCGCCCCGGTGGCCGGCCTCGCGGTAGAGCTCGACCGAGCGGCGCAGCAGGTCGGCGGCGATCTCCCGCTCGCCCGACCGCTGCCGCAGCCGGCCCAGGCCGAGCAGGCAGCTGCCCACCCCGCGCGGGTCGCCGAGGCGCAGATAGCCGGCCATGGCCCGTTCGTAGAGGTCGATGGCGGACCGGTCGCGGCCCTGCGCGGCGTGCGAGAGCGCGATGCCCTCGGTCGCGGCGACGGTGCCCCTGTCGTAGCCGGCCCGTTCGTACAACTCGAGGGCCTTGGTGAAACTGGCCTCGTCGGCCGAGCGCACCAGGCCGAGGTTGAGGTGCACGTGCGCCTGCTCGGCGAGCGCGCCCAGCTCGGTGAACAGCACCAGGGCGCGGGCCAGACGGTCGCGCGCCTCGTCGAGGTCGCCGAGCGAGTAGAAGGCGCCGGCCAGGCAGCGCTGCATGTGCGCCTCACCGAGCCGGTCGCCGGCCCGCTCGGCCGCGGACAGCCCCGCCCGCATCGTCGCCAGCCATTCGTGCCGGAGCCCGGTCCACTGATAGAACGGCACCATCGTGGTGGCGAGCTGCCACACGCCGGGCCCGTCGCCCCGCTCGATCAGCGCCCGCAGCACGCGATGCTCGGCGCGGAACCAGCGGAACGCGCCGCAGTAGTCGCCGAACTCCTCGACGGTCACGCTCTCCGGCCGTTCGCCGGGCTCGATGGGTTTCAGCAAGGGGCGCAAAAGCCGGTTCGCCTCGTACGCCGAATGGCGGTAATGCGCGAACAAGCGCGCTCCGGCCTCGTCGAGCTCGCGCCGGCCGGAGAGCTCTTTCGCGTACGCCTTCAGGAGCACGTGGAGGGTGAACCGGCCCGGCGGCACGGCCGTGAGCAGGTGCTCACCGGTGAGACGGGCCACCAGCGGCGCCGCCTCGCGTTCGGGCAACCCGGCCAGGGCGGCCGCCGCGGCCGGGGCCAGATCGGGACCGGGGTGCAGCGACAGCAGGCGGAACAGGCGCGCGGCGGGCTCGGGCAGCGCCTCGTACGACCCGGCGAAGGCCGTCCGCAAGCCACCGAACGCGTCCAGCCCGCCGTCGCGGCGCAGGCTCGCGGCCAGGGCGTCGAGGTCGCCACCGGTCTCGGTGGCGACCGCCGTCAGCGCGGCCGGCAACCGTCCGCACGCCTCGACGATCGCGTCCAGCGCCTCCCGCGGCGCCGCCCCCCGGTCGCCGGGCACCGCCGCCAGCCGCCGGGTCAGCAGCTGCCGCGCCTCGTCCTCGTCCGGCAGGCCCAGGGTCACCAGGTGGGCGCCCTCGGCCGCGGCCAGCGCGGTGAGCCGCCGCCGGCTGGTCACCACGGTGAGGCAGCCGGCCGCGCCGGGCAGCAGCGGGCGGGCCTGCTCGGCGCTCTCGGCGTTGTCCAGCAGCACCAGCATCCGGCGCCCGGCCAGGTGGCTGCGGTAGAGCGCGGCCTTCGCGTTCAGGCCCGAAGGCACGGCCGCCTCGGGCACGCCGAGCGTGCTCAACAGCGCGGTCAGGGCGTCTCCGGGCTCCTCGCCGCGCAGGTTCAGATAGATCTGCCCGTCCGGGAAGCCGGCCGCCACCTCGTACGCCCAGTGCACCGCGAAGGTGGACTTGCCGGCGCCGGGCATCCCGTCGATCGCGATGATCGGCATGCCGCCGTCCTGCTCGCCGGCCCGCCGCAGGGTCGAGACCCGCTCCAGCTCGGCCCGGCGGCCGGTGAACAGCGGCAGGTCCCGGGGCAGCTGGGCCGGGCTGACCCGCTCGATGCGGGCCGGGCTCTCGGCGGCCGGCCGCTGCCGCGGTTGCAGCACCTCGTCGTACGCCGCCCGCAGCTCCGGTCCCGGATCGACCCCGAGCTCGCGGGCGAGCGCGTCGCGCACCGACTGGAAGAGCGCGAACGCGTCGGCCTGGCGGCCGTCCGCGGCCAGCATCAGCATCAGGCGCGCCTGCAACGATTCGTCCAGCGGGTTCATCTCGGCCGCCCGGCGCACGGCGGGCAGGATCTCACCGAGCCGGTCGAACGCGACGGCGGCGCGCGCCGCGTCGCGGGCCACCGTGGCGTACTCGGCGTCGATGGAGAGGAAGACGGAGTAGCGGTGGGCGTCGTCGGCGCCGTCGTCGGCGCAGCGGCCGCTCGACTGGCGCAGCGCCTCGGCGTAACGGGCGATGGCGACGTCGCGGAAGCCCATGCTCTCGGCCTCCCGTGCCTCGTCGGCCAGCCGCCGGAACTCCATCAGGTCGATCGCGCCCTGCGGCGCCACCAGGCGATAGGCGGCGTCGCGGCGCAGCAGCCAGCGGCCCTGCGACCGGGCCGGCAGGTCGGGTTCGAGGATGCGCCGCAGCGCGCCGATGAACCGGTGCAGGCTGTTGACCGCGCTGGCGGGCGCCGCGTGCCCCCAGAGCATCTCGACGAACTGGTGGACGGGGATGTCGCGCCCGGCGCGGATCAACAGGAGTCCGAGTACTTGCCGCTGCTGCCGGGGGCCGAGATTGAGCTCGCGATCCCCGCTGAACGCCCGCACCGGCCCGAGCACGGTGAATCGGATCGGGTTCTGGCTCACAACGGCGCCAAACATAGCGTGACGAACAGGCGTACCGAATGCTTCTGAGAGATAGTCGGCGCCGGGTGAACCCAGGGGGTTCCCGGGCCGTCGTGAACACCGAGATTCGGGCCGTAGCTTGACTTGCGGGGGTCGTTGAACCCGCGGGGGCCGGGAGCCGTCGGAGGGGGTTACGGCACCCGATCCGAAGGAGTCTCCCATGCGACGTGCCCGGATAGCCCCGCTCGCCATCATCGCGAGCTTCGGCCTCGCCTTCGCGTCGGCCTGCGGCGAGGAGCGGACCGCGGCCGACGCGGCCGCCGTCACCGCGCCCGGCCCGGACAGCAAGCCGGCCCCGGAACGGCCCACCGTCTACCTTTACCGCCGCGGCGATTGAACTTCGGCCGCCGCGGCCCGTCGGACCCTGCGACGGCCGCGGTGGCCGGCGTGGGTGCCGACCGCCTCTCCCCCCGACCGGCGGAGCGCGCCTCGCGCCGCCGCGGCCGTCCCCACTCGTACCCCACTGTTTCCCCATCGCCCCGGCCTAACTTTCGGCTCGTGGACAACACGAACAGTTCCCGGCTCAGCGCGCTGCACGCCGAGTACGGCGACGCCCTGCTGAGTTATCTGCGCGGGTTCACCCGGGGTGACCGGGAGTTCGCCGAGGACCTGTTGCAGGAGACGATGCTGCGCACCTGGCGCCGGATGGACGCCATGCCGGAGTGCGGCGAGTCGGCGCGGCGCTGGCTCTACACCGTCGCCCGCAACACCGCCATCGACGCGCTGCGGATGCGCAAGGCCCGCCCGGCCGAGGTGGAGAGCCTCGACCTGACCGTGATGCCGACCACCGAGGACACGGCGGAGACGGCAGTCGCGGTGCAGCAGCTGCGGTACGGGCTGCGCGCGCTCAGCGAGGCCCACCGCACCATCCTCAACGAGCTCTACCTCAAGGGCCGTTCGGTGGCCGACATCGCCCGCAGCCTGGGCGTCCCGGCCGGAACGGTGAAGTCGAGGGCGCACTACGCCCTGCGGTCGCTGCGCGAGGCGCTGGCCTGATTGCGTACGACATCACACCGGTGAGCCCGGGCCCGGCCGCCGCGTTGTACCGGACATGGCCATTCACACCGTCGACGTCAACGGCGTCGAGCAGCGATATCACGTGTACGGGCAGGGTGCGGCGGTCGTCGTGGCGATGCCCGGCGGGCCCGGCGTCTTCTGGGACTACCTGCGGATGCCGGCCGTCGAGGAGCACGCCCGCGTCGCGTACGTCGAGGCGCTCGGCACCGGCGAGTCGGGCCGGCTGCCGTCCCACCCGGACGGCTACACCCGCGAGCTCTACTCGACGGCGATCGACCGGATCGTCGACGATCTCGGCGCCGGGAAGGTCTTCCTGCTCGGGCACTCGTACGGCGGTTTCGTCGCCCAGTACTACGCGGCGACCCGCCCGCAGCGCCTGGCCGGCGTGATCCTGTACGACAGCTCCCCGGTCACCGGGGCCGAGCAGGGGGCCGAGGCCGGCCGCCAGGTCGATCTGTTCGTCAAGCGCAACGAGGGCAACCCCGAGGTGCCGGCCGTGCTCCAGTCGCTGCAGGCCGTCGGCTCGATCACCGGCGACGAGCAGCTGACCCTGGCCCTGCGCGGGCTGCTGCCGTCGTACCTGGCCGACTACTGGGGCCGCGAGGCCGAGTTCAAGCCGTTCCGCGAGCACATCCGGGTCAACTACATCTCGGGCCGCGACGCCGAGGGCCACGCCGACCCGATCGACGACCGGGAGCTGCTGGCCGGCGTCACCGTGCCCGCCCTGGTCATCGCCGGGCACTACGACATCATCTGCGGCGAGCGCTGGGCCCGCGAGATCCACGACCTGATCCCGGGCTCGCGCCTGGTCATCCTCGAGAACAGCGGGCACCTCGGCAACATCGAGGAGCCGGAGCGCTTCCAGGACAGCGTGCTGCAGTTCATCGCGGCCCATCACAGGTAGTGCCGTTGGGGGAGAGGGCCGGCACCGTGGTCGTGGGTGGCGGCGCCGGCCCGCTTCTGCGCTCGGCCCGCTTGCCGACGGCGCTGGACCCGGCCGCGCATCCGACCCGGGCCGAGATGGCCGACCGGCCGGGAGGGTGGCCGGCGCACCGCAGGGGTGTCTCGGCCACCGTTCCGGGTCGGGGATTCGTCGGGCTGTCCTGGCCGAACACGTTCGGCTTGGGCTTTCTCGGTGGCATGTCCGGCGACGCCGTCCACGTCGTGGAACGGCTCACGCCACCCGCATGAAGGCCGGCTTGCGGTCCGGCAGGTTGGCCAGCACCCGGGCCACGCTGGTCAGCCCGGGCAGGTCGCGGCGGTCGAGCTGGTCGAGGACGTGACGGTGCACGCTGGCCGCGTACGCCCGGTCGCCGCGCCGCAGCCACTCGAGACCGGCCTCGGTGAGCACCGCGTTCCAGCCGCGCCGGTCGTCCGGCACCTGCTCGCGGGTGACCAGGCCCTGCTGTTCGAGCTTCTCGACGATGCGGCTCATCCGGCTCAGCGACAGGAACGCGGTCGCCGCCAGTTCGTTGATGCGCATCCGGCGGTCCGGCGCGTCGCCCAGCCGGCGCAGGGTGATGTACTCGCTCAGGGTGCGGTTCTGCTCACACCTCAGATCGGAGTCGAGGTTGCGCTGCACGGTCACCGCGGCGCTGAGGAAAGCGTCGAGGAACGCGATCTCCTCCGCCGACAGTGCCTGCTCCGCGACCCTCGGTCCCTGGCGTTGCGGAAGCCAATTATCGGCCATTGTCCCGGTCCTTTCTTTTCGCGAGTCACCCATACGACGGCGGTTTTCCCGCCTCGGTTCAGGAAAGGTGGTTGTTAAGGTGCGGACCGTGGCATGGGACACGCGGGAGCGCATCATCCGGGCCGCCGGGCGGCTCCTGGCCGAGCAGGGACGTGACGCGGTGACCACCCGTTCGGTGGCGACGGCGGCCGGGGTGCAGCCGCCGGCCATCTACCGGTTGTTCGGCGACAAGGACAGCCTGCTCGACGCGGTGGCCGTGCACGGCATGCGCGACTACCTGGCCGGCAAGGGCGCGCTGGGCGAGACCGGCGACCCGGTGGACGACCTGGCCCGCGCCTGGGATCTGCACATCCGGTTCGGCCTGGCCGAGCCCGCCTGCTATCTGCTCGCGTTCGGTGAGCCCCGTCCGGGCCGGGCCGACAGCGCCCGCCGGGAGGCCATCGCCCGCCTGCGCCACCTGGTCGAGCGGGTCGCGGCGGCCGGACGGCTGAGCACCAGCGTCGAGCGGGCCACCGAGATGATGCACAGCGTCGGCGTCGGCGTGGTCGTCTCGCAGCTGGCCATCGATCCGGGCGAGCGCGATCCCGGTGTGCCGCGGGCGATGTGGGAGACCGTGCGGGCGGCCATCGTCACCGGGCGCCCGGCCCGGAAGGGCAAGACCGTTTCCCAGTACGCCGGCGCGTTGCGCCAGGCGCTGCCCGAGGCGCCGGACGGTGCCCTCAGCGAGGCCGAGCGCGCCCTGCTCGTCGAGTGGCTGGGGCGTCTGTCCGACGCACGCTGACCCCCTCCGGTTCACCGTCGTGACGTTGTCGGCGTCATCGGTCCCCGGCCGCTCTCGTCGCTACCGTTGATACCAGTGAAGCGTTTCCATTGGAAACACATCGGGGAGGCGACATGAACACCTACGACGTGGTCCTGGTCGGCGGCGGAACCGCCGGCTCCGTCCTCGCGGCCCGGCTCTCGGAGCGTGCGGACCTGCGCGTCCTGCTGCTGGAAGCCGGCGACGGCGTTCCGCTGCCGGCCATGTCCGACCCGCCGGCCTGGCCCACCCTGGTGCGCACCGGCGCCAACTGGGGCGAGCTGACCGTGCCGCAGGGCCCGGCCGGCGCGGTCACCCCGCTGCCGCGCGGCAAGGGCCTCGGCGGCGGCTCGTCGATCAACGCGATGCTGTTCACCCGCGGCCACCACACCAGCTATGAGCGCTGGACCGAGGCCGGCGCCAAGAACTGGGGCTTCTACGACCTGTTGCCGTACTTCAAGCGCAGCGAGAACGCCCCCGGCCGCGACCCCATGCTGCGCGGCCGTGGCGGCCCTCTCACCGTGGCGCCCTCCGACCCGGTCAACCCGGTGCTGGCGGCCGCGCTCGACGCCGCCGCCGAGGCCGGCCAGCGCCGCGCCGCCGACATCAGCGGCGGCCTCGAGGAGGGCTTCGCCCCGGTCGACGTGAACATCGTGGACGGACGCCGGCAGAGCGCCGCCGACGCCTATCTCACCCCGGCCCGCCGGCGGCCCAACCTGACCGTCGTCACCGGCGCCCTGGCCCACCGCCTCGTCGTCGGGAACGGCCGCTGCACCGGCGTCGTCTACGGCGTGGGCTCCGAGACGGTGACCGTGTCGGCCGGCGAGGTGATCCTGACCGCCGGCACGATCGGCTCGGCCCAGCTCATGATGCTCAGCGGCCTCGGACCGGCGGCCCACCTGCGCGAGCACGGGATCGAGGTGGTG
The DNA here is from genome assembly GCF_050956135.1 of Actinoplanes sp. CA-131856. Lineage (GTDB taxonomy): Bacteria > Actinomycetota > Actinomycetes > Mycobacteriales > Micromonosporaceae > Actinoplanes. The sequence continues at coordinate 6,206,414 of NZ_CP191849.1, read as the reverse complement.
GCCGACATGCCCGGCGTCGGCTCCGGGCTGCAGGACCACCCGGTGGCCAACGTGGTCTACCGCTCGTCGCGCCCGGTGCCCACCCCGCGCCACAACCACGGCGAAGTGATCGGCCTGGTCCGCAGCCGGGACGGCCTGCCCGGCCCCGACCTCCAGCTCATCTTCGTCGACCTGCCCCGCCCGGTGAACGGGCACACCGGCCCCGATCAGGGCTACACGATCGGCGTCTCGCTGATGACGCCGCACAGCCGGGGCACGGTGCGGCTGGCCGGGGCCGCGCCCGGCCGCCATCCGCTGATCGACCCCCACTACTACGGCGACCCTCGCGACCTCGACGCCGTCGTGGCCGGCGTGCGCCTGGCCCGCCGGATCGGCCGTGCGGGCGCGCTCGGCGACTGGCGCGACAACGAGGTCATCCCCGGACCGGCCATCGACGAGGAGGACGCGCTGCGCGACTATGCCCGGCGGGCGGTCGCCTCCTACTGCCACCCCGTCGGCACCCTGGCCATGGGCGACGGGCCGGCCGCGGTGACCGACATCGAGCTGCGCGTGCGCGGGCTCGCCGGGCTGCGTGTGGCCGACGCGTCGGTCATGCCGGCGATTCCGTCCGGCAACACCAACGCCACCGTCTACGCGATCGCCGAGCGGGCGGCCGAGCTCGTCCTCGAAGGCTGATCGACCCAGCCCAGGTGCTCGTAGAGCCGGGACGCGGCCGCGTCCCGGCCCGGCCCGGTGTCCTCGGCCTCGCTCAGGTCGGCCGCGTACGCGCGGAGCAGGTCGTGCACCTGGTGGCGGCCGCCGCGCACCTGGGTGAGCATCTGCTGCGCCAGTTCGGCCAGCAGCGACCGGGCCGTGCGCTCCCCGACGCCGGCGAGGGCGGCGGCCACGTCCACGGTGATCTCCGGGCCCGGATAGAGGGGCAGCAGCCGGAACAGGGCCGCGGCGGCGGGGGAGAGGGCCCGGTAGGACCACGAGAAGATGGCGGCGAGGCTGCCCTCGAAACCGTCGAGGCGGTCGTGGCCCACGGCCAGGTCGGCCGCGATCTCGGTCAGCGGGGTGTCCGGCAGGGCCATCGCGCGGGCCGCCACCATGGCCAGGGCCAGCGGATGCCGCCCGGTGCGCTCGATCAGCGCTTGCACGGCGGTCGGCTCGGCGTCGACACGGGCCCGGCCCAAACGGCTCACGAGGTTCTCCCTCGCCTCGGCCGAGGACGGCAGCTCGATCGGCAGCGGATGGGCGCCGGCGGTGATGAGGTCGGTGATCCGGGCCCGGCTGGTGATCAGCACCAGGCTGCCGGGAGCGCCGGGCAGCAGGTGGCGTACCTGATCGAAGTCGCGGACGTTGTCGAGCACGAGCAGCATCCGCCGCCCGGCCAGCAGGCTCCGGAAGAGCCCGGCGGCGGCCTGGAGCTCGGCGGGCTGGTCGTCACGGCGTACACCCAAAGAGCTCAAGAGGCCCCGCAAGGCCTCCACCGGAGTCATCGGGCCCTCCGTGGCGAAGCCGCGAAGATCGACATAGAGCTGACCGTCCGGATAGGACGGGGCGAGCCGATGCGCGAGATGGACCGCGAAGGTGGTCTTGCCGACGCCGGGCATGCCGTCGAAGGCCAGGGCCACGGTCGGGCGGCCCTGGCGGCGGTCGTCGGCCAGGATCGCCTCGGCCCGGGCGAGCACGTCGGCCCGGCCGGTGTAGTAGGGATGGTCGCCCGGAAGCTGGGCGGGCACGAACTCCCGCTGTGCCACCGGAAGCTCGTCCCGCACGGGCGCGGCGGCCGGCTGCTGGCGCAGCACGCGGTCGCGGGCCTCCCGCAGCTCGGGCCCGGGGTCGAGGCCCAGTTCGTCGGCGAGGCGGCGGCTGATCTCCTGAAAGGCGTCGAGGGCCTCGGCCTGGCGGCCCTCGGCGGCCAGGGCCAGCATGACGCGGGTCTGCAGCGCCTCGTCGAACGGGCGCCACCCGCCGACCCGCCGCAACGTGGGCAGGATCAGCCGGGCATCGCCGGCGCGCAGGGCCACATCGCCGGCCTCGCGCACGGTCTGCGCCAGCTCGGCCTCGAGGGCGATGAAGGCCGGGTGGGTGCGCGAGACGGGCTCCAGCCCGGCCGCGGGCGGGCCCTGCCACAGCGACAGCGCCTCGGCGTAGTGGTGCACCGCCTCGGCCTCGCCCGCCGCCTGCCGCGCGCGCCGCACGAGGGCCCGGAAGCGCAGCAGGTCGAGGGCGTCCTCGTCGACCTCGAGGCGGTAGCCGGCCGAGTGCCGCACGAGGTGCTCGCCGACCGCCCGCACCGGCAGGTTCGGCTCGATCAGCCGGCGCAGCGTGCCGACCGCGCGGTGGATGCTGTTGACCGCGCTGGCCGGCGGGTCGTCGCCCCAGATGGCGTCGACCAGCTCGCCCAGGCCGACCACCGTGCCGGCCCGGGCGAGCAGGAGCGCCAGCAGCAACCGCTGCTGGCGCCCGCCGAGCTCGAGGTCCACCGTGCCGTTCCGGACCCGCACCGGGCCCAGAACGCTGAACCGTAACGTCGTCGCAGCCACGTTCGCCATTGAACCCCGGCGAGCGGCTCCGTCCCCGGTTCAGGTGGGACTTCTTACTTCCGTACGGTCTCGCGCGCGGCCTTCTCGATGAACGAGGCCGTGGTGCCGGGGTGCGAGACGAAGACCGAGTGCGAGGCGCCCTTGACGACCTCGACCCGGGCGTTGGCGCGCTTGGCCATCCACTGCTGCGCGGCCGGCGGGATGTTCTTGTCGGCGCCGCTGATCAGGTCGTAGCTCGGGATGGTCTGCCAAGCCTGTGCGCCCACGGCATCCTCGTTGAGCGCGGCCTGGTCGATCGGCCGCTGCGAGACGGCCGACAGCTTGGCGTCCTTGAGCGGGACGTCGGCCGCGAACTGCTGCGGGTACTTGGCCTGGTCGATGTAGAGGTCGACGTGGCCGCCGGGCAGCGGGACCGACTTGAGGGTGTCGCCCAGCGTGCTGCCCGGGAACTTGCCGGACAGTTCGGCCGCGCTCTCGCCGGCCTTGGGCAGGAACGCCGCCACGTAGACCAGCGCCTTGACGTCCTTGTCGCCGACGGCCGCCTTGGAGATGACGCTGCCGGCGTACGAGTGGCCGACCAGGACGATCGGGCCGTCGATGCTGTCCAGCAGGGCACGCACCGAGGCGGCGTCGGAGGCGACGCCGCGCAGCGGGTTGGCCGCCGAGACGACCGGATAGCCGTCCTTCTGCAGCCGCTGGACGACCGCGTTCCAGCCGCTCGAGTCGGCGAACGCGCCGTGCACGAGCACGACGGTCGGCTTCGCGTGGTGGTTGCCGCCCGCGTAGGCCGCCGTGCCGGTGAGGCCGGCGGCGAAGACCGCGCCGGCGCCGACGAGGCTCAGGACCTTCTTGTTCATCGCCTTCTCCTTAGTGCTCTCGTGTTCCGGCCCGAAGCTAGGAATCGCGAGTGGACGGCGAGTGGGGAATTTGTGCGTGGTTGCGGCCACGTGTGCCCGCCGCCACATTCCATTCAAGTGGACTCATGAGTCCGGTTATCGTTCAGCGATCCGGACTCATGAGTCCACTTCCTTTTCGGAGCAATGCATGCGCCATTCACCCGCTCTGGCCGCGCTCAGCCTCGGCACCCTGGCCTACGCGCTGGCCCAGACGACAGTCCTGCCGGCGCTGCCGGCCCTCGCCGCCACCCTGCACACCGACCGGTCGAGCGTCACCTGGACGCTGACCGCCTATCTGATCGCCTCGGCCGTCCTGACCCCCGTGCTGAGCCGGCTCGGCGACCTCTACGGACGGCGCCGGCTGCTCGTGGCCGCCCTCACCGTGTTCGCGGCCGGATCCGTGCTCAGCGCGCTCGGCGACGGCCTCGGCGCCGTCGTCGCCGGGCGGGTCCTCCAAGGCGCGGGCGGCGCCGTCATCCCGCTCGGCGTCGCCGTCGCCCGCACGTCGTTCCCGCCCGAGCGGCGCGGCCGGGCCATCGGCGTGATCTCCACCGTCTTCGGCGTCGGCAGCGGCCTCGGCCTGATCCTCGGCGGCCTGGTCGTCGACCACGCGCCGCTGGCCTGGATCTTCTGGAGCACGGCGATCCCGGCCGCGGTGGCCGCCGTCGCCGTCCGGCTCCTGCTGCCCGGCTCGGACCGCACGGCCGCCGGCCGGGCCGACCTGACCGGAGCGCTCCTGCTGGGGGCCGGAATCACCCTGCCGCTGCTGGCGGTGGGCCGGGGATCGGTCTGGGGCTGGACGTCCGGGCTGACCCTGGGGCTGATCGCGGCCGGCGCGGCCGTGCTCGCCGTCCTCGTCGTGGTCGAGCGGCGCCGCGCCCACCCGCTGATCGACCTCGGCCTGCTGGCGCGGCCGGCGGTGCTGGTCACGAACCTCGCCACCTTCCTCGTCGGTGGTGGCATGTTCGGCGCGTTCGTGCTCGTGCCCCAGCTCGCCGCCGGGCAGGGCCTCAGCGCCACCCGGGCCGGCCTGCTGCTCCTGCCGGGCAGCCTGGCCATGATGGCCGGCGGCCCGCTCGCGGCGAAGCTGCACCTGCGGCACGGCGGCCGGGTGCCGCTGGCCCTGGCGGCCACGGTCACCGCCCTCGGCTCGCTGCTGCTGGCCGTCGGCCACGGCAGCCAGGTCGCGGTGGCCGCCTGGTCGCTGCTCGCCCTGTTCGGCGTGGGCCTCGCCCTGGCCGTCATCCCGGCCATGGTCGTCGAGGCCGTTCCGGCCGTCCGCGCGGCCGAGACGGCCGGGGTCAACTCGCTGATCCGCTCGGCCGGCTCCTCGGTCGGCACCCAGATCATGGCCGGGATCCTGGCCGCCGGCCTGTCCGCCGGGGCCCACACGCCCTCCTCCGGCGCCTACACCGCCGCCTTCGTCTTCTGCGCCGTCGCCGCGCTGGCGGCCGCCGCCGTTGCGACCCGCGTCCCACGCGTGAACCCGCCCGGCCCGGCTCCCGTTGCCGCCGGTGTCACCTCTGAAAGGACTTCGGCATGATGTACGACGTACCGGCCAACCTCGTCTGGGCCGCCCTCACCGGCCCGCAGAAGGACTTCGCCGAGATCCGCGGGGGAGCCGGCCGCTACCTTCCCGGCTACTCGCCGCTGGTGGCGGTGCGCGACTGGGACGACGAGCGGGCGTGGGACGACCTCGCGGCGCTCGCGGGCCCGGGCGCGGTCGTCACGCTGGCCGGGATCGGCGCCCGGGTGCCGGACGGCTGGGAGCTGCTCGGCAGCGGTGACGGCTATCAGATGACGGCCCAGGACGTGGTCGCGGGCGATCTGTCCGGGGTCGAGAAGCTGGGTCCCGCCGACGTGCCCGAGATGCTCGACCTGGTGGAGCGCACCAAGCCCGGGCCGCTGGCCCCGCGCGCGGTCGAGCTGGGCACGTTCCTGGGGATCCGCCGCGACGGCAAGCTCGTGGCGATGGCGGGGGAGCGGATCCGGGTGCCCGGCTGGACCGAGATCGGCACGGTCTGCACCGACGACCCGTACCGCGGTCAGGGGCTGGCGAGCACGCTCGTGCGCTCGCTGACCGGGGTCGTCCGGGGCCGCGGCGAGGAGGCGTTCCTGCACGTCAATCAGGGCAACACCGGAGCCTTGCGGTTGTACGGGAAGCTCGGGTTCACCACCCGCGCGACCACCGGGTTCCTGGCCGCCCGCGTACCGGGGAATCGGCGTGAGTCAGACTGAGAGCGTGCATGAGAGCCGCCGCAAGGACGCCGTTCGCAACCATGAGCGGGTGATCGCCGCGGCCCGGGAGCTCTTCACCGAGCAGGGCCTCGGCGTGACGGTGCCGCAGGTGGCCGAGCGGGCCGGAGTCGGCAAGGCGACCGTCTACCGCAGCTACCCGGCCAAACAGGACCTGGTCGTGGCGGTCGCCCGTGAGCAGTTCCAGCAGCTGGCGGAGCGGACCCGGGCCGCGCTGGAGGGCGAGGACGCGTACGGGGAACTCTGTAGTTATGTCCCTGACATGTTCGCCGCCCTGGCCGCCGACCGCGTCTTGGCCGACGCCCTCTTCGACGGCCAGATCCTGCCCGCCACGATGATCCTGGCGCAGGTCGGTGAGCTGCTGGAACGGGCCGCCCAGGACGGGCCCATCCGCCCCGACGCGGGCGAGGCCGACGTGCGGGTCGTGCTGTGCGGAACGGTCCGCCAGCTGATCGTCCTCGGCGAGCACGACCCGGCGGTCTGGCGGCGTTACGCCGGGATGGTCCTGAACGCCTTCCGCATCTGACCCTGTCAATTTACCGACCCCACCTAGGTAGATCGCCGGATCCGCGGAGTGGCGTCGAGGGTTCACTCTGAGTTCCTGACACATCGCCACTCCGTTAGGGATGATCGACATGCGAAGCCAATTGCTCGCCGCCCGGGCCGCCGCCCTGTTCGCCAGCGACCTGCCCTCCGGCACCCGCCCCACCCCCGGCGCGGTCGACGCCGCCATCGCCCGCGCCGTGCGCACGCGGGGCACCCGCGGGTGCGTGGCCGACCTGGCCACCGCCTACGGCGACTATCCCGAGAACGCGGCCACGCGGATGCGCTGGGCACGCGGCGTCGTCGTCACGGTCTACGAACCCGCACCGGCGCGGGAGGCCGTCGCCGCCTGATCGGCTAGTGCGGTGTCCATGAACGTTGACCGGGTTCGACGACCGTGGCATCCATGCTCCATGCCTAGACGTCGCGGCGCTAGCCCCGATCCGGTCGTGCACCGCACCGCCCGGATCGGCCTGCGCCTGACCCGCGCGCAACGGCATCGCTGTTTCGGGCTGCTGCGCTCCGCCGGGGACGTGTGGGCGTGTGTGCTGGAGGGCAACGGCTGGCGGCGCCGCCGTGGGGACGCCCCGGCGGCGGGCTTTCAGGAGCTGTGCCGGTTGCTGGCCGAGTCCGGGCCGGGCACGTTTGGTGAGCTCGACAGTGTGGGTGCCCGGTCGGTGTTACGGCGTTACTCGGATGCCTGGTTCTCCGCGGCCGCCCGCCGCAAAGCCGGCGCTGCCGAGATGCGGTATCCGCGTCGCCGGCGCTCGTTGATGCCGGTGCGCTGGTATCACGGCACCTTCACCGTCGAAGGCCGCCGATTGCGGCTGCCGGTCGCGCGGGGCCGGCCGCCGTTGACCGTGCGGTTGGATCGGCTGGTGCCGTATCCGGCCGAGACCGTACGGTCGGTGACCCTGCTGTTCGCTGACGGCCGACTGTGCGTCGACGTCACCGCCGAACTCCCGGTCACCACCTACCCGGCCGGCCACCAACCTGATCCGGGCCGGGCCGCCGGGGTGGATTGCGGGATCATCCATCCGTTCGCGGTCGCTACCCGCGACGGCGCGGCGCTGCTGGTCTCCGGCCGGGCCATCCGGGCCGAACACCGGCTGCATCTGGCCGACAGCAAAGGCCGCCGCCGCGCCACCGCCGCACGGGCGCCCAGCAAAGGCCAGCGGGGGTCGCGGCGCTGGCGTAAGACCCGGCGCCGGGCCAGGCTGGTCGAAGGCCGGCACCGCCGGCGGATCCGGCAAGCGCTGCACGAGGCCGCCACAACGGTGGTCGGCTGGGCGGTCGAGCACCGGATCGGCACGCTGACCGTCGGGGACCCGCGCGGTGTGCTCGATCTGCCGGCGGGGCGGCGGCACAACTTGCGGCTGCGGCAGTGGCAGATCGGCCGCACCCTGCAAATCCTGCAGGACAAAGCTGCCCTGGCCGGGGTCCGGGTATATCTGGTCGACGAACGCGGCACCTCCTCGACCTGCCCGAACTGCGGCAAGAGGATCAGCAAACCGCGCGGCAGGGTCATGACCTGCCGGCATGCACCGTCGAGCCGGACGGCACCTGCCCGGTGTCGGACCAGCGCGGCGTGACCCCCGCCGCCACCCACCACGGGCGGCGGCAGCAGGGTCAGTTGGCCGGCGGAGGCCCGCCCCACCCACACTGGTGGGGAGTCGCTCGTCCACAACAGCGGGCGAGGATCCACAACACCACCGGAACCCACCCGGCGAACGTTCGTGGACACCGCACTAGGTTGGCTTCCGTGACGAACGACCTGGCGAAACTTATCGCCGACCGCCTGCACGAGACGCTCGACCAGAGGGTCGCCGCCGAGATCCACGCTCCGCACGTCGAGCGCGGCCTCGCCGCCGGCGGCCCGGACGAGCCGATCATCGCGATCACGGTCGAGGAGGTCGCCCGCATCGCGGCCCGGGTCGCCCGCGACGCTCAGGCCTCGTAGACCTCGAGCACCCGGGTCGCCGGGGCGGCCCCGCCCAGCTTCTCCCGGAGGGCGAGCCGCTCGGGGTCGGCCATGAAGGCGTCGTAGCCGTCCCGGCCGGCGAAGCGGATGACGTGCACCTCGGCCGCGCCGTCCTCCTGGCGGAACCGCCGCTCGATCACGCCGTCGTGCCGCCCGAGCAGAGCCAGCACCGCGTCCTCATAGCGCCGGCCCGCGGCGGCGTGCCCCTCAGCCATGTCGACGACGGCGATCAGCAGAAGCCCCATCGCTCCAATCTACGGCTCTGAGTTTCGGTCCGGTCACGGAGGGGAACCGTCCCGCTGATCGTCCATGGTGGACGGCGGAACGGGGGATCGAGATGAGGCGTGCCTTGCTGGCGGCCGGAGTAGGGCTGTCGGTCGGCCTGGTGCCCGGGGTGGCGGTCGCCGCGACCAGCGGGACCTTCCTGCCGGCGCGATATCTGAGCACGGGAACGACCGAGGACAACGCCGTCGCCGTCGCCGACGTGACCGGCGACGGGCGGCCGGACATCGTCGTGGGGGCCGGCCCAGCGGTTCTGGTGTTCGCCCAGCGGGCCGATCGGAGCTACGGCGCCCCGGCGCGGGTGGCCGGGCACGGCACCTGGTCGCAGGTGAAGCTGGCCACGGCCGACATCGACGGCGACGGGCGCACGGACGTGGCCCTGGCCGGCGGAAACGGCGTGGACGTCTTCTACCAGCGCGGCGGCAAGCTGGCGGCGCCGGTGTTCCTGGCCGGGACCGCGCAGGACGTCGCCCTGGCCGACGTGAACGCGGACGGCCGCCAGGACATCCTGACCAGCGCCGGCTTCGGCGAGATCCGGGTCTATCAGCAGTCGGCGGCCCGGACGTTCGGTACGCCGGCCCGTGTCACCGGCCCGGTCGCCTCGTCGGCGCATGTCGACCAGGTCTTCGCCGCCGACTTCAACGGCGACGGCCGGCTCGATCTGGCGCAGTCGTGGGGCGGCGGCGCGTGGGTGCGGCTGCGGCAGGCCGACGGCACGTACGGCGCGGCGGCCGTCTATCAGCCGCCGTTCGACGGCAACTACCCCCGGGCCGGCGCGGGCGCGGCGGTCGGCGACGTGACCGGCGACGGCCGGGCCGACCTGGTGCTGAGCATGTCGGGCAACCGGCCGGACGCCGAGATCGCCGTGTTCGCCCAGCAGTCCGGTGGCCTGAACCCGGTGCCCACGGCCTATCCGGCGTACGACTCCCCGGCCGGGCTGGCCATCGGCGACCTGACCGGCGACGGCCGCGGCGACCTGGCCGTGGCCCACGCGAACTGGCTGGCGGTCAGCGTCCAGCTCCAGCAGCCGACCGGCCTCCTCGGCCCGTACGCGGCGAACACCGTCGACAATCCCGGCTGGCAGACCGACGCCCTGGCCATCGGCGACGTCACCGGCGACGGCAAGCCCGACATCGTCAGCGTCGCCTACACGAGGATCGCCATCCTCGAGCAGCGCTGACTCCTCTCCCGGCCGCCCGGCCCCGCTCGCGCGGGGCCAGGAGGCCGGGCTCCATCTCGCCGTCCCCGGTCGTCCCAGGGCAGTCGCGCAAGGCGGCCGGCGCGTGGTGCGGGCTGGAGCCGCTCGACCGGTCTCCGTGCGGATCGGCGATCACGCGGACCGGGTCGCGCGGGACGAAACGTCCAGATGGCCCTCGGCGGCCAGGTGGGTGAAGAGGGCGTGGTTGTACGGGTTCATCCCGGGCAGGTCGAGAGGATCGAAGAACCTGAGGTCCGTGGTCTCGGGGTCAGTGAGGTCGAGCTGGCCGGTCCACGTTTCGGCGCGGTAGGTCAGGGAGATCACCTGGCACTGGTCGCCGTTGGGGTAGACCACGAAGCAGTCCGGGCCCGACCGGGCCGAGAGCAGCGTCAGCTCGCCGGCGGTCAGGCCGGTCTCCTCGCGGAGCTCGCGCCGGGCCGCCTCCTCGAGGTGCTCGCCCGGCTCCACGGCGCCGCCGGGAAGGCTCCAGGTGCCGTCGTCGGAGCGCCGCTGGAGAAGGACGCGCCGGCGGTCGTCCCACACCAGCACGCCGGCGCCCGCCACCACCAAGGGCTCCCGGCCGATCAGGGCCCGCATCCGCTCCACGTAGGACTTGGTCACGGCCAGCAGGATAGGTGAGGCTCAGCCGGTCCAGTCGAGCCACTTCTCGCCGGCGGTCAGTGCCGCGTACCAGAAGGTGTAGGCGAGGACCGCGACCGCGGGTACCCAGAGCGGATGACCGCCGCGCATCAGCCTGATGACCAGGGCGAGCATGGCCAGCCAGGCGATCAGGAGCAGGGCGATGGCCCAGGCGGGGGCGAGCAAGCCGCTCGCGGCGTAGAGGATCAGGGTGCCGAGGAACGCGGCGACGCCGAGCCAGCCGACGAGCCATTGCCACCAGGGGCGCGTCATGGTGTCACCGTACGGGTCTTGTAAAGGTCCCGAAACATGGTCTTGACACATAGGAACCCGAGCCGTTTCATGACAACGTTGTCATCGTCCCCTGGAGTCATCATGGTCGATTCACCGTCCGTGTCCCGCCGGGCATTCCTCGGCGCGAGCAGTGGGCTGCTCGCCTCGGTCGCACTGCCCGCGGGCGCCGCCGGCGCCGCTCCCAGCGAAAGGACCGCCGCCATCACCAGCGAGAAGGCTCCCGGCGGCAAGGGCGAGCTCGCCCTGCACCGGCCGGTCACCGCGTCGTCCACCACGTACGGGCCGGCCCAGCCGTCATTCGTCACCGACCGGCTGGCTCAGACCGGCGTCGAAGGGTCGGGCTGGCGGGCCGGCTCGGGCGACCCGCAGTGGATCGCCGTGGACCTCCAGGGCCCCTGCGAGATCGAGCGGATCACCCTGATCTTCGAGGCGACGCTCGAGGACAAGCCGTTCGACGGCAAGTACAACACGACCGACGGCGACGAGATCCAGTCCAGCGCCGCCACCTCGTACAAGATCGAGACCAGCACCGACGGCACGAGCTGGATCCTGGCCTACGAGACGGCCGAGGGCGCCGGCGGCGTCCAGCCGATCACCCTGGCCAAGCCCGTGCGGGCCCGCCACGTGCGCCTGACCGTGCTGGAGCGGCACAACACCAACCCGGCCGGTCTCAACGGCTTCCAGGTGTACGGGCGTGCCCTCGGCCCCCGGCCCGCCGCGTCGGGCTGGACCGACTGGGCCGGTGGCAACACCAAGCCGGCGCCCGCGCTGAGCGTGGCCCCGGACGGCACCGTGCCGCTGGAATCCGGCTGGGCGCTGACCATGGACGACTTCGCCGGCTCCGACCCGCGCGACTGGGTGCCGGCCACCGTACCCGGCACCGTCCTGGCCAGCCTGGTCGAGCAGGGCCACCTGCCCGACCCGGTCGGCGGCTTCGAGAACCTGCACATCCCCGAGGCGCTGTCCCGGCACGCGTGGCTCTACCGCCGCGACTTCAAGCTGCCGCGCGGCTTCGACGCCTCGCGCCGGGTCTGGCTCGAGTTCGACGGCGTCAACCACGCCGCCGCCGTCACGGTCAACGGGGTCGAGGCCGGCACCGTCACGCACCCGTTCGCGCGGGCCGCCTTCGACATCTCCGGTGCGCTCAAGGGCCACTCCCAGCACACCGTCACGGTGAAGATCACGCCGATGCCGCATCCGGGCACGCCCGGCGACAAGACGCTCACCAGCTGGACGTTCCTGCACGGCGGCTCCCTGTACAAGGACTCGCCGACCTATCTCGCGGTCTCCGGCTGGGACTGGATGCCGGCCGTGCGCGACCGCGCCTCGGGCATCTGGAACCACGTCCGGCTCCGCAGCACCGGCGACATCGTCATCGGCGACCCGCACGTCGCGACCAAGGTGCCCGACCTCCGTACGGCCGAAGTGACCGTGACCGTCCCGGTCCGCAACGCCGCCGCCACCGCCACCACGGTGACCCTCAAGTCCTCGATCGGTGGATCGAAAACGGTCACCGTGCCCGCCGGCGCGACCACCGACGTCACCTTCGCCACCGTCAAGATCCGTGACCCGAAGCTCTGGTGGCCCAACGGATACGGCGACCCGCATCTGCACGACCTCACCGTGACGGCGACCATCGGCCGTACGGTCAGTGACTCCCGCAAGGTCCGCTACGGACTGCGTGAGTTCTCGTACGACACGTTCCAGCCGGTGGTGATCAGCCCGCCGGCCAAGCCCCCGCTGGAGTTCCAGAACGGCAAGGCGACACAGACCGTCACCTTCGACCGGCAGCACAAGCGGCACGTACGCCTGCAGATGGGCGCCCGGGCCACGGGCTGGGGCGTGTCGCTGTGGTCCCTTTCGGTCTCCGACGGCGACAACGGCACCGACCTCGCCCTGCACAAGACGGCCACCGCGTCGTCGGCCGCCGACGGCACCGACCCGGGCGAGGTGACCGACGGCGACGACGGCACCCGGTGGAGCTCGGACTACCGCGACAACGAGTGGATCCAGGTCGACCTCGGCGCCGCGGCCGATTTCGATCGGGTGACCGTGCTCTGGGAGCAGGCGTTCGCGCTCGACTACCGCGTGCAGGTGTCCGACGACGGCGGCGCCTGGGAGGACGTCAAGGCGGTCAACAACGAGACGCCGCTGGGCAACTACGGCCCGCAGACCGTCGACGTCCCGCCGACCACCGCCCGCTACGTCCGCGTCCAGACCGGCCGCCGGGCCACGAGCTGGGGCGTGTCGCTCTGGACGCTTTCGGTCCTCGACGGCGACACCGACCTCGCCCTGGGCAAGACCGCGACCGCCTCGTCGAGCGAGTCGTCCAACCCGGCGGCCAACGTCACCGACGGCAACCCGCGTACCCGGTGGGCCTCCTCGGAGTACGCCGACAACCAGTGGATCCAGGTCGACCTGGGCGCGACCGGCACCTTCGGCCAGGTGAAGCTGGCCTGGGAGACCGCGTACGCCAAGGATTTCGTGATCCAGGCGTCAGCGGACGGCGAGACCTGGACCGACGTCAAGGCCGTGGACAACACCACGGTCGAGCTGAAGATCAGCGTGAACGGCGTGCCGGTGTTCTGCCGCGGCGGCAACTGGGGATGGGACGAGCTGCTCCGCCGCACCCAGCCCCACCTGCTGCGCGAGGCCGTGGCGATGCACCGCGACATGAACTTCACGATGATCCGCAACTGGATCGGCAGCAGCACCCGCGAGGAGCTCTACGCGGCCTGCGACGAGTTCGGCATCCTGGTCTGGAACGACTTCTGGGAGGCCGGCCCGTTCATCGACGCCTCCGCGACGTACGACGCGATCGTGGCCGACACCATCCTGCGCTACCGTCACCACCCGAGCATCGCGGTGTGGTGCGGGGCCAACGAGCAGTTCCCGCCGCCGGCCATCGACGCCGGTCTGCGCAAGGCCGTGGCCGAGCTCGACCCGGAGATCGTGTACGTGCCGTCGTCGAACGCCGGCATCGTCAGCGGAAACGGCCCCTGGCACTGGATCGATCCGGCCACGTACGCCGACCCGAAGATCTACGTGTCGGGCACGCTCGGCTTCCACACCGAGATCGGCATGCCGGTGGTCCCGCACGCCGAGACGATGCGCAACCTGGCCGGTGCCGAGCCGGCCTGGCCGATCGGCGAGGTGTGGGGCTACCACGATTGGGCGACCAGCGGGAACCAGCACGTCGACGGCTATCAGAAAGCCATCGAGGAGCGCCTCGGCGTGGCGTCGTCGCTCGAGGAGTTCACCACCCGCGCCCAGTTCGTCAACTACGAGAGCCACCGCGCGATGTTCGAGGCGTGGAACTCGCGGCTGTTCGACAACGCGTCCGGCCTGCTGCTGTGGATGTCGCACCCGGCCTGGTACAGCACGGTCTGGCAGACCTACGACTACGACCTGGACGTCAACGGCGCGTACTACGGCGCTCGCAAGAGCTGCGCGCCGCGTCACGTCCAGGCCGACCCGGGCACGTGGCGTGTCCGGGCGGTCAACCACACACCGTCGGCATTGACCGGCGTCGTGGTGACGGCTCGTGCCTACGATCTGGCCGGCAAGCCGCTCGGCGCCGAACAGAAGCAGACACTGTCGGTGGCGCCCTCGGCGACGTCGGAGGCCTTCACGGTGGCGGCCGTTCCCGGTCAACCCCTTCACCTTGTACGTCTGGAGATGCGCACCGCGAAGGGCGAGCTGCTGTCCGAGAACACCTACTGGCGGTACGCGAAACCCTCGGACATGCAAGCGCTGTCGACGATGGCCCGCACGTCGCTCGACGTGCGCACCACGCCGGCCGGCCCGGGCGTGACAGCGACGATCACCAACCGCGGTAAGGCGGTGGCGGCGCTGGTCCGGGTCGCCCTGCGCGACGGCAAGGGTGAGCGGGTGCTGCCCGCCGAGTACAGCGACAACTACTTCTGGCTGCTCCCCGGCGAGACCCGCAAGGTCGGCATCACGTGGCCGTCCCGCCTGGGCCGCCCGCACGGCCTGAAGGTCACCGCTTGGGCGTACAACTCCTGAAAAAGCCCCGCGGCCGGCGTCCTGCCCCCAGTTCGCCGGCCGCGGCCCTACCCTCGTCCGGTGACGTACGAGCTCATCTCCCGTTTCCCGATCGGCTCTGGTTTCCTGGTCGACGACGCCCAGCTCAGCGCCTTGCACGCCCGCGCGTTCGGCGCCGATCCCGTCGTGCAGCCGTGGGCGCGGCGCCTGGAACGGCACGCCCTGACCTGGATAGGCGCCTTCGAAGCCGGGGTGCTGATCGGTTTCGTCCAGGTCTGCTGGGACGGCGGCGGTCACGCCTTCCTCCTGGACACCGCGGTCGAGCCGTCACATCAGGGGCGGGGCATCGGCGCCGCTCTGGTCGAGGCGGCCACCACCGAGGCCCGCGCCGCCGGATGCGAGTGGCTCCACGTCGACTTCGAGCCCCACCTGGCCCACTTCTACCTGGACAGTTGCGGCTTCCGCCCGACGACGGCGGGCCTAATCGCGTTGGCAGCGCCGCCGGTACGTCCTACCGTCGTCCGGTGACCTTCCCCATGAGCCCGCCGCTGCCACCCGACGTCGACCCCGACTTGTGGTTCGACACCGCTTGCGGCCGGCACTACCTGCTCGACGGCAATCCGCACACGTTCCCCGGGCGCATGGACGCCTACTGCGCCGAGCGCGGCATCCGCACCCGGGTGTCGAAGGCCGAGATCGTCGACTGCTCCGAGCAGACCCGCTATTTCGTCCGCGGCTTCCTCTCGGGCAACGAGCCCGCCCCGCCAGACGCGAAAAGCGTCACCGACCCGGCCTGGAACGACGCGACGACCCGCTTCCGGGAAACCGGTCGCTGGACCGACCCGCGCGAAGGCAGCGAGGCGCGTGACAGCGGCGAGGCGCCTGACGGTAGCGACGCAGGCGAAGGCGGCGATGATGCTCCCGAGTGGCTGCGGACCATGGTGCGGGAGCGGCAGACGGCGCGGGTGGCCCTTGTCGTCGACATGCCGACCGGCGACGCCGGGCGCGCCGTCGAGGTGGCCACCACACTCGCCGAGCGGGTCGGCCGCCGCGTTTGCGACGACCCCGGCCCGGTCGGGGTCAGCGCGGCGGTGCAGTTCACCCGGGTCTACGCGCTGGTCGGCGTCACCGGACACCGCCCGTGGGTGGCGGTGCAGACCGCCATGACCGCCCTGGGCCGCAGCGGGTGGGCGCCCGCTACCCCGGTCGAGGGCGAGCAGTACGTGACGGCCGGCTTCAAGGCCAACCGC
Source organism: Actinoplanes sp. CA-131856 (assembly GCF_050956135.1). Classification (GTDB taxonomy): domain Bacteria; phylum Actinomycetota; class Actinomycetes; order Mycobacteriales; family Micromonosporaceae; genus Actinoplanes. Next base: position 6,190,539 of record NZ_CP191849.1, on the reverse strand, counting down.
GAACCCAACCGGGGCCTCGAGGCCCTGGGCGTGAGCGCGGTCGAGATCCACGCCGCCTACGGCCTCGGGCACGACCCGTCACGGACGCCGGCCATCTGATCAGCGAGGCGCCCACTGCCACCGCATGTCAGGCTGTGCAGCGGCTCAGGAGCTCGGCCCGGCCGGGACCAGGCAGGGGATAGCGCGGAGCCGACACCCCCAGGGCCAGCACCCGATCGCGGACCCCGGGGCGGGCGAACACCTCGTCCGGTGTCTCCAGGAAACCCGCCACCCGCAGATAGGCGCGCAGCATGTCCGGGTCGCGCAGGGCCGCCGCGTACAACGCCTTCGCTCCTATCCAGCGCAGGTCGTCCGTCCGGTACGGGACGCCTGTGGCGTCGCCCTCCATCTCGGCCAGGCGATGCTTGTCGAAGCCGTTCGTGGCCCGGTACAGGGGGAGCAGCGTGCGGGCCGTCGCCTCGTGGAAGCGCCGGGCCACCTTCTCGTGGTCGGACGGGTCAGTATCGCGCAGCGTGTCGCGCAGCACCTTCGCGTGGATCAGTGTGAAGGCCGCCCCCCGGCCCAGCGACGGGTTCGTGCAGGCCCACGCGTCGCCCACCGGGACCATCCCGGTGACCAGCGGGGTGCCGCCCGGCGCGTAGTGCCACAAGCGGTCCTCGATGCCGGCCAGCACGTCCACCCCGGTGATCGGCTCGGCGTCGATCCACGGCGCGGCCAGCGGATAGCGGCCGACCACGTCCGTCCACACCGCCGGGTCGCGCAGGGCGCGCACGGCGTGGTCGCGGCTGCTCGCGATCAGCACGACGCTCCACGTGTCGTCGTCGGCGGGCAGGGTCAGCAGCGACACCGACTCGTACTGCTGCTGCACCATCACCTTCAGGCTCGGCCGGTGGCCCCGGAAGTGCCGGGAGTAATACACGAAGCCGGCGTCGTCCCTCTCCTCGGCCGGTTGCGCCGCGCCGGCCGCCGCCAGCCACTGTGGCATCGGCGAGCGGCGACCCAGGCAGTCGATCACCAGGTCGGCCCGGACCGGGCCTTCGCCGGTGGTCACTGCGGTCACCCGGCCGCTTTCCAGGTGTACGCCGGTGACGCGCACCCCGCGGCGCACCACGACCCCGCCTTCCCGCGCGGCACGGGCCAGCGCCGCCTCCACGACCGGCCGCCGGGCGGTGACCGTGTCGAAGATGTCGTCGCCCTCGCGGTGGGGTGGCGGCGCCAGGCTGAACAGGCTTCCGCCCCCAGCGCGCACCGCCGACGCGGCCGCCGGCAGCTCCGCCGACAGGGTCTGCCACCACCGGGGCAGCATGAAGTGCGGTAGCCGGAACTGGTTCACGCCCGGTCGCTGCCAGGTCTCCCACGGCTCGGCGCCGGGCGGCGCCGGGTCACGTTCGAGGACGGTCACGTCGTGCCCGTCGTCGCGCAGCATCATCGCGGTGCTCAGGCCGGCCAGGCCGGCCCCCAGGATCGTCATCGTCGCCATGCCCGCAGCGTGCGCCGGCCGGCTGCTCACTCTCCAGGCCGTTCGCTGTCCAATCGCTGCCCGGTCTCGGCCCGCCACAGCCGCTCGGTCAGCGCCTCGACCGCCTTGGCCAGGTGCCGGCGATAGGTGCTGAACGGCAACCCCAGCGCCTCGGCGGCGGCTTCCTGCGAGGCCGCCGGTTTGATGTACGTCCGGTGCAGTACCGCCCGGAGACGTTCGCCCCGCGGCTCCGCACCCAGGGCGTCCACCGCCCTCGCCAAGGCGGCGCGGACCTCGGCCGGGTCAGCGCCGAGGGCCGTGCCGACCAACGGGCCACCCCCGCCGGGACGGTGCAGCTCCGCCCGTACGGCCGAAACGAACTGGTCTCTGCCTAGCGGCGCCGGCCGGGTCAGCTCGTCCGGGGGCGGCCCGCTGCCACCGGTCTGCTCGCGCTCGTTCATCATCTCGAGCCAGGCGGCGACCGGGAACCGCCGCCAGTCGTTGCCGTAGACCACGTGCCGCCGCCCGTCGCAGTCGACCGACAGCAGCTCGCGGAAGCCCAGATAGTCGAAGAACGGCCCCCAGAACGCGTCGTCGACAGTGGCCACGAACGCCCACGCCAGCGGGCGCCCGCACCACTGGACGATCGACGACACGGAGCCGGCGAAGACCGCGTTCTGGTCGCTCTGCGAGCCGTTCTCGCCGAGCAGGAACCGCGCGATGTCGACCTGCTCGCCCGGCCGCAGGGGAGCGGTGCGGCTGATGTGGGCGAGGATGGCCCGGACGACCGGGTCCTCCTGGTCCAGAGCGAGACCCGACGGGCAGAGCGAGTGGTAGGCGAAGCCGGGCCCACCCGCCACCGTGCTCGCCCCTTCCGGGCGGGCCGCGAACCACTCCCGGGCCAGCGCCTCCGACCGCGGGCCGACCTGCTTCCCGATCTGCGCGGCCACCGCCGCCAGTTCCTCGGGCCGCGACGGCACCACCGCGATGGAGCCGTGTGCCCGTACGGCCCGGAACTCGGCGCTGAAAGGCCCCCGCCGATGCAGATAGCCCAGCTGCTGGGCCAGCAGTTGCCGGTGCATGCCGGTGGCCGACCGCAGCCCGGTCACGACATAGTCGTGGATGACCCGGTGCAGCTCGCGGTAGCGGTCGGGCCAGCGGCGCTCGAACTCGGCGTCGAGCACCTCGCGGGTCAGGTCGTGCGGGAACAGCCCCTGCGGCCGGGCCGCGACGAACGGCCGGTCGCGCAGCCACTGCCAGACGAGGGGCGCGTGAGCGTCACCGACCGTGCGGCGCAGCAGGTCCTCGGTGGTGACCTGGGCCTTGGCGCACGTGGCGAGCCCGAGCAGGTGCGCCTCGGACGGGGCGTCGCGCATCACCGACGCGGTCAGCGCCGAGATCAGATCGGGCGCCTCGGCCAGGCTGGCCGGCACCTCACCACCGGCCGACACGACATCGGCCAGCAGCGCCAGAGCCAGCGGATGTCCCCGGCCCAGCCGCATGATCGCCTCGCGGTCGCCGGCGGCCACACCGGCCCGGTCGAGCAGATCGGCACTGGTTCTCCGATCAAGGGCGGGCAATTGACGTACGGCCACAACGGCCCGCCAGCCGGGATCACACCGCCAGGCCGCGGCGGGCGGATCGAGCCCGGCCAGCACCACGATCCCGTCGTGGGGCAGGGCGGGCACGAGGTCGCGGCGCAGCCATCCGTCGAGCGGACCCAGATGTTCGTAGCCGTCGACGAGCAGGACCTGCGGCTCGGCCCCGCCGACGGCACCCACGAAGTCCTCGGCGGTGGGCCGCAGATCCTGCCCGTCGACCAGCACCACCCGGCGCCCGGCCCGGCGCCCCCGCTCCCGCAGATGAAGCAGGAGCGTGGTCTTGCCGATGCCACCGGGCCCGTGAACGAACAGCACCCGCCGGGGCGTGCGGCCGGCGAGGGCTTCGTCGAACCAGGCCACTTCGTCGGCCCGCCCGGCGAAGCTCCGCCACCGCACGTCCTCGACAACATCGCCGAGCCTCGGCATCCCGTCAGTCTGTGCCCGCGGCCCGCCGGGCGCCGTCACCCAGCCGACAGCACCTTGGTCATGTTGCGGCCGGTCTCGGCGAAGCCGAGCTGTTCATAGAGGGCCCGGGCCCCGGTGTTGTGAGCGAAGACGTGCAGCCCGATCCGGGTGAGCCCGGCCTCGAGGCACCAGCGCTCGGCGGCCAGCATGATCGCCCGCCCGTAGCCCCGCCGCCGCAGGTCCGCCTCGACGGCGACGTTGTAGACAAAGGCGGCGTCCCGGTCGACCTTGATCCAGAGGAAGCCGACCCGCCGGTCACCGTCGTAGGCGTACCAGAAGTGGTGTCCCGGGGTGGCGTACTCGCCGGGCAGCAGCCTCGCGTAGGTGTCGGCGGCGGCCCGGACCGCCTCGGCGGCCGACAGCCCCGACGAGCCGGCGCTGCGCGCGTAGTGCGCCTCGACGCCGGCCCGCCAGGGCTTGTACTCGTCCTCGGTCATCGGCTGGAGCCGCACGTCCGTCATGCGGCAAACCTACCTAGAACGAGAAGGTGCACATCACCTTCACGCCGCCGGTGAACTCGGTCGTCCGGTCCGGCGACGGCCCGATCCGGTAGATGAAGTTGAGCTTCTTGCTGATGATTCCGCACTTGTCGGCGTACGAGGCGTCCTCGATCCACACCGACCGTCCGTCCTGGCCGAGATAGGCGGTGTAGACGGCCGCCCCGAGGAACTGCCAGACGCCTTTGCAGGCACCCTTCGTGTCGGCGATCTTGGCACTGATCTCACCCGACAGAGCAGCCACGCCGGCCAGGCCGCCCGCCTTCTTGGCCTTCTTCACCTTCTTGACGGCATCCGACACAAAGCAGTGCATCTTCGCCGCCGCCGAGGCCTCGGCGAAGTTCTCCACGATCTGATCGACATCACTGCCGCTGTAGTAGCGGGCCGTACTGGCCTGAGCCGGCGCCGCCATCGCCAGCATCATCGCGACCACGGCGACCGCGGCCACACCAACTTTCCTGAGCATTCGCGCTCCTCCGATGAGGGGTTGCAGGGACCGCCTCACCGTAGAAACATCCGCCCTTCTCCGGCCATCACCATAAATGCCCGACAAAACCACCATCCCGACCGATCCCAGACGGGGTCGTCAAACCGGCGACCACGTCCGTGAAGTGCTCCTCGGCCTAACTGCTTGTTTCTCCGGCCGGCGGACGGTGCAGGTGAACGATGGCGTGGGTGATGCTGGGGCCGTCACCCGCGCCGATGTGGGTGCCGGACGGGTCGGCGACGACGGCCCGGAAGGTTTCCGGCCGCGGCGGCCGGCCGTCCTCGCCCGCGTCGGCCGGGTCCCCAGGGTCGTGTCGCACGTGGAGAGTTGCTCCGGCGCGCAGCAGCTCTTCGGCGTTCAGCCGTTCGGCGGGAGCCGCTTCCATGAGTGCCGCAACCGCCGCGCTGTGGCGACGCAGCAGTTGCGGCGTGCCGGCCTGAGCCGCCTGGAGCAACTCGGCGATCTTCGGCCGCGCCTCCGAGACCTGATGAGAAGGCAGAATCGCCGGTGGCTCCTGCAATTCGGTCAACGGCACCAGGACCGCCCACATCCATCCGGAGCGCTCGTAGGTGATCAGCGTCGGCACCCCTGCCTGCGCCGAGCCGACCAACCGCGCCCAGTCTTTCCGGGCTTCCTCCACCCCCACTGGCGTACCCCACCGGAGGACGGCGTCGCGCAACGCCGTCGGCCAGTCCACATTCGCCCAGTCCACGCGACCTCTCTTCATGGGCGAACCTTACTATATTTTGTAAGGTTGCCGGCGTCGGGTGATGGTCAGCCGGCCGGGGTCCAGCGGTTCTCATGACGGGCCAGGTGCAGGGGGCGGCGGGTGCGCCAGCCGTGGCGTTCCAGGTCGGGGGTCTGTTCCAGGTGGGTGACCGGTCCCAGGCAGAGCCAGGCGACCGGGCGGATGCCGGCGGGGATGCCCAGCAGGTCCTGGAGGAAGTCCTCGCGGTAGAAGGAGACCCAGCCGACGCCCAGAGTTTCGGCGGTGGCGGCCAGCCACAGGTTCTGGATGGCCAGGCAGACCGAGTAGAGGCCGGCGTCGGCGATGGCGTGGCGGCCCAGGACGGCGGGGCCGCCGCGGGACGGGTCGTAGGTGACCGCGATGGAGAGGGTGGACTCCAGGATGCCGTCGATTTTGATGCGGGCGAAGCGGTCCGCGGCCTCGCCGGACAGGGAGGCCGCGAAGACGTCGCGTTCGTGCTGGACGTGAGTGTGGAACGCCTCTTTGACCGCGCGGTCGCGGATGACGATGAAGTCCCACGGCTGGGACAGTCCCACGCTGGGGGCGGCGTGCGCGGCCGTCAGCATGCGGTCGAGGGTGTCCTCGCCGACCGGTGCGCCGGTGAACTGGCCGCGCACGTCGCGGCGGGTGTGGATGACGTCGTACAGGTTCATGGGCAGGCTCCCGCCGTGGTGTCAGCGCCTCTACGGCCGGTGGCTACGCGTCATGCGTATGGGCGGCAGCTCCCCGGTCACTTCTTGAGTGATCCCGTGGTGGTCCCGGATCGTTGATGGGCGAAGCACAGAACGCCGGGGTCGCCGGTCTCGCCGATCTCCTCCATGCGGGCGGTGAACAGCATGTACTTCGCGTCGGCGGAGGGCTTCGCGCCCGCGTACGCCACGAACTTCTTCTCGCACGCGGCCTCGGCCTGAGCCTCGGTCGCCTTGGGCAGGTCGAACTTGGCGAACAGCTCGCTGGTGTGCGGCGACGAGCAGGGCAGCGCGTCGAAGTAGTCGCCGGTGTCGTTGAGGAGGTCCTTGACGCAGTCGCCGGAGCGCATGTTGTCGATGCTCAGGGAGCGCTCGCCGCGCAGCACGCCGGCCGGGTCGCGGTCGGGGCCGTCGGCGACGTCACGGGCGATGGCGACGCCGGCGAACACGGCGATGGCCGCGATCCACAGGCCGCATATGCACAGGGCGATGATGGCGAAGGTCCGGCCCCGCTTGTCGCCGTTGCGCCGGCTCTGCCGCAGGCCGACGATGGCCAGGATGATGCTGATCAGTCCCACGCAGCCGAACAGCGACAGGGTCAGCGCGGCGATGGAGAAGCCGTTGGTCTTGCCGTTCCACGCGGGCTTATAGGGTGGCGCCGGATAGTTTTGAAGATCCACCGGCGCCACCGTACTGGTCATTGACGAGCGGCGCTGCCCCGCCACAGCAGCCAGACGAAATAGGGTGCGCCGATCAGGGCGGTCACCAGTCCCGCCGCCAATTGCGAGGGTGCGATGACGGTACGCCCGAGCGTGTCGGCCACACTCACCAGCAGGGCGCCCAGGCCGACGGCGACCGGGACGGCCCGGGCGCTGCGCGAGCCGACCAGGGCGCGGGCCGCGTGCGGCGCCACCAGGCCCACGAAGGCGAGCGCGCCCACCGCCGTGGCCGCGGCCGCGGTCAGCACCGCCGCCACCGTCAGCAGGCCCAGCCGGGCCCGGTTGAGCGGCACCCCGAGCAGGCGCGGCACGTCCTCGTCGAGCGAGACCAGGTCGAGCGTACGGCTGGAGACCAGCGTCAGCGGAAGCGCGACCAGCAGCACCAGCGCGACCGGAACCACCTGGCCGATGCTGCGGCCGTACGTCGATCCGGCCAGCCACGTCAGCGCGACGCTGACGTTCCACGGCGAGATCACCACCACGACCAGCGTCGTGATCGCCGTGGCGGCCGCGCTGACGCCGACACCGACCAGCACGATCCGGTCCGAGGCCAGGCCGCGCGCGGCCGACAGACGGTAGACCAGGGCGAACGTCGCCAGCGCGAAGACCGTGGCCACGCCCATCACCGGCCAGGCGCTGATGCCGGGGAAGAGCAGGACCATCGCGACCGCGCCCACGCTGGCGCCCGGCGTGACGCCGAGCAGGCTGGGCTCGGCCAGCGGGTTGCGGCAGACCGCCTGCACGATCGCCCCGGCCAGGGCGAGCGCCGCCCCGCCGAGCAGGGCCGCCAGCACGCGCGGCCAGCGCTGGTCGAGCACGAAGCCGACCTGCCGGCCGGCATTGCCGCTGATCCAGTTCATGACGTCGCCGAGCAGCACGATCCGGTCGCCCAGCAACAACCCGGCGATCACCGCGGCCACCAGCAGCACCGCGATCAGCACGGACACGGTGATCACCCAGGTGCGGGAGTGGACAGTGCCGTGGGCGCCGCGGGCCGGCGCCGCGGCCGGGCCGCCGTCGCGCAGCCGGCGGGCCAGCCAGACCAGCACGACCGCGCCGGCCAGGGTGGTGACGATGCCGGTGGGCACCGAGATGGCCACGTCGGCCGGCAGGGCCAGCCGCAGCAGCACGTCGGCCCCGACCACGATGAGCGCGCCGCAGAGGCCGGTGAACGGCAGCAGCAGCAGGTGTCGGCCGAGGCCGGGCACGCGCCGGGCGACCAGGCGGGCGATCACCGGCGCCGACAGGCCGACGAAGCCGATCGGGCCGGCCACGGTCACCGAGATCGCGGCCAGCAGGACGGCCGTGACGACCGAGAGGACCCGGGTGCGGCGCACGTCGACGCCGAGCACGCGGGCCGAGTCGTCGCCCAGGCCGAGCACGTCGAGCCGGTGGGCCAGCAGCAGCGCGGCCAGCACGCCGATCGCGACGACCGGGGCCGTCAGCTTGACGTTCTCGCTGCCCGACTGGACCGTCGTGCCGCTGCCCCAGGCGAACAGGCCGACGGTGTTCTGCTGGAAGAGCAGCAGGAGCACGGAGGTGAGCGCGTTCAGCGCGAGCGCGACGGCCGAGCCGGCCAGCACCAGGCGAGTCGGCCCGGCGGCGCCGCCGCGCGAGACGAGCAGGACGACACCGGCCGCCAGCAGGCCGCCCACGAAGGCGACCAGGCCGCCGACCGCGAACGGCACCGCGACGCCGAAGGCGGCCACGGCCACCACGGCGACGTAGGCGCCGGCGTTGACGGCCAGGGTGTCGGGGGAGGCCAGCGGGTTGCGGGCCACCGATTGCAGGATCGCGCCGGCGATGCCGACCGCGATGCCGACGAGCAGGGCCGCGCCGAGCCGGGGGAGGCGGCTGGCCACGAGGACCGCCACCGCCTCGTCGTTCTCGCCCGACCACGGGTTGATCGCCTTGAGCAGTTCGCCGACGCCCATGGCCGCGGTGCCCTGCGTGAGGTGCACCGCGGCCAGGACGGCGAGCAGCACGACCGCCACGGCGAAGACCGCCACCACGCCGTACACCTTTTTGAGCGGCGTCGCCGTCACCGGCGACATCGTGCTGGTCATCGGTCGATCAGGCGGTCAGGGCGCTGGTGAGGGCGTCGATGTAGGCGTTCGCCGAGGCGGGGCCGCCGAACATCCAGATGCCGTCCGGGATGCGCTTGACCTGGTTGGCGGTGACGAACGGGAGCTGCTTCCACACCGCGTTGGTCTTGAGCGAGTCGGTGAAGTCGCCGCCGTCGGCGTCGTTGGCCACGTAGATGAAGGTGGTCGACGCGTCCTTGAGCTTGGTGAGGCCCTCGACGTCGGTCTGCGCGAGGCCGTAGTCCTTGTCGCCGCCGGTGGTCCACTGGTTCTTCAGGCCGAGCTCGTTGGCGATGGCGCCGAAGAAGGAGTTCGGCGTGTAGAAGCGCAGCGACACGGTGCCGGCGTCGACCCAGCCGTCGGCCATGGCGAACGCGGCGCCGGACTTGTTGGCCTTGGCCAGCGCGTCCTTGCCCGCGGTGACCTTGGCGTCGAAGCCGGAGAGCAGCTCGGTGGCCTTGGCCTGGGTGCCGGTGGCCTGCGCGAGGGTGTTCACCGTCTTGCGCATATATCCGATCGGGTCGGCGCCGTCCGAGCCGCGCAGGGTCAGGACCGGCACCTGCTTGGCGATCGAGGCGATGACGTTCTCGGGCAGGTCCTTGGTGGTGACGACCAGGTCGGGCTTGAGGGCCACGATCGAGTCGAGGCTGGGCTCGCCGCGCTGGCCGACGTCCGGGGTGCCGGCGTCGATCGGGGCGCTCTTGTCCCAGTTGTTGTAGCCCTTCACGTCGGCCTGGCCGACCGGCTTCACGCCGAGCGCGACCAGGTTCTCGGTGAGGCCCCACTCCAGCGAGACGACGTTCTTGGCGGGGGCGTCGAGGTGGACGGCGCCGCGCTCGTCGGTCAGGTCGACCGGGCCGCTCGAGACGGCGGGGGCCGCGGCGGCCTCGTCGGCCGGGTCCTCGGTGGTGCCGCAGGCCGCCGTGATCAGCAGGGCGCTGAACGCGACGCCGGCCGCGAAAGCTCGGCGAGTGAGAGCCATGAGAGAAATGTCCCTTTCGAATTCAGGTGGCAAGTGACCGGCTGGTGTGCCGGCCGATGGGGCGTGTGCGGACGTGGCCGTCGTCGCCGACGGTCACCTCGATGCGCAGGCCGTAGATGTCGGTGAGCAGGTCGGCGGTGAGCACCTCGGCCGGGCGGCCGTCGGCGCGCACGACGCCCTGGCACATCAGCACGACCCGGTCGGCGACCGCGGCCGCCTGGTCGAGGTCGTGCAGCACCACGCCGACCGCGACGCCGTGCTCGTCGGCGAGCTCGCGGACGATGTCGAGGATCTCGACCTGGTAGCGCAGGTCGAGGAAGGTGGTGGGCTCGTCGAGCAGCACCACTCCGGTGTCCTGGGCCAGGCAGGTGGCCAGCCAGACGCGCTGGAGCTCGCCGCCGGACAGCTCGTCCACGGCGCGGTCGGCCATGGCGTCGACGCCGGTCATGGCCATCGCCTTGTCCACGTGGGCCGGTCCGTCGGGGTCGCCCGAGCCGAACCGTCCCCGGTAGGGGTGCCGTCCGTAGGCCACCACGTCGCGGACGGAGACACCGCCCGGGGTGGGCCGTGACTGGGTGAGAAGAGTGACCTGCCGGGCGAAGTCCTTCGGCTTCAGGCCGGCGGTGTCCGCCCCGCCGAGCAGCACCGTGCCCGACTGCGGGGTGTGCAGCCGCGCGAGCGAGCGCAGCAGCGTCGACTTGCCGGAACCGTTGGGCCCCACGAGAGCCACGACGGTGCCGGCACGCAACTCGATGCCCGCGCCGTGCACGACGGTCCGGCCGTCGTAGGCGAGCGTCAGATCGGCTCCGGTGAGCGCCGCGTCCCTGGTCATGAAGGTGAGGCTAACCTAAATCCGAGCGCGGCTCGAATCACGGGTCATAACGAATCAAGATCATGTATGTGTTTAGGGTGAAGCCATGATCGCGCACCCGGGGCTCCGCTTCACCGACCACACCGTGACCGTGCCGCTCGACCACAGCGACGCCGGTCAGGGGACGATCGAGGTCTTCGCGCGCGAGGTCGTGGCCTCCGACAAGGCCGGCGACGACCTGCCCTGGCTGCTCTACCTCCAGGGCGGGCCGGGCGGCAAGTCGCCGCGGCCGTTGCGCTCGGGCAGCTGGATCGCCCGCGCGGTCAAGACCCACCGGGTGCTGCTGCTCGACCAGCGCGGCACCGGCCGCAGCACCCCGCTGGGCGCGCGCTCGGTGAAGCACTTCCGGGCCGACAGCATCGTGGCCGATTGCGAGATCCTGCGGGCCCGGCTGGCCGGCGGGCAGCGCTGGGACACGCTCGGCCAGAGCTACGGCGGCTTCGTCACCATGACCTATCTGTCGCACGCGCCGCACGGCATCCGCACGGCCTACGTGACCGGCGGCCTGCCCGGCCTGACCGCCACCGCCGACGAGGTCTACGCCCGGACCTATCCGCGCGTGGCCGGCAAGAACGCCGAGTACTACCGCGCGTTCCCGCAGGACCGGGCCAAGATCCGCGCGATCGCCGACCGGCTGGCCGCCGAGGACGTCCGGCTGCCCGACGGCGACCGGCTCACCGTCGAGCGCTTCCGCACGCTGGGCATCGCGTTCGGCATGAGCTACGGATACGCCCAGGTGCACTGGCTGCTCGACGAGGCGTTCTCCGACTCCTTCTTGTACGAGGTCATGCAGCTCACCGGCTTCGTCGGCCAGCCGTTGTACGCGCTGCAGGAGTACGTCTACGGCCAGGGCTCCGGCGCCACGGACTGGGCCGCCGCCCGCGCGCTCTCCGCGAGGCCGGAGTTCGCCGCGGACGCCGACCCGCTGCTGTTCACCGGCGAGATGATGTACCCCTGGATGTTCGAGCAGATCCGCGCGCTGCGCCCGTACGCCGAGACGGCCCACGAGCTGGCCGCCGCCGACGACTGGCCGCTGCTCTACGACCCGACGATCCTGGCCGCCAACGAGGTGCCGGTCTACGCGGCCGTCTACGCCGACGACATGTACGTCGACATGGGTCTGTCGCTGGAGACGGCGGCCGCGGTCGGCAACGTCCGCACCTGGATCACCAACGAGCACGAGCACGACGGCCTGCGCACCTCGGGCGAGGACGTGCTCGGCCACCTCATGGACATGGCCGCGTTCACCAGGTGAACCGGCCCGGATAGCTCACCTCGGCCAGCCTCGCCTGGCCCTCGGTGCTCGGGTGGAAGTAATCGATGCGGTTGACCAGCTCGAGGTCGAAGCGCACGTTGTGCACCTCTCCCGAGTCCCAACGGCACTTCTTCCCGTACGCCCGGCAGGCGCCCGCGAGCGCGTCGTTGTAGGCGTCGATGCGCCGTGCCACCTGGCGGCGCCGGTCCTCGTCGGCCTCGGCCGTCGAGGTGGGGCGGGCGAGCAGCGACGGGCAGATGCCGCCGTTCCACGCCCGGACGGCCTTGTCGTTGCCGTGCCCGACCTCCCACAGCCGGTAGAGGTCGGGAATGCTCACCATCAGCACGCGCGTCCTGGGCAGGCCCTTCTTGATCCGGGCCAGACCCGCGTCGACCCGCTGGCGGAACGCGGCGACCGAGGTCATGCCCTGCACGCTGGGGGCGCAGGCATCGTTCGAGCCGATCAGGATCGTCACGTACTGGACCTTGGTGTTGACCGCCTTGCGGGCCTGGGCCGCCAGGTCGGCCGCGTCGGCCCCGGACTCGGCGAAGTTGTAGGCCTTCCCCTTGATCGCCGCGTTGCTGTCGCGGATCCGCCGGTAGTGACTGTCCACGGCGGAGTCGCTGCCGGTCGCCCACGAGCGGCGCTCGCAGGCGACGAGCGCGAAGCAGCTGGCGAACCCGGCGGTGATCGAGTCGCCGAGGGCGGCCATCGAGGACGGATAGCTCTTCGACGGGCCGGTCGGCTTCGGATCGGCCGCGCCCGTGCCCTCCTCGCAGGCCAGCGCGAACACACCGAGCAGGGCGAGCACGGCGAGGTGCCAGCGACGCATCCGAACCCCAAGATTCACTGATAGTGACGACTGGGTCACTCTACAGTGCCGTGTCCTCCGGCCCCGCCTCCCGCGCCCGGACCTGGGCGAAGATGCCGGTGACGTGATCGCGGACGGCCCGCTCGGTCAGCCCCAGCCGCCCGGCGATCTGCGGGCCGGTCAGATGCTGCGCGGCCAGGGCCAGGATCCGCCGCTCGCGGTCACCGAGCTCCGGGAAATACCCCATCAGACGTACGGCCAGGGCCGCCCCCAAGATCGCCTCGCCGGCGGCCACGGTCCGTACGGCCCGCAGAAGCTCCGCCTTGCGGGCGCCCTTGACCACGGAGCCGCGGGCGCCCGCCCGCACCGCCGCGAACACCGAGTCGTCGTCCTCGGCCGTGCTCAGCACGAGAACCCGCGTCTGCGGCATGGCCCGCACCAGCCGCTCGGTGGCGGCGACGCCGCCCATCCCCGGCATGGCAAGGTCGATCAGCACCACGTCGGGCTGGAGTCGCGGCGCCATCACCAGCGCCTGCTCACCGCTGGCGGCATCGTCGGCCACCTCGACGTCCTCGGACGTCTCCAGCAGCGCCCGCAGTCCCTCCCGGAAGGCCGCGTGGCCGTCCACGATCAGTGCGCGGATCGGCTCCACCACCGTCGTACCTCCCGTGCCCCGGCTCTCTCCCGCGGGGAAGTCCCCACCCCCGGCCGTACGCATCCGGTCCGCCCCTGTCCGTCGTCATCGACCTCGACCACCAGCCGCACAACGGCGCATCGGGCACCGGAGTGACGGCAGACGTGCCTTCCCTTGATACGCCAACGGCGGCTCGGCCGGAACCGCCCCGACGGGAAGCGGACCGCTATTTTGTTCGGATGAGTCAGCTTGAAGACGTAGCCGCCCGCGACGGCTGGCGCTGCTGGGTGTGCGACGAGCCGGTCGACCGCGACATGTCGGTGAACGACCCGCGCGGCCCCAGCGTCGACGCCCGTACGGCCGATCGCAAGGCCAAGCTCCCCGAGCGCCTGGCCCACCGCGCCTGCAACACCCGCAAGGGCGCGGTGAAGGTGGTCATCGCCTGGCCCGACCGCCTGCACGTCACCGAGCCGGCCCCGCTGATCGCCGTGGCCGAGCGCCTGGAACGCAAGGGCGGCCGTGAGCTGGTCGCCCGCTGCCCGACCAAGAAGGACGCCCAGGAGACCGCCGACTGGCTGGAGGACCGCTTCTCCCGCCTGCTGCCCTCGGTGCCGGTGGCCGCCACCGTCGACGCCGGTGGCGGCCAGTTCCTGGTCGCCCTGTCCACCGCCGCCGGCCGCGGGCGGCGCTGAGGTCACTCGTAGCAGCCCGGCCGGTCGCTCTCCACCTGCACGTAGACGACCTTGCTCTTCAGGACGTTGATCCGGTAGTGCGCGCCGTCGCCCTTGACGACGTCGACCAGGGCGTCGCCGCCGGTCCGCCGGGCGGCCGGCGTCTCGTCCCCGTCGACGCGCCAGGTGAGCTGCGGATACGCCTTGCGCACGGCGGCCAGGCTGCTGCCCGGCGCGATGCCCTCGGGCGTCTTCTGGCCGCCGAACGAGTCGAGCGCCCGCAGCCCGTGCTTGCCGTTGAAAATCATCCAGTCCTCCTCCGACTGCCCCTTCCAGTGCGCGGAGACGCAGGCGTCGGGCCCGGCGGCGTCCTGACCGTCGTTGACGACGATGAGGCCGGTGGCCTTGGCCGCCTTCAGGCTCATCCCGATCTTCAGAGGTCCGATGTGGTCCGGGTGGATGGTCAGCCCGGCCGGATCGGCGGCCGTCGAGCTCGCCGTGGGGCTCGATGACGGGCTCGATGACGGGCTCGCCGCCGGGCTCGATGACGTGCTTGTCGGTGCCGGGGCCGTCGTGGGCGAGGCCTGACTGCTCGGTGTCGTGGTGGTGTTGCTACAGGCGGCGGCGAGAGCGACCAGTGTGGTCGCTCCGAAGATCTGGACGAGACGGCGCATCGGAACTTTCCTTCCCCGTATGGTTCCTCCGGCGTCCCGTGGGCGGTGACGCGCGGCCCAGTCAGCATCGCGGCTGCGGGACATCGGCGAATCACGGATACGTGCCAACGCGGCCACGCCACGTAGCTGCCGGCGCCCGTTACGCTCGGCCCATGTCGGCCCCCGGAGACGTGCCAGCGGAGATCCTCGATCGGTTGCGCCCGATCTGCCGGGCGCTGCCCGAGACGTACGAGGAACCGGCCTGGATCGGCGTGCGCTGGCGCGTCCGCACGCGGACGGTCGCCCACGTCTACACGCCGGACCCGGACCGGCATCCGCACTACGCGCGCTACGCGACCGACGGCGAGCCCGCGACGGTGATGACGTTCCGCGTGCCCGCCGAAGACCTGCTGGGCCTGACCGCCCCCGGTTACCCGTTCTTCCGGGCGGCATGGGGCACGAACGTGGCCGCCGCCGTCCTCGGCCCCCACACCGACTGGACCGAGATCACCGAACTCCTCACCGACAGCTACTGCGAAATGGCCCCGAAGTTCCTGACCGCCCGCCTCGCCACCGGCTGACAGCACTGGCGCGCTCGGCCTGGTGGCGGTTCCGGCTGGCCTGCCTCTGGCTTGCTGTTCGGGGCCGGCTGCCGTGGCGGCTGATGGCGTTCCTGCGCCAGGCCGGGGCCACCTATGAGTTCCGGCACCGGTTCGTCGGTGACTGGCTTGCGCGGACGGGCGGCCGTGGGAGGATTTGGCGATCTTGAAAGGGGCCGGGCGCTCCTGGACATGTGTGAGGGTGGACCCTGTGAACGTGGAGGGGCGCCGGGCCCGGTTCGAGGCTCTGGCCCCCGCGGTGATCGAAGCGGTGCGGTGCTATCTGGCGCGGCGCACCGACCCCGCCACCGCGGACGACGTGCTGTCCGAGACGCTTCTGGTGTGCTGGCGGCGGCTTGACGAGATGCCGGAGGATCACCTGCCCTGGGCGTACGGGGTGGCCCGGCACTGCCTGGCCAACGCCGACCGCGGCCGGCGCCGGCAGGCCCGGCTGTTCGCGCGGATCGCCACGATCGATCCGCCGCCGGTGGCCGTTGCGGGGCCCGAACCCCGCGACGACGAGCTCGAGACGGCCATGGCCGCGCTGCGCGGGGTCGACGCCGAGCTGCTGCGCCTGTGGGCCTGGGAAGATCTCACGCCGCCGCAGATCGGGGTCGTGCTCGGCATCTCGGCCAACGCCGCCTCCATCCGGCTGCACCGGGCCAAGCAGAAACTGCGCGACGAGTTGCGAAAGACCGGGGCCGCCGCCGGACATGAGGGGGAGACAGAGGGGAGCCGGCCATGACCGACGACGACCTGCGGGCGCGACTGCGCCGCGCCGATCCGGCCCGGAGCCTGCCGGCCTCCCCGACACGCTTCCCGCTGGAGGAAATCATGACCACCGCCACGCCCGCACCGCCCCGGAAACGGCCACTGATCGCCCTGGCCGCGGCGGCTCTCGTGCTGGTGGCCGCCGGCATCGGCTGGCTCACGCTGCGACCCGAGGAGACACCCACCGTGACCACCCAGGAGCTTCGGACCGTCCAGTTGACCGCTCCGGGCGTACAGGCGAAGTGTGTCGAACCGACCGCCGAGGTCCTCGCCGAACGCGCCGATTTCGCCTTCGCCGGCACCGTCACCGCCGTCGAGGGCGCCACCGTCACCCTCGACGTCACCCACGTCTACCGGGGTTCGGCCGCCGGCCAGGTCCAGATCGCGCAGGCCGGCGACTCGTCCGAGCAGATGATGGGCAGCGGCAAGTTCGAGAACGGCGGGAAATATCTCGTCTCGTCCTCGCAGGGCGCCATGCTGATCTGCGGTTACAGCGGCGAGGCGGACGCCGAGGGGCTCCAGGGGCTGTACGACCGGGCGTTCGCATAAGTTGGAGGCATGCCACGCCGTGCCGCCTCGTTCCTGATCGCCCTCCTGACCGTCCTGGTGGTGGCGTCGCCGGCCCGTGCCGAGGCGCCCCAGCGGCTCGCCGCCCAGGTCACCGACGCCTCCGGCTGGATCGACAACCGGGCGCCGGCCGACAACGCGCTCCAGGAGCTCCAGGACGAGACCGGCATCCAGCTCTGGGTGGTGCTCGTCGACTCCTTCGACGGCACCCCCGCCCAGAGCTGGACCGACGAGACGGCCCGGCTCAGCGATCTCGGCGACCGCGACGCTCTTCTGGCGATCGCGGTGGAGGACCGGTCGTACGCCTATTCGTTCCCCGACGGCGCGCCGATCTCCGACAAGGAACTGGCCGAGGTCGCCGAGAAGGACATCGAGCCCGCGCTCCAGCAGGGCGACTGGTCCGGCGCCGTGGTCGCCGCCGCCCAGGGATATCAGGCCGCCGCCTCCGGCCGCAGCGGCCTGGTCTGGGCCGTGCTCATCGTGCTGCTCGTGGTCGTGGCCGGGCTGGCCTGGGTCTGGTTGCGACGCCGTCACCGCCGGGCCGCGGCCCCGGCGGCACCCGAAGGTCCCACCGTGGCCGACCTGTCCAGCCGGGCCAACGCGCTGCTGGTCGAGCTCGACGACGACCTGCGGGCCAGCGAACGCGAACTGGAGCTGGCCACCGCGCAGTACGGCGAGAAGGCCACCGAGCAGTTCCGGTCCGCCCTCGACGAGGCCCGGCGCAACGTCGGCGAGGCCTTCCAGCTGCGGATGACGCTCGACGAGACGCCGACCCCGGGCGAGCGCGCCCAGCTGACCCGCATCATCGAGCTGTGCGAGGCCGCCGACCAGCGCCTGGACGCCGAGTCGGACGCCTTCGACCGCCTGCGCGATCTGGAGTCCCGCGCGGCCGAGGCGGCCGGCGAGGTCGACCGCCGCCGGGCCGGGATCGAGGCGGCGCTGCCCGGGGCCGAGGCCACAGTGGCCGATCTGCGGGGGCGCTTCTCCGGCGGCGCGGTCATCGCCATCACCGGAAACGCGGATCAGATCCGCGAGCGCCTCACCTACGCCGCCGACTCGCTGCGCCAGGCCCGCGAGGCACTGTCGGCGGGCAAAAAGCCAGAGGCGGCTCTTGCCGTACGGGCTTCGGAACAGGCCGTGGATCAGGCGGCGCACCTGCTGAGCGCGATCGAGCGGGCCGCCGCCGAGCTGCCCGCGGCCCGATCGGCCGCCGACGGCCTGCTGGCCGAGGTGACCGCCGAGACCGCGGCCGGCCGGGCCGCGCTGAGCGGCGGGGGAGATGTCCCGCCCGGCCTGGCCGCCGCCGTCACCGGCGGCGAGCAGGTGCTGGCCGAGGTCCGCGCCGCCCTGGCCGCCGAACGCCCCGACCCGGTCGGCGCCGTCGCCCGTCTGCAGACGGCCGACGCCGCCCTGGACGCGGCGCTGGCCGCCGCCCGCGACGCCGCCGAGCGCGGCGCGCACGCCCGCAGCATGCTGGCCCAGGCGCTGCCGGTGGCCCGGGCCGAGGTCTTCGCGGCCAACGACTTCATCACCACCCGGCGTGGCGCCATCGACTACAACGCCCGGGCCGCCCTCTCCGAGGCCCAGCGCCACCTGGCCCTGGCCGAGAGCCTGGCCGCGGCCGACCCGGTGCGCGCGCTGACCGAGGCCCAGCAGGCCCACCAGCTGGCCGCCCGCGCCGGCCAGGCGGCCCGCGTCGACGTCCAGGGCTGGGGCGGCGGTGGCGGCGGCTACGGCCGGCCCGTCGGTTTCGACGCCGGCGCGTTCGCCGGCGCGGTCCTGGGCGGCATCCTCTCGAACGCCGGCCGGGGCGGCGGCTTCGGAGGCAGCAGCCGCCGCTCGGGCGGAGGCGGACGGCCCAGCGGCGGCGGGCGCCGCGGAGGCGGCGGCCGCTTCTGACGGCGTCACCGCCGCGCCGGATCACTCGGACGCGATCTCGTGGTCGCGCTGGGCGCACGGCCGTGACGGCCGTGACGGCGAGGATGCCGTTGCCCGGCGCGCGCGGCGGAGAGCCGGCCGGCCCGTTGTGGCGGTCCCGGGCGGCGGAGTCCGCCGTGACACGATGACGTGCCGAAGCCCGGAGCGGCGGCGGGACGGAGAGGATGATCCATGGCACCACCTGCCGCGAGCCGACGGGCGTGGGCCGCCGTCGTCGCGCTGTCGCTGGCCGCGCTCGCGTTCGTCACCACCGAGCTGCTGCCGATCGGGCTGCTCACCCTGATGGCCGACGACCTGGACCGGTCGCGGTCGCAGGTCGGGCAGCTGGTCACCTGGTACGCGGCCGTGGTGGTGCTGTTCTCGGTGCCGCTGACCCGGCTCACCCGCCGGATTCCCCGCCGGACCCTGCTCGGCGTGACCCTCGGACTGTTCACCGTGGCCAACCTCGTCGCCGCCTTCGCGCCGTCGTTTGCCGTGCTGGCCGGGGCTCGCCTGCTCATCGGGCTGTGCCAGGCGCTGTTCTGGTCGATCGCCGCGGCCGCCGTCAACGATCCGTTCCCGCCCTCCGCCCGGGGCCGGGTGGTGGCGGTGTTTTCCGTCGGCACGGCGCTGGCCCCGGTGGTCGGCGTGCCCGCCGGCACCTGGCTGGGGCAGCAGGCCGGCTGGCGGGCCGCGTTCGTGGCCGTCGCGGTGGTCGGGGTGGCGGTCACGGTGGCGGTGGTCGCGCTGGTGCCGTCCTATCCGCCGCAGGCCGGCGGGGCAGCCCGGGGCAGCGCGCCGGACCGGAGCGCCTTCCGGTGGCTCGTGGTGGCCACCACACTCGGCGTGTGCGGCTATCTGACCTTCACCACGTACGTCACGCCGTTCCTGCTCGACGTCACCGGCGTGACACCGGGTGCCCTGGCGCCGGTGCTGTTCGCCTCCGGCGTGGCCGGCGTGGCCGGGACGATGATCGTCGGGCATTTCCTGGACCGGCGGCCGGTCGCCGCCCGCCTGGTGCCGCTGGCCGTGGTCTCGTTCGCCCTGCTCGCCCTCTATCCGCTGGGCGCGGTGCCGGTGGCCGCGATCGTGCTGATCGCCGCCACCGGGGGCGGCTACTCGGCCTATCCGGCCGCCGCGCAGCACCGGATGCTGCAGGTCGCGCCGGCCAGCACGGACATGGCGTCGGCCTGGCTGAGCACGGCGTTCAACGTGGGCATCGCGGGCGGGTCGCTGCTCGGCGGCGCCGTGCTGCCCGGCGCGGGCCCGCGACCGCTGGCGCTGATCGGCGGGCTGCTGGTGCTGGCCGCGCTGACCGTCCTGGCCGTCACCGCCCGCCGCGACCGGCACGGTGACCGGCCGGCGGCGCCCACGGCGAGCGCCGGCCGCCTCACTCGGGGCGGCTGACCACTACCGTCTTGCCGATCGCGGAGCCGGCCTCGACGATGGCGTGGGCCTCGCGCAGGCCGGCCGCGTCGATGCCTTCGATGCGCCTGGTCAGGGTGGTGTGCAGGACGCCCTCGTCGACCAGGGCGGCCACCCGGCTCAGGATGTCGTGCTGGGCCCGGCTGGTGGGGTCGTACAGGGCCCGGGTGAACATCAGCTCCCAGTGCCAGGCGATGCTCTTCGACTTCAGCGGGAGCAGGTCCAGGCCGTCGGGCTCGTCGATGGCGACGATCGCGCCGTACGGGTGGACGACGTCGGCGAACGTCTCGATCATGCCGGCCGAGTGCGGGCTGAAGACGTAGTCGACGCCGTCGGGCAAAGCCTCGCGCAGGTCGCCGTGGTGGTCGACCACCCGGTGGGCGCCGCGGTCGAGGACGTATTTCTCCGAGTCGGGCCGTGACGCCGTACCGATGACCTCGAGCTTCGTCAGTTTCCGGGCCAGCTGGACCAGGACCGAGCCGACGCCGCCGGCCGCGCCCAGCACCAGGATCGACCCGGTGCTGGTGGCGGTCAGGCGCAGCCGGTCGAACAGCGCCTCCCAGGCGGTCAGCGCCGTCAGGGGCAGTGCGGCCGCCTCGGCGAAGTCGAGCGAGGCCGGCTTGGGCCCCACGATCCGTTCGTCGACGACGTGGAACTGAGCATTTGTGCCCTGCCGGGCGATCGACCCGGCGTACCACACCTGGTCCCCGGGTTTGAAGAGCGTGACCGCCGCGCCCACCGCGGCCACGACGCCGGCCGCGTCGTAGCCGAGCACGCCGGAGCCGCCGCCGCGGCGCACCTTGACGTCGACCGGGTTGACCGAGACGGCCTCGATCCGCACCAGCAGGTCGTGCTCGCCGGGCTCGGGGACGGGCAGGGTGATGTCCTCCAGGACGTTGTCGCGGTAGCCGACCGCGCGCATCGTTTCGCTCATGACCAGGACGGTATGCCGATGGCCCTAGTTACCGGCAAGGGATCTTAGTTCCCTTTGGGTACTACGATGGGCCGGTGACGACCGACTCCTGCTCCCGGCAGCACGACGTCTACGACGCGTCCTGCCCGTGCCGCCAGCTGCTCGATCTGCTGGCCAACAAGTGGAGCGCCCTGGCCCTGGGCGCCCTCGAGGACGGCCCGCGGCGCTTCGGCGCGCTGCGTGACCGCCTCGACGGCGTGAGCCCGAAAGTGCTGACCGCCACACTGCGGCGGCTCGAAGAGCAAGGCTTGATCGACCGTACGGTCTACCCGTCCGTCCCGCTGCACGTGGAGTACGAGCTCACGGCTCTCGGCCAGGACGCGTGCGCGCCACTGGCCGCCCTGCGGCAGTGGGCGGTGGCCAACATCGACCGGTTCCCGGCGCTCACCGGAGCAGCGTGACCCGGCCGGTGTCCAGGTCGTAACGGGCGCCGGCGACCCGCAGCTCGCCCGCCGCCACGTGCTCGGCGATCAGCTCGCTGCGCGCGGTCAGCGCCGCGACCTGCGCCGCCACGTTGGCCCGGACACCCCGCTCGACGACGTCGCCGGGGCCGCCGATCAGCGGCTCGACGATCGGCCGCAGCGCCTCGACGATCGCGCCGATGTGGCCCGGGGCGGTGCCACCGCTCTCGATCGCGTCGACGGTGGCGCTGATGGCGCCGCAGCGCTCGTGGCCCAGCACCACGATCAGCGGGCTGCCGAACTCCTCGACCGCGAACTCGATGCTGCCCAGCAGCAGGTCGTCCACGATGTTGCCGGCCACCCGGTTGTCGAACAGGTCGCCGAGCCCCTGGTCGAACAGGACCTCGGGTGGCACCCGGGAATCGGCGCAGCCGATCGTGACGGCGAACGGGTGCTGGCCGGCCGCCACCTCGTGCAGGCGGTCGAGGCTCTGGTGCAGGTGGTGGGCGCGGCCCTCGACGAAGCGGCGGTTGCCGGCCAGCAGCCGTTCGAGGGGATCGTTGGGGTGTGTGGCGGCCGAGGCCGGCACGGCGGACGCGCCGACCAGACCGGCGACGGCTCCCGAGATGAGCAGGGAGCGGCGAGAAAGATCCATGACCCTCGACATTAGTCAGTCAGAGGGATCGATGTGAACGCCCGTCAGGTGTCCGACACGAAGCTCCGCACGATCCGCTGGACGGCACGGAACAGGTCGCCGACGGCTGTGGCCTCCTCGGCCGTGGTGAACTGCCAGCCCCGGAACGGCAGGTCCCCATCGGCCGAGCGGAAGGTGAGGTGCCTCTTCCGGACGCCGATGTCGCCGAGCGTTCCGAGTTCGCGGTAGCCGACGGGCGTCGCGTCCGGTTCCCAGTGCCGCGCCTGCGCCGATGTGAAGACGATCTGCCTCCGCTTGGAGTACAGGTTCAAGCGCAGCAGGAGCAGGCAGGTCTCGCCCCGCTCCAGCTGACCCAGCGCGACAAGCTCGTCGAGCCGGTACTGGCTGACCGGATAGCGGTCGGTCAGGCCGTGGCCGAACGAGAAGTGGTGCAGGTGCTCGGCGACCGCCATGGCGACCGGATCGCCGGCCGCCTCGATCGGCAGGAACAGATGGCCCGCCAGCGCGACCTGGGCCTCGCCGGACCGGCCGGCCTGCCGGAGGAGAGCGCCGAGCCGGAACAGATCGTTCTTAGTGGATTTTCCCCGGAACGCATCGATGAGCTCGGCGCGGTGATCCGGTGGCAGCTCGCCCAGGGCCTCCAAGACGATCGTGACGCTGACGCCCGCCTCCAGGACGCGCTGCGTCGCCGCCCGGCCGCCGTGCCGGGTCACGGCCACGAGAACGCGGCGGAGGTCGCCGGGTGGCAGCACGGCCAGGTGGGCCTGAAGGACGCCCGCCTTGCCGCCGCCGGCGACGGTGTCGAAGGCCGACACGACGGCGCTGATCGAGGGCGGCGGAAGGCTCGCGAGCGTCCACGGTGGCGTGTCTCCGGAGGCGAGCTCGGCCGACACCACCAGGACGACGCAGTCGGCCAGGGCAGAGATCCGGGTGAGCACCGGGATGAGGGCGCGCCGCAGGCCGGGGTCGGTGCGGAAGGCCGACTGTGCGATCAGAGCCGCGCTGTCGCGGCGCGAGCCGAGCCACTCGGCGGCCAGTCCCTCTTCGCCGCGGGCCGACAGCCGAGCGAGGAAGCCGGCGAACTCGTCGTCCGGCAGGTTCGGGATCGCGCGCTCGACCGCGGGCGGCAGGTCGCCGCCCTGTTCCCGGGCGAGGAGGTAGAAGCCGGCCAGAGCCTCACCGAGGAGGCCCTCGATCAGCTTGCGCAGCAGCCCGGCCCGGTACGGCTCGGCCAGCCGGGACGCCAGCTCGGCGAGGTCGTGATCGTCGCGGGCGCCGGCGGCCCAGCCGACCAGCTTGCCCGCGTCGCGTACCCGGCCGTTGTCGAGGAGGTGCTCGACGAGGCGGATCAGCCGCGCGGCCGAACCGGTCCCGGCGGCGGCGACGTACAGGCGTACGGCCTCGTTGCTCTCGTTCCTGAACAGCTCGGCCGCGATCGGCTCCAGCTCGTCCTCGGGGAGGGTGGCCAGCTCGGCGATCAGGGCCCTTCCCGGCTCGTCGAGACCGCCGCCGGCGAAGGCGAGGAGCAGGCGGGCCCGGATCGGCGCCGTAGTGGCCCGCCGGGCGGCGCGCACGGCCAGTTCGACGGCCGGCGCCCCGAGACGCCGCCGGCTCATGTGCCGGGCGATCTCCGCGAGCTGCTGCGGTTCCCGGTCGACGATGGCCGGGATGGCGGCCGCGTACAGCCGGGCCGCCTCGCCGTCCCGGCCGGCCTCGCGCAAGGTATCGGCGACCTGTGCCGCGTCGTCACCCTTCAGCAGCTTGATGGCCTGGTCGACGGCGGTGCCGGCGACGTCCGGCAGCCCGCGGGCGGACAGCGTCGACACGAGGTCGATGACGCGGCCCGGGTGACCCTCGGCGGCGAGGGCGATCGCGTGCTGGAGCAGTTGGTCGCTCAGCCGCTGGCCGGCGCCCGGCCGGTCGCGCAGACCGTGGATGACCTCGACGGTCCGCGCGGCGGCCCCGTCGGCGATCTCCCGCAGGAGATCGTCGGCGAGGTGACCGGCCTCCATCTCCCGGAGGACCTCCAGGATCGCCCAGATGTCGGCGAACGGCCGCGCCGAGGCGCCCCGCAGCATGAGCCGGGCGTCCGCTCCGGCCAGCCGCAACAGCAGGCCGGCGACAACCTGGTCGGCGTTGCGCCGGCCGGCTTCCTGCAGGAGCAGCTCGGCCTGAGCCGGCCGTCCGGCCGCCCTCTCCTCCCGGACGCCGGCGATCAGAGCCGCCGGCGTGGCCGGCAACTCGACGAGAACGGCGAGGCCGTCCTCGTCCGTGTGAGCGGCCGGCGGCCCGGCCGACCAGCGGTTGCGGGTGAGCACGATGCTCGCGCCCGCGTGGCGGGCCCGTTGCTGGGGCAGGGGACGGCCCTTGGCCAGCAGCTCGCGGTGCATCTGCCAGAAGACCTGCTCGACCGCGATCAGGTCGGGAGCGTTCTCGATGCCCTTCTCCAGGATCGTGACGAGCTCGCCGGTGAACGCCGTGTAGGTCTCATCGGGCGGGGCCAGCGCGGCCTTGTTCTCGGCCGCCGCCACCAGCAGGTAGCTGCCCTCGACGGCGGCCCTGTCGGCCAGGACGTCGTCGCCGGTCATGCCACCGGCCATGGCGCGGGCGCTGTAACAGCAGTCCAGAATGATCACTTTGGACGACCGCCGGTGGTTGCGCTGCACCTGACGGCGTACGTCGTCGAACCGGATCGCGGTGAAGGGCTTGGCCATGTCCGTGCCCGGAAGCGCGAGCAGCAGGTCGTCGCCGTCGTCGAGCAGGCCGTGGCCGGCGTAGTAGACCAGCAGCGTGTCGCTCGCCGCGGCCGCCGCCCGGTGGATCTGTTCGAGGGCCTCGCCGGGTGACGCCGGTTCGGGCACCACCACGACGTGCTCGGAGGGCAGGCCCCACACCCGCTCGTCGCCGAGCAGCTCGGCCAGGCGGTCCAGGTTGGCGGTGACGGCCGGAAGGTCCTCCATGGAGGAGAAGTGCGACGCGCCGATCAGCACCGCCCGGGAGTGGGCGGGGTCGGGAAGTCTCACCGCGGCCCGTCACGCAGAGCCTCGAGGACCCGCTGGATGGTCTCCTCGTCGGCGTCCTCGGCGGTGATCTCGACGTCACCCTGCCTGAAGGTGATCTTCGGGCCATCGCCGCGATCCTTCGCGGTGCGCCACTGCCGGTACGAGAGCAGCAGCGCGGCGATCGCTGTCGCGTTGCTGAGGATCACGTCGATCACGTCGAGCGGGCTCTGCGCCCCCGGACGGGCGCCGGAGGCGCCGAGCGACGCTTCGAAGTCGTCGGCCTCGAGCCACTCGGCCAGGCTGTGCAGGCTCGGGTCGTCGCTGGACGTGATCCGGATCAGCATGGGATCAATGGTGCGCCCGGACAGCAACCCCCACACTCGACCGAGTGGCCATCTCGCACTCCTCGGTGACGATGGTGATGAACCGGCGTTCACGCCGGTTGGCCTTCGTCGACCAGCCGTCGCTGACGTCGGCCCACCACTTCTGCGCCTCGGACTTCAGGAACAGGTCGGCCAGGTTGAAGCGCAGAGCCTTCTCGTCCATCTGTCCCATGTGCCACAGCGTGTTCCAGTGGGCGACCCAGATGCTCATTCCGATGGCCGTCATCCGATCGTCGCCGGCCGCGCGGCCGGTCGCGTTGTAGTCCAGCTCGGGATGATCCAGCATCAGCTTGATCAGTTCGAAGTGCCGTTCGCGGATGTCGGTCATCTGCGTGGCGCGGATCTGCTGTTGCTGGGCCGCGAGGAAGATCGCCACGGCGAGCAGTGCGGCGATCGACGCGATTGTCGGTAGATCGATCATCTCGACTCTCTGTTCGTTCGGGCGCCGTGTGGCCCCGTCGTCCGGGTCTCCGGCTGACGCGAACGGCGAGTCACGGCTGGGGGGCCTCGACGGAAACTCTCACGTGATCGAGGTCGCCACAAGGCGTAGTCGCACACCGTGTCCGTCGCCTCCGGCCTGACTAGCCTTCGGCAGTCAAGTGCTTGATTGTGTACGGAGCGTGCGCGTACCGGACACTGTCGGCTGACCGACACGCAGCTCATGCTCCCGCCGCCTCAAAATCCACTGTAGACAGACCGGACACCTGTCGTGCGGCCGAGTCGCACCGGAGGTCTGTTCCGGTAACCGAAAGCCGGGGATAATGGCGAAGTACGCTTAACGCCTTTATAGGACTTCCGAGGCGTAGCCTTCAAGGCTAGTTAACCTCACCGGTAGTAACCCTGTAAACACATTGGGTGAATGGCTTATGGGAACGGGCGCGGACGGGCAGAATCCGGGCATGACCGCCACCAAGATCCTGCTGTCCGAATCGGAGATGCCGCAGAACTGGTACAACCTGGTGCCCGATCTGCCGAGCCCGCCGCCCCCGGTGCTGCATCCCGGTACCCTCCAGCCGGTCGGCCCGGGCGACCTGGCCCCGCTGTTCCCGATGGCCCTCATCGAGCAGGAGGTGACCACCGAACGCTACGTCCCGATCCCCGACGAGGTGCTCGAGGTCTACCGGCTGTGGCGGCCGTCCCCGCTGTTCCGCGCCCACCGCCTCGAAAAGGCCCTCGGCACTCCCGCCAAGATCTATTACAAGTACGAGGGTGTGTCGCCGGCCGGCTCGCACAAGCCGAACACCGCCGTGCCGCAGGCCTTCTACAACGCGGCCGCGGGCATCCGGCGGCTGACCACGGAGACCGGCGCCGGCCAGTGGGGCACGGCGCTCGCCTTCGCCAGCGCGCAGTTCGGACTGGAGTGCGAGATCTGGCAGGTGCGGGCGTCGTACGACCAGAAGCCGTACCGCAAGATGATGATCGAGACCTTCGGCGGGACCATCCACCCGTCACCGTCGTCACTCACCGAGGCCGGCCGGCAGATCCTGGCCGCCGACCCCGGCTCCCCGGGCTCGCTGGGCATCGCCATCAGCGAGGCGGTCGAGGTGGCCGCGCAGAACGCCGACACCAACTACGCCCTGGGCAGCGTCCTCAATCACGTGCTGCTGCACCAGACGGTCATCGGCGAGGAGGCGTTGCTGCAACTGGCCAAGGCGGGCGACACCCCCGACGTGATCGTCGGCTGCACCGGCGGCGGCTCGAACTTCGCCGGGCTGGCCTTCCCGTTCCTCCGCGAGAAGCTGGCCGGCCGCATCGACCCGGTGATCCGAGCCGTCGAGCCGGCGGCCTGCCCGTCGCTGACCAAGGGCGTCTACGCGTACGACTTCGGCGACACGGCCGGGATGACCCCGCTGATGAAGATGCACACCCTCGGCCACGACTTCATCCCCGACCCGATCCACGCGGGCGGCCTGCGCTACCACGGCATGTCCCCGCTGATCAGCCACGTCTACGAGCTCGGCCTCATCGAGGCGGTGGCCAAGGACCAGCGCGAGTGCTTCGAGGCCGGCGTGACCTTCGCCCGCAGCGAGGGCATCATCCCCGCTCCGGAGCCCACCCACGCCCTGGCCGCCTGCGTCGAGGAGGCGCTGCGCTGCAAGGAGACCGGCGAGGAGAAGGTCATCCTCACGGCCCTGTGCGGCCACGGCCACCTCGACCTGCCGGCCTACGGCCGCTACCTGGCCGGCGAGATGGCCGACCACGAGCTGTCGAGCGACGCCGTCAAGCAGGCCATGGCCAAGCTTCCGGCCATCCCGGCCTGACCCACCGCCGCCGCGCGCCCGCCCAACCGGCGGGCGCGCCGCAGTCAGGCTCTCAGCGGCGGCACAGGCCGCCGGGCCGACGATGCCAGGCATGACTCAGGCCACGCTGATCGTCGCGGTGTCCCGGCCCTGGTTCTGGCCGGTCTCGTGGGTTCCGGCCTATCTGGGCACGGTCCTGGCCGGGCACGCCTGGCTGCCGGACCGGGCCGACGCCGGGCGGGCGGTGGTGGCGCTGCTCGTGCTCGGCCCGCTCGTCTGGGCCGCGGTCCTGGCCCAGAACGACCTGCAGGACCTGCGCAGCGACCGGGCCAACCCGCGCAAGGCGACCGCGCCGTTGGTGACGGGCGCGGTGTCGGCCCGGCGGCTGCGCGCGTGGTACCGGGCGGCCGCGGCGGCCTCGGTCGGCGCCGCGTTCCTGGTCGGCCCGCTGTTCGTGCTCGGGGTGGGCGGCGTGCTGCTGCTCGGCTGGGCGTACAGCGTGCCGCCGTTGCGGCTGAAGACCCGGCCGGGCTGGGACGTCGCGGTCAACGCGCTGGTGGTCGGGCTGGTCTCCCCGGCCGCGGGCTGGTCGATCACCCGCGACCCGTGGCTCTTCCCGTGGCCGATCGGGGTGATCGGCGTGTTGTTCGCGGCCGCCCTGTACGTGCCGACCACGGTCACCGACCTGGCCGCCGACGAGGGCGCCGGCGACACGACGTTCGCGGTCCGCTTCGGCGCGCGGTTCGCCCACCGGCTCGGCGTGGCGCTGTGGGGCGCGGCGCTCGCGGTCTCGCTGGTGTGCGCCGCGCTCGACATGGTGGTGCCACGCTCCACGTTGACCGCGCAGCTGGTCATGGCGCCGGTGCTGCTGATGGCGTACGCCGCCCTGACCCGAAGCCCCACCATCGGCAAGCTCGCCGCCGTGTCAGTGCTGTTCGGCATCCCGACGGTGGGTTTCGCCCTGGCCTACATCGCCGCCACCTGACGGCCCGTCCGTGAACGAGACCGGCTTGCCGGCGGCCCGCGCGTACGCGATCTCCCTGCTCGTGGACTCACCGACGTACCCGCCCGGATTGACCACCAGCACCCGGTCGGCCAGGTCGATCTTGCGCAGGTGGAGGGCGCCCAGAGCGGCCTTCCGCTCGCCGGTGAGCTCGTCCGTTTCACCGGCGCGCGGAAAGACGCCGGGCGCGACGACGATGACCCCCGCGAGGGTCAGATCACGGTTCGCCACGTTCATCGCGTCCACGAAGCGGACAGAGCCACAGAGGCACACGATCTCCGGTCGGTCAGGCACGGCGACAGCCTACGGAGCCCGCCGCGCCGTCGCGCGTCGAAGGCCCCGCCGGTCAAGCGCGCTGGATACGCTGACAGCGATTGTCGGGCGGCAAGGCGAGGGGACGACAGGTGTACATCAAAGAGATCAAGTTGCAGAACGTGCGGGGATTTCACGGCGCCCGCGACGTGACGCTTGATCTCACCCGGCCGGACGGGTCTCTGGCCGGCTGGACGGTTCTCGCGGGCCGCAACGGGTCAGGGAAGACCTCGCTGTTGCGCGCCGTGGCGCTCGCCGTCGGAGGGCCCGGCGTGGCCCGCAACCTCGTCAGCGACTTCGCCAGCTGGGTGTCGGTCGGCCAATCCCAGGCCGTCGCCGCCGTTCTCCTCGCCTACGACCAGGACATCGATCGGTTCGGCACCGGAGGGCGCCCGCCCCAAGGGCCGTTCTGGGCGGGCCTGGGCTGGGACGTCCCGCAGGATGACCTCTTCGGTGGCCGGGACAGGCAGCCCGCGATCAGCGAGCACATCCCAGGATCCGGCGGCAAGACGACCCCGCGTCGCGGTCCCTGGTACGACAACCCGATCGGCTGGTTCTGCGCCGCGTACGGCCCGTTCCGCCGCCTCGCCGGCGGCTCAGGCGATGCTCAGCGGCTCATGCTGAGCCGAGGCCCGGCGCCACGGATGGCGAGCCTGTTCCACGAGGACGCTTCCCTCGCGGAAGGTGTGAGCTGGCTGATCGAACAGCACCTGCGCTCACTGGAACAAAGGCCGGGGGCCGAGGAGCTCAAGGAGGCCGCTCTGGCCGTGCTCGGCGACGGCCTGCTCCCGGACGGTTACGCGATCGAGGAGGTCAACTCCGACGGGCTGTGGGTCGAGCGGGGCGGTCACCGCTTTCCCCTGCGTGAGATGAGCGACGGCTATCGAACTGTCGCCGCCCTGGTCGTCGATCTGCTGAAACAGGTCTACGAGGCCTACGGTCGCCTCGACATCGACACGGCCGACGGCGTGACGACGGTCTTCGCCCCCGGCGTGGTCATCATCGATGAAGTCGACGCGCACCTGCATGTGTCCTGGCAGAAGCGGATCGGGGGATGGCTGAAGCGGCATTTCCCTCAGACGCAGTTCATCGTCACGACACACAGTCCCTACATCTGTCAGGCCGCCGACGAGAACGGCCTGATCCGTCTTCCCGGCCCCGACGAGAACAAGCCTCCGCAGGTGGTGGAGCGGGAACTCTACGAACGGATCGTCTACGGCAGCGGCGACGACGCGGTCATGTCGGAATTGTTCGGCCTGGACACTCCGTACTCGGACCAGGCTCTCACGCTCCGGCGGGAGCTCGTCGAACTCGAGACCGACGTCATCACCGGACGTGCCGACGAACGCGACGTGCGGCGCTTCGAACAACTGCGGGACCTGCTCACCAGCTCACCACCGACCAGGGTCGACGAACTCGCCGCACGGCTGGCCGCAAGCGGAGAACAGCAGCGACCGTGATACCCATCCGCCGCCTGCCGCTGGCCGCAGAAGTCACCACCCGTATGACGACCTTGACCGGTCAGATCCGTGCCGCTGACCCGGCGAAGCGTGCGAAGACGGCTCGGGACCTGTGGCGGCTCACGAGCACCCGAACAAATGTCACCGATCCGGTCCGCGGCGTCTTGCAGCGAATGGCTCCCGGCGCCGAACGGTGCATGTACTGCGGGGACAGCTTCGGCACCGACATCGACCACTACGAACCGCTCGCGCGGTCCCCGCTGCGCGCCTTCGATTGGCTCAATCATCTTCTGGCCTGCTCGCACTGCAACAGTCACGACAAGCGAGACAGTTTCCCCCTCGACGACCACGGCCGCCCATTACTGATCGATCCCTCGGCCGAGGACCCCTTCGACCATCTGGCGCTGTCGCTCACCGTGGGTGAATACCGGCATCTCACGGAGAAGGGCCGGCAGACGATCGAGATCTGCGGCCTGAACCGTTTCGTATTGTCGCGAGCGCGGCAGAACGTCTATCGCCTTGTGGTCCTCTGCCTGCGGGCATGGCCGGGCGCCGTCCGTGGGGAGAACGACTATGCGCCGGCCGAACTGCTGCACATGATTCGCGAGCAGCCGTGCGCCGATGTCTGCCAGGCGATGCTCCGACAGGTCGAGCAACCGGGGGCGGCGACTGTCTTCGCTGACGTTCCCGACGTCGTCGAGCTTCTCCTCGACCGGCAGGTGCGGGAGGCTCTTCTGGTGCACGTGGGGAGCTCAGGCCCGGGAACGGCGTAGCACCCAGACGAAGTAGGGGGCTCCGATCAGGGCCATCATCAAACCGGCCGGGATCTGGGACGGGGCGATGAGGGTACGGCCCAGCGTGTCGGCCGCGCTGACCAGCAGGGCGCCCAGCAGCATGGCGACCGGCACGACGCGGGCGTGTCGGACGCCGACCAGGCCGCGGGCCAAGTGTGGGGCGACCAGGCCGACGAAGCCGACCACGCCGATCGCGATGACCGACACCGCCGCCGCTATGGCCGCTGTCGCGAGCAAGGTCAGGCGTACCCGGTCGCGGCGGACGCCGACGATGCGCGGGGTGTCCTCGTCGAGGGTCAGCAGGTCCAGCTCGCGGCGCATGCTCAGGACCAGCGGGGTGGCCACGAGCAGGACCACCACCACCGGCAGCACGTCGTCGAAGGTTCGGCCGTAAGTTGTGCCGGAGAGCCAGGTCAGGAGGCGCGGCGTGTCCCACGGGTCGGCCCTCAGCAGCAGGAACGTGCTGACGTCGCTGAGCGCGTAGCCGCAACCTATGCCGATCAGCAGGAAACGGTCGGGGCGCAGGCCTGATCGCCAGGCCAACACGGTGATCAGCGCGAACGCGGCCAGGCCCAGCGTGACCGCCATGACGACCAGAGTGGGGCGGCCGCCGGACAGCCCCGACGTCACCACGATGACCGCGCCCAGGCCGGCGCCGGCGGTGATGCCGAGCACGCCGGGCTCGGCCAGCGGGTTGCGGACCGTGCCCTGCACCACGGTTCCGGCCAGGGCCAGTGCCGCGCCGGCGACGACGGCCGCCGCGACCCGGGGAGCACGGTCGTCCAGGGCCAGGCCGATCAGATCCGGTGCGCTTCCTTCGATCCAAAGGGCGATGTCGCCTGTACGCAGCCACAGGCTGCCCGCGAGCAGACCGGTCAGTGCCGCCGCGGCGAGCAGGACCGCCGCGGCCACCACGACCGTGACGAAGCGGCGGCGTGAACGGATCGCCACGCGCGCGCCGGGCGCCTGGTTCGTGGACCCGGCGTCGCGCAGCCGGAGCGCCAGCGCCACGATGACCACCGCGCCCAGCAGCGACGTCGGAATGCCGGTCGGGATCGACGCCGCCGCCCGCGGTCCCATCACCGCCCGCAGCACGCAGTCGGCCAGCAGGACCAGGAACGCGCCGGTCAGCCCGCAGGCCGGGATCAGGAAGGCGTGCCGGCCGAGGGCGCGGAAACGCTTGGCGGCCAGCCGTACGGCGACCGGCGCGGCCAGACCCACGAAGGCGAGCGGGCCCGCCAGCGTCACCGAGATGCTGGTCAGCAGGACGGCGCAGAGCACGGCCACGACGCGGGTCGAGCGGACCGGCACGCCCAGCGAGGTGGCCGCGTCGTCGCCCAGGCCGAGCACGTCGAGCCGGCGGGCCAGCAGCAGGGCGACGGCGAGCACGGTCACGATGACCGGTGCCGCGCGTTCGGCGGCGTCGAGGTTCAACTGGGCCAGAGAGCCGCTTCCCCAGGCGTACAACCCGGTCGTGCTCTCCTTGAAGAGGATCAGGAGCATGGCCGTGGCCGCGTCGAGGGCCATCGCGACGGCCGAGCCGGCGAGGATGAGGCGGGTCGAGGCGATGCCGGACGCGCTGCCGGCCAGGCCGAGCACAATGGCGGCGGCGAGCAGGCCACCGCCGAAGGCCACGGCGCCCGAGGCCCACAGCGGCACGGCCAGGCCGAACGCGGCGACCGCGCACAGCGCGAAGTAGGAGCCGGCGGTGACGGCCAGGGTGTCGGGAGCGGCCAGCGCGTTGCGGGTGACCGACTGGAGCAGCGCCCCGGCCGAGCCGAGGGCCACCCCGACCGCGACGCCGGCCAGCACGCGCGGCAGGCGGGAGCCGGTCAGCACGTCGGCGATCGGCACGCCGCCGACGTCCTCGCGTGCGCCGGACAGATAGCGCAGCAGGCCGGCGAAGCCCACCCCGGAGGCGCCCTGGGTGATGTGCCAGAGCCCGGTGACCACGACCGCGGCGAGCAGGACGGCCAGGACGGCTGCCCCGCTCGCGACGCGGGTCCTCACTTCTTCGTCAGGATTTTGACGTACGCGTCGATCGCCTGCTCGTTCGAGATCGGGCCGCCGGCGCCCCAGACCCCAGCCGGGAAGGCGTACGCCCGTCCCTCCTTCACGGCGGGCAGCGCCGTCCAGATCGGACTCTTGCGCAGCTCCTTGACGTAGCTGTCCGGGGTGTCGTCGTCGGAGTAGAACAGGGTCGCGGCGCCGACGGCGGTGAGTCCCTCGATGTCGGTCTGCGCGAGCCCGTACGCCGGATCGACGCCCCCGCTGCCGTACGCCGAATTGATCTTGTCGGTCCAGGCCGGCGTCAGGCCGAGCTGCTCGCCGAGCTCGGTGAACAGGGCCCCCTTGCCGTACGGGCGGATGACGAGGTTGCCGCCCTCGAGCCAGCCGTCGAAGAACAGAAAGTCCTTGGCCTGTACGCCGGCGCCCGCGACCGTCTGCTTGGCGGCGGCCAGATGCTCGTCGAACTGCTTGAGCACCAGGTCGGCGCGCTCGGTGCGGCCGGTGGCCGTACCGATCATCGAGAAGACCTTCTTCATGTTCGCGATCTGGCCCGAGGCGTCGGCGCCGACCGTGGCGAGCACGGGCACCCCGCGCTTCTCGAGCTTGGTGATGATCTCGTCGTTCGCCTTGAACGCCTCCACGACGATGAGGTCGGGCTTGGTGGCGTACAGGGCGTCGAGGTCGGGCTCGCCGCGCTCTCCGGCGTCGGCGACGGTGGCGGGCAGCGTCTCCGCCTTGACGTACGTCCCGTAGCCCTTGGGGTCGGCCACCGCGACCGGGGTGAGGCAGAGCGTGAGCAGGTCCTCGGTCTGCTGCCACTCGAGCACGGCGACCCGCTGGGCGGGCTTGGCCAGCTCCACCTTGCGGCCGACGCCGTCGGTCATCGACACCGGCTCCGTGGAGGTCTTCGTGGTGTCGCCGGCGCAGGTCTGCGACGTGGGGGCGGCCGAGCCGGCGGTGGACGGCTCGTCCACGTTCGTGGTGCCGCAGGCGGCGACCAGGCCGAGCAGCGCCGCGGTGGCCGCGAGCCGGTGGGGCAGATTCATGCGACGGTCTCCAAGTAAGGGTTGCCTTGCCTTACGGAGGCTAGGTGATGATCTTGGTGGCGGCAATCCCGTACTCAGGACAGCCGATACGGGGTTTCGGACACCTGGCCCGGCGTCACCCGCATCACGCGGCGGAAGGCCGCGATGAACGTGCTCGGCTGCGAATAGCCGAGCCGCTCGGACACGTCACGGACCTCGGCGCCGCCGGACAGCAGCGCCAGCGCCTGGTGGACGCGCAGGGACTGCCGCCACTGCGCGAACGACAACCCGGTCGCCTCGCGGAAGGCCCGGGTGATCGTCCGGTCGCTGATGCCCAGCTGATCGGCCCACTCCTGAAGGCCGCGACCGTCGGCCGGGTCGGCCAGCAGCGCCTCGGCGATCGGGTCGATCCGGCTGTCGCCGGGCAGCTCCAGCGCGAAATGCCGCTCCGCGGGCTCCAGCACGTCGAACACGACCGCCTCGGTCCGCGCCCGGGCCTCGGCGCCGAGATCGGCGCGGGCCAGGCGCACCAGCAACGACTCCAGCAGCGGGGACATGGTGATCGGCGTCGGCGCCGAGAACGCGACCGGCGTGCGGTCCGGAGCGAAGAAGGCGTCGTGGAACTCGGCCCCGGCGGTCAGCCGGCCCCCGTGCGTCACCCCGGCCGGAAGCCACAGGGCGAAACCCGGCGGCACGGTGAAGACCCGCTTGCCGACCCGGGAGGTCAGCGTGCCGCCCCGCACCCACACCAGCTCGTGCATCGGATGGGCGTGCGGCGACCACTCCGTGGGGACGCCCAGCACCTCGGACTCGGCCACGATGGCGAGCGGCGCCGGCTCACCGCGCATCGGAGCGGCCCGCCGGACCACGGTTCCGCGATCACGCCGCCACGTGCCCAGGCTCGGATCATCGGGAGCGCGGGCGGGCATGCCGACGAGACTACTCGGGCCGTCCGGCGCGGCTGTCCGTCAGATAACGGCATCATCATCCGCCGTCGTCAGGGTGTGCACAGTGAGCGCAGAAGTGGGAGTCGTGGTCGCCGCGCCGGCCCTGATCGCCGTGGGGCTGGTGGCCGGCGCCGGCTACCTGGCCGTCCGCGGCGTCGGGGCCCTGGCCGGAGCGGCCGGCGACCGTCTCGCCGAACGGCAGTCCCGGGGCTGGCAGGCCGCCGACCGGATCGCCCGGACGGTGGCCGAGCACCGGCTGCTGCACGATCAGATCGCCCGGGGACGGGCGCAGTTCGGCGCCCTGATCACCCCGCCCCCGGAGCTCGGCGAAGTGCCCTCGGTCGGTGGCCGGGTCGATCGGGCCGAGCAGTGGGCGGCCCAGGTCGACGCCGCTCTCGCCGCCGCCGATCAGCGGTTCCGGGCCGAGATGGCGGCGGCCCGCACCCGCTGGGTCATGAACGAGGTGGCGGCCGCCCTCGACCGGCTGCCCAGGCCGACCCCCGTGCCGGGCGCTCCCCGGGTCCACGCGGCCGCGCCCGCGCCCAGCACCCGGGTCGCGGAGTCGCTGCGGCGGGTCATCGGCCGGATGGACGGCGGCGTCCCGCCCCAGCTGGCCGAGCGGCTGCAGAAGCGGGCCGCCGACGCGCTGGCCGCCGCGTCCGAGGACACCCAGCTGCGCCTGCTCGACGACCTGCGCTACTCGGTCGACCAGGCCAACGAGAAGGTCCACCGACGCCGAGCCGCGCTGCGCGAGCTGACCGCGCGCCTGGCCGGATATTCCGGGCCGCCGGTCGACGAGGCGCTGACCGCGATCAGCGCCGCCGGCGCCGACCCCGATCCGGACCTGCCCGCGCTGGCCCGCCGGGTCGAGGCCGCGGTCGCGGCCACGCTAGCCCCGATGGTCCGCGACTACACCCGGCAGGCGCTGCGCGAGTCGCTCGAGGAGATCGGCTGCACGGTCGAGGAGGACTTCGAGGTGGCCCTCGGCCGCGACGGCCTGGCCCACCTCCAGCGCGACGGCTGGGACGACCTGGCCGTCCGGGTCCGCAGCCGGGCCGGTGACTCGGGCTCCTTCTACTTCAACATGGTCGCGCCGGCCGGCGGCGAGACCGGCGAGGCCGGGGCCGTCGAGCACCAGTGGTGCTCGGCCGTCGACCGGCTGCTGCCCGCGCTGGGCGAGCGCGGCCTCGAGGTCACCACCACCCACCGCAGCTTCGAGGGCGATCCCGAGGTGCAGACGGTCGATCCCCGGCGCTATCCCTTCGAGCGCCGCCGCCGGGATCAGCAGCGGCGGCGTGACGAACGGCGGCACGAGCGGGAGCTGCCGCGATGAGCGACGGATATCCGGCCTGGCTGCGCGAGGTCCGCACCGCGCTGTCGATCAACTCGCAGGTCGTCCTCTACGGCAACGTCCGCGACGTCTTCCTGCTCCCGGCGCCGCACGGCTGGGAGCCCTGCGATCTGCAGACCGGGCTGCACCGGGTGCTGGCCGACGAGGGCTACCAGCATCTGGTCGTGGCCGACGCGGTCGCCGGCCTCGGCGTACTGCCGGCCGATCCCGTCACCGCCAAAGCGGCGGCCGAAGTGGTGCAGCGTGACAACAAGCCGGCCTGGGGGCCGTGGAAAGACAAGGACGGCCCGCTCGGCCCGCTCTCCGAGGTGATCGAGCGGGTGGCGACGGCCGACGGTCAGCGCAGCGCCGTCCTGGTCGACTTCGCCTCCCGGCTGATGCTCGACCCGGCCCACCTCGACCCGTCCGAGCACGCGTTCTTCGCCCGCTGCGACCGGCTGTCGCGGGTCGCCTATCCGAAGCCGGCCCCGGCCGATCCGCGCCCGCTCTACAACCCGGTCGTCTGGGCGGTGAACAACGAGCGCGACCTGCCGGTCTGGCTGACCGCGGGCAACGACGACGTCCGCAAGATCGCCGTGCCGCTGCCCGAGTTCGGCGTCCGCGAGACCGCCGCCCGCTGGCTGGCCAACGCGCTGGCCGGATATCGCGAGGCCGGCGAGGACGGCCGCCGCGAGCTGGAACGGCGGCTGGCCGAGCAGACACAGGGCATGACGCTGCGCGGCATGATGGCCATCGCCCGGCTGGCGGCCCGGATGCGCACCCCGATCGGCGAGATCGACGAGGCGGTGCGCTGCTACCGGGTCGGCGTGCACGACAACCCGTGGCGCGCCTCGCATCTGCGTGACCGGATGCGCAGCGCGTCGGACACGATCTCGTCGCGGGTCAAGGGGCAGCGCGAGGCCATCCAGCGGTCGGTCGACATCCTCGTCCGGGCCGTCCTCGGTCTGTCCGGCGCGCAGGCCGGTGGCAACGCCTCGCGGCCCCGGGGCGTGCTGTTCTTCGCCGGCCCGACCGGCGTCGGCAAGACCGAGCTGGCCAAGGAGCTGACCCAGCAGATCTTCGGCGACGCCCGCGCCTACACCCGGTTCGACATGAGCGAGTTCTCGGCCGAGCACTCGGCCGACCGGCTGATCGGCGCCCCGCCCGGCTATGTGGGGCACGACGCCGGAGGGGAGCTGACAAATGCCGTACGGCAAAGGCCCTTCAGCCTGTTGCTCTTCGACGAGATCGAGAAGGCCAACCCGCGGATCCTCGACAAGTTCCTGCAGATCCTGGACGACGGGCGGCTGACCGACGCCAGCGGCTCGACCGTCTACTTCTCCGAGACCGTGCTGGTCTTCACCTCCAATCTGGGGGTGACGGCCGAGGAGTACGCCATCCAGGCCGAGGCCGATCCGCTCCAGCCGCCCTTCACCCGCGAGGAGCTGGAGAAGCGGGTACGGCACGCGGTCGAACACCACTTCGTCAGCGTGCTGAACCGGCCCGAGCTGCTCAACCGGCTCGGCGACAACATCGTGGTGTTCAACTTCATCGACGCCACGACCGCCGCCGAGATCTTCGACGTGCTGGTCGCGCACGTCCGGGAGCGGCTGCGGGCGGAGCACGGCGTCGATCTGCGGCTCGCCGAGCCCGTACGGCGGCAATTGCTCGAAGGAGCCACCCGAAGTCTCGGCATGGGTGGCCGCGGCATCGGCTCGCATCTGGAGAGCGCCCTGGTCAACCCGCTCGCCCGCGAGCTGTTCCGCCGCGACGGCCCGTCCGGCGGCGAGATCACCGTGACCGGGCTGCGGCACGCCGACGGCATCTGGCAGGTGAGCCTGGCATGAGGATCAGGATCAACCGGGTCCACTATCCGGTGGTGGTGCTCGGATACGGGCGCCGGGCCGGGGTGTGGACGCAGGGCTGCGGCATCGGCTGCGCCGGCTGCGTGTCCCGCGACACCTGGGACGCCGACCCGGACACCGAGGTCGACGTGGCCGCGGTCGTGCGGTGGTGCGCGGGCCTGCCCGGCGACGTGGACGGGGTGACGATCAGCGGCGGCGAGCCGTTCGACCAGCCCGCCGCGTTCCTCGACCTGCTCGGAGCGCTGCACGCCTGGCGGGACGGCCTGGACCGGCCGGTCGACCTGCTCGCCTACAGCGGCCGCTCGCTCACGGTGCTGCGGGCCCGCTTCGCCGCGCATCTGGCGCTGCTCGACGCGGTCATCCCCGGGCCGTTCGTCGAGGCCCGGGCGCCCGGCAACCGCTGGCGCGGCTCGGCGAATCAGGAGCTGGTGCCGCTGACCCCGCTCGGCCACGAGCGCTACGACGCCGAAGTGGACCGGCCGGCCGGCCCGACCCGCCTCCAGGTGGGCAGCGACGGCGACCGGATCTACCACATCGGCGTGCCGGCGCCGGGTGACCTGAGCGCGCTCGAGGCGGCCCTGGCCCGCCGCGGGCTCACCTACGAGGAGGCGTCATGGCGCAGCTGATCTGTCCCGGCTGCAAGGCCGACATGCCGGCCGGAACGCAGTACTGCCAATCGTGTTTCCTCACGCCGGTGCCGAAGCCGGCCACGTCGGAGAGTGTCTGCGGTGATCCCGACTGTCCCACCGGGGGCCAGCCTCCGGAGGGCGGGTGCCGGCCCTGCGGGTTGAACGGCCTAACGCCGAGCGTTCCCACGCTGAGCTTCGCGTGGGGGACGGTCGCGGTGCGCGCCGGTCAGCCGCTGGTGGTGGGCCGGGAGAACTCGCCGATCGCCGGGCACCTCGCCGAATATACGAACGTCGGCCGCCGGCACGCCGAGGTGCGCAGCGACGGCCACGCGCTGACCGTGGTCGATCTGGACTCGATGAACGGCACGTTCGTCAACGGCGAGCGCCTCACGCCGAACCAGGAGACGCCGGTGCGGGCGGGCGACCGGATCCGCTTCGCCGCCCGCCTCGAGGCCACGGTGACGGGAGGGGAGTCGTGAGCCACATCGACGTGGTGGCGGTGACCCACCGGGGCCGCAAGCGCGACCACAACGAGGACACCGTCTCGGTGGCCGGCTTCGTGTCGGGTGTGGTCGAGGGCCAGCCGGTGCGGTTCGCGGTCGATCCCATCCGGCCGGTGACGTGCCTGATCGCGGACGGTCTGGGCGGGCAGGCCGAGGGCGGCCGGGCGAGCCGCGTGACCGCGGCCACGATCGCGGACGCGGCGCCGTTCTTCCATGACAGCGGGGCGGTGGTCGAGGCCGTCGAAAAGGCCAATCAGGCGGTGTACGCCGAGATGGCGCTCAGCCCGGCGTGGAGCGGCATGGGGTCCACGGTGGTGCTGATGGTGCTGGCCGGCGATCGGATGATCTGCGCGAACGTGGGGGACAGCCGCTGCTTCCTGCTGCGCGACTCGCACATGGTGCAGCTGTCCGAGGACGACTCGGTGACGCCGGCGCCGGGCGAGGCCACGGTGGCGACGGTGGTGACGCAGACGCTCGGTGGGCGGGCCCGTACGACTGCGGTCGCACCGCACGTCCTGGAGATCGAGGTACGCCCGGGGGACCAGTTCCTGCTGTGCAGCGACGGGCTCACCGACGAGTTGCCGCCGGAGCGGATCGAGGCCGTGCTGGCCGGGGCGGCCGACCCGCGGGCGGCGGTCGAGGGCTTGCTGCGGGCGACGCTCGACGCGGGCGCCCGCGACAACGTGTCCATCGTGCTGGCCGCCGTTCCCGGCCCCGGCGAGGAAGGAATGACCCCGTGACCGACGACGGCCACAGCTACCCGAGCTCCGTCCGCGGAGTGGCCGGCGTGCCCGGCACTGTTCGCGACCATGCTGCCGCTCCCGGCACTACACGCGACGCTCCCGGTACTACACGCGATGCTCCCGGTACTACTCGTGATGCCGCTGGCGCTCCCGGCACCACTCGCGACGCCTCGGGTGCTCCCGGCACCACTCGCGACGCCTCGGGTGCTCCTGGCACCACTCGCGACGGTGACCAGCCGGCCGAGCCCTTCGCGCGGGTCAACCTTCCTCCCACCCTGCGCCGGAGCTACGAGTACGTTCGCGAGCTCGGTGCCGGCGGCGAGGCCGACCTGCTGCTGGTCCGGGACCGGGCGACCGGCGCCGAGTGCGTGGTCCGGCTCTACCGCCGCCAGGACCTGCCCCTCGACGAGGAGAAGCTGAACCGGCTGCGCACGGCCGATCCGCGCCACCTGATCGGCCTGCTCGGCTACGGCCGCGGCGACGGTTACGTCTGGGAGATCCTCGAGTACGCGCAGTACGGCTCCCTCGAACAGCTGATGAGCCGCTACCCGGCGCCCTGGCCGCCCGACAAGATCCTCGACGTCTTCGACCAGCTGGCTCCGGCCATCACCTACGCCAATTCGCTCGGCATGGTGCACCGCGACATCAAGCCCGGCAACATCCTGATCCGGTCGATGAACCCGGCCGACCTGGTGCTGGCCGACTTCGGTCTCACCAAGTTCATCGAGGCCACCCACGCCCACGGCACCAATTCGCGGACCTCGGCCTACGCCCCGCCCGAGGCGATCGCCGGCCACACCTCCAAGTGGAGCGACTGGTGGTCGCTCGGCATCATCATGTTCGAGCTGCTGACCGGCCGGAACCCGTTCCAGTACCCGGACGGCAGCTGGTTCAACGAGCAGGTGATCACCTCGATCCTGATCAGCCGCGAGATCGCGGTGTCCGACATCGCCGACGACCATTGGCGCCTGCTCGTGCGCGGCCTGCTGACCCGGGTGCCGGAGAAGCGGTGGGGTCCCGGACAGACCGCGTCGTGGCGGGCCGGCGGCAAACCACCGGTCGCCGACCCGGAGCCGGCGCCGAACCCGGACCGCCCGGCGACGAGGAGCAGCGCCACGTTCGTCTTCGAGGGCGTCGGCTACAACGACCCGGTGGCGCTGGCCGCCGCGCTGCGCCGCGACTGGGGCGGCGGCCGCCGCCTGCTGGCCGGCCGGGCGGTGAAGGCCCCGCCCTATCTGGCCCTCAAGGACTGGATGACCAAGCACGAGCGCACGGAGGCGGTGCAGGCGCTCAACGACGGCGTGGACGAGCGCCCCGAACGCGGCCTCATGCAGGTCATCATGGCCCTCGACGCGCAGGCGCCACCGGAGTTCAACGGCCGCCGCCTCGACGACGCGAGCTTGCGTGCCCTCACCCGCGACGCCATCGCCAACGAGCCGGCCGCCCGGCAGATCCTCGCCCAGGTCTACGAGGACGGCATCCTCACGATCTGCGACGACACGCCCGGCTGCGCCGGCTACGCGCTGCTCGACGACCGCTGGCACCGTAACGTCGAGGCCGCGCAGGCCCGCCTGCAACGGGTCGGCGTGACCATCTCGCCGGGCGACCTGCAGACGCTGCGGATGCAACTGCTGGTGGCCTCGTACGCCGGTCAGCAGAACCTGTTCGCCGAGCCGGCCGCCGAGGCGTCGAAGAACGCCGAGGCGCTGCGGCAGCCGTGGTTCCGCACCCTGGTGGCCGACCGTCCGGACCCGGAGCACGCGGCTGCGTGGCACGCCGCGCTGATGCTGACCGCCCCGGTCGCCGCCCAGCAGACACGCGACCAGCACGTCGAGGCCGAGCGCCGCCGCCTGGCGGAGGAGCAGCGCCGGATCGCCGAGAGCCGCGCGAACATGGACCGGATCAGCGTCCCGCTCGGCGTGATCTGCGGCGTCATCGCCTTCTGCGCTCCGCCGGCCGGCGCGCTGGCCGGCCCGGCCGCGGTCTACTTCGGCGTCCGCGCCCGGCGCACCCACCACAAGGCCGCGTCCACCTGGGCGATCGGGCTGGGCGCGGTCGGCTTCGTCTTCGCCGCCATCACCATCGTCATGTATCTCGCTTCCCTGGCGAGCGGAGCGGCCGCCTAGAGGACACCGCCGGCGGCGAGGACAGGCAGGGCGCGCGCGGTGGCGGAGTCCGGCTCGGCGGTGTAGACGAGCATGGTCAGGGCCGGGTCGTCGTTGACCCGGAACGACTCGTAGTCGAAGGTCAGCTCGCCGGCCACGGGATGGCGGTAGCGTTTCGCGCCCCGCCGGTAGCGAAGGACGTCGTGGGAGGCCCACAGGGCGCGAAAGTAGTCGCTCTGTGCGGACAACTCGTCGACGAGCCGGGCGATGTCCTGGTCGCCGGGGTCGCGCCCGTCCTCGCCGAGCCGCAGCGCGCGGGCCACCGCCTCGAGGACCTCGCGGGAGGCGCCCGCGACCCGTCCGCGTTCCAAGCGGGTGTAGTAGTCGACGCTGACGCCCGCGAGGTGCGCGACCTCCTCGCGACGCAGCCCCGGCACCCGTCGCACGCCGTGGAACTTGGGCACACCGGCCTGGTCGGGGGAGAGGCGGGCACGCCGGGTGGTGAGGAAGCCGCGCAGCTCGGCCGGGAAGTCCATGATCCGACCCTAGCCAGGGTCCGGCAGACCCTGGCTAGGGTCGGATCATGGTGGAACATCGTCCGCTCGGACGTACCGGCGTCTCGGTCAGCAAACTGTGTCTCGGCACCATGATGTTCGGCGACTGGGGCAACAAAGACCACGACGCGAGCATCAAGGTGATCCATCGGGCGCTCGACGCCGGGATCAATTTCGTCGACACGGCCGACGTCTACTCGGCCGGAGAGTGCGAGGAGATCGTCGGCAAGGCCCTCAAGGGGCGCCGCGACGAGGTCGTGCTCGCCTCCAAGGCCAACATGCCGATGAGCGACGACCCCAACCACCGGGGCAACTCCCGCCGGTGGATCGTGCGTGCGGCCGAGGACTCGCTGCGCCGGCTGGGCACCGACTGGCTCGACCTCTACCAGGTGCACCGCTGGGACCCGGCGGTGGATCTGGACGAGACGCTGGGCGCGCTGACCGATCTCGTACGGGCCGGCAAAGTGCGCTACATCGGCCACACCACCTTCCCGCCGTCGACGATCGTGGAGGCCCAGTGGGTCGCCGAGCGCCGCGGACGCGAACGTTTCGTGACCGAGCAGCCCCCGTACTCGATCCTGGTCCGCAACGCCGAGAACGAGGTTCTGC
Source organism: Actinoplanes sp. CA-131856 (assembly GCF_050956135.1). GTDB lineage: Bacteria > Actinomycetota > Actinomycetes > Mycobacteriales > Micromonosporaceae > Actinoplanes. The sequence continues at coordinate 6,147,091 of NZ_CP191849.1, read as the reverse complement.
CGGTGGCTCAGCGGTACGGGATGGGCGTCATCTCGTACAGCCCGCTGGCCGGCGGCTGGCTCTCCGGCCGTTACAGCCGGCAGGCGCAGGACCTGCCGTCCTCGGAGGCCCGGCGGCGCTTGGCCAACCGCTTCGACATGTCGCGCCCCGAGAACCAGCGCAAACTCACCGCCGTCGAGCAGCTCACCGCCCTCGCCGACGAGGCCGGGCTGACGCTCATCGAGCTGGCCATCGCCTTCGTGCTGCGCCACCCGGCGATCACCGCCCCGATCATCGGCCCGCGGACCATCGAGCACCTGGAGTCCCAGCTGGCCGCCGCCGACGTCGTGCTGACGGCCGACGTGCTGGACCGTATCGACGAGATCGTCCCGCCCGGCCTGACCCTCAACCCGGCCGACAACAGCTGGCTCAACCCCCTGCTCGAGCCCACCGCCCGCCGCCGCTGACCAGGCGTCAGCTTCTGAGGGCCTCCAAGTCGGTGAAGAAGTCGGGATAGGTCTTCGCCACGCACCCCGGATCGAGAACCTCGATGCCGGGAGCCCGCAGGCCCAGCAGGGACAGGCTCATCGCCATGCGATGGTCCTCGTACGTCTCGAAGCGGGCCGGCCGCGGCGCGCCGGGCGTGATGGTGAAGCCGTCCTCGTCCTCCACGGCGTCGATGCCGGCCCGGCGCAGCTCGGTGACCACGGCGGCGATGCGGTCGGTCTCCTTGCCCCGGATGAAGCCGATGCCGCGCACCCGGGTCGGTGAGCCGGCGAAGACGGCGACCGCCGCCAGGGTCTGGGCGGTGTCGGAGATGTCGGCCATGTCGACGTCGACCCCGTGCAACGGACCGGTCCGGCTCACGGTCAGCGAGTCCCGCGTCCGCGTCACGGTGGCGCCCATCCGCTCCAGGACGTCGGCGAAGCGTACGTCCCCCTGAAGGCTGGCCGTCCCGAGACCGCTCACCGTGACCCGGCCGCCGGCGATGGCGGCGGCGCCCAGGAAGTACGAGGCGGCGCTGGCGTCGGGCTCGATGTCGTACGCCCGCGCGGTGTAGGCACCGGGCTGGACGGTCAAGCCCTCGACGGTCGCGCCGAAGGCGGCCATCACGGCCTTGGTCATCTCGACATAGGGCACCGAGACCAGCTCGGAGGTGAGCGACACCTGAAGGCCGTCGCGCATCAGCGGGCCGGCCATCAGCAGGCCGGAGAGGAACTGGCTGGAGATGTGCCCGCTGACGTGGACCGGGCCGCCGTGCATCGGGCCGCTGACCGCCGCCGGCAGGAAGCCGGGCTCGCCCAGCTCCTCGACCTTCGCACCGACCTGGCGCAGCGCGTCGAGCACGGGCCCGAACGGGCGGGCCCGCAGCTGCGGCGTGCCGTCGACGACCGTCCGGCGCCCGAACAGGGCCGCCGCCGGAAGGACGAAGCGCGACGTCGTGCCCGACTGACGGGCGTCGACGACGGCTCCCTCGGCGGGCGATCCGCCGCCGGTGACCGACGCCGTACGGGAAAGGGGGTCGACCGAGACCGACGCGCCCAGCGCGGCCACCGCCGCCATCATCGCCCGGGTGTCGTCGGCGAACAGGGCGCCCGTGAGGGTGGACTCGCCCGGCGCGAGGGCGGCGCAGAGCAGAGCCCGGTTGGTGATGCTCTTGGAACCGGGCGGGCGGACGACGGCGTTGAGCGGACGGCTGAGCGGCTGGATGGCGCGGGAATCGGTCACGCGCCCATTCTCGCGGGGTCGCCCGTGGCCGTGCCGAGGGAATTTCCAACCTGTGGATAACCGCCGCTCTGTGGACAACTGAAACGATCTTCGCGGGAGCGGCCACAATGGCGCGATGCGAATCAGGGCAGCACTTCCGGCCGGCCTTCCGCCGCTGCGCGACATCGAGCGTGCGGCGGGTGAGAGCTTCGGCGCGATCGGGCTCGACGGCGGGCCGGGCCGGGTTACTCCCAGTCGCGGTCGGCGGCCAGATAGAAGCCCGGATAGGACGGCTGGTTGTAGGTGGTCTGCTGGCGGGCGACCTCGGCCCGGTACTGCGGATCGTGCATGAGGGTGGTGAGCTTGTGGGTGGTGACCTCCGTGCTGAGGTACATGCGGATGGCGGAGCTGTCCGCCGTCCGTACGAGAAGTTCCTCGCGCCAGTCGCCGAAGATGTCGGCGACCAGGCTCGGGTTGCCCTTAGTGCCGTTGTTGGCCAGCGTGCCCTCGGCGGTCAGCAGGCGCCCGCGCTGCCAGTCGTCGATCGTCGGGGTCACGTCGAGGGCGCCGTTGACGATCTGGGTCGAGCCGTCGGCGGCCCAGCGGATGCTCTGGTTCGTGCCGGGGATCGGCCCGGGGATCACCTGGCCGGTCGCGGTGTGTACGCCCAGGGCCTCCGATCCGCCGGGCATGCTGGCCCACGACTCGAGGCCCCGGGCGCCGGGCAGCACGTCGCCGATCATGCCGCGGCCGGTGTCGCGCCCGGAGTAGGTGCCGAACAGCACCTCGCCGGTGGCGGCGTCGCGCATGGCCATGCCGTACGGGGCGAGGGCCGCGTTCTCGTGCACGGTGAAGATCTCGAGCCCGGGCCGGTCGGGGTCGATGTCGGTGACGTGCATGGCGTCGCCGTGCCCGAGCCGCACCCGCTGGCCGGGAGCGGCGCTGCCCTCGGGGAGCACGCCGAACGAGGAGTAGAGCAGGCTGCCGTCGTCGTCGATGGTCGCCGAGCCGTAGACGATCTCCTGCCGGCCGTCGCCGTCCACGTCGGCGGCGCTCAGCGAGTGGAATCCCTGGGTGGTGAGTGTGGCGAACGAGGGATCGGTTCCGTCGCGGCCGTGCGGGGTGTCGTTGAAGGGGTTGGTCATCGGGGTCCAGCCGCTGTCCACGTGCCAGTTCTCGGTGAGCCGCCGCCCGTCCCAGCGATAGGCGACCAGCGTCGAGCGGGTGTAATAGCCGCGGGCGAAGACGGCGGAGGGGTGGCGGCCGTCCAGATAGGCCACGCCGGACAGGAAACGGTCGACGCGGTTGCCGGGCTCGATGCGCGGCATGGCGTAATCGCCCCACATGAGGCCGTCGTCGTGCCGGCCGGGGCGGTACGGGATGGTCTGGAGCTCGCGGCCGGTGGCGCCCTCGAAGACGGTCAGATATTCGGGGCCGTCGACGATGAAGCCCTCGAAGGCGCGCAGCGCGTTGCGGGGGCTGCGGGCGGGGGCGTAGACGTCGATGAAGTGGTCGGCCAGGGCGGCGGCGTCGGCGCGGCTCAGCGGATAGGTGTATCGGGGGGCGAGGCCGAAGGCCTCTTCCAGGGTCGCGGGCCACCGGCCGGCGACCACCTCGGGGTGCGCGTGCCAGCCCTGGAAGACGTCGACCAGGTGCTCGTAGTAGCCGGCGGCGCTGAGCCGGTAGTCGTCGGTGTGCGAGTAACCGGCCCGGATGTCGGCCGGCGGCATGGTGATGTGGCGCTGCGAGAGGACGCGGCCGTCGGGCGCATACCGGATGATCTTCGTGCCGGGCGCGGTCTTGAGCATCATCTCGGAGCGGCCGTCGCCGTCGAAGTCGTAGACCAGGAACTGGGTGTAGTGGGCGCCGGCCCGGATGTTGACGCCCAGGTCGATGCGGTGGCGGAGGGTGCCGTCGAGCTCGTACGTGTCGATGTAGACCGGGCCGGTGTAGCCGACCTGTGAGACGTCCTTGCTGTTGGAGGGATCCCATTTGACGACGTACTCGTACTGACCGTCGCCGTCCACGTCGCCGACGCTCATGTCGTTGGCGGAGTAGGTGTACGCCTCGCCGGCCGGGGTGACACCGTCCGCCGGCTTGCGCAGCGGCAGGTCGTAGTAGGCGGCGTCCCACGCCGTGGCCGAGGCGGCGGGACCGGGGCCGGCCGGGGCGACCCGGTAGCGGGCGCCGGGCGGGCCCTCGCGGTCGAGGTAGTTCGAGCTGCCGGAGACGGTCGCGATGCGGTGGCCGTCGCGGTAGACGTGGAAGGGGCTGTGCTCGCCGCGGAGCAGGCGCCAGCTCAGGAAGCGCCCCTCGCCGGTGGTGGCGACGACGAGCCCGCGGTCGAGCCGTTCCATGGCCGGCCGGGCCGGCGCCGCCGCGGCGGGCGCGGGGGCCGTGGCAATGACCGAGAGGAGCACTGCGACGTACGCCAAGCGAGAGGTCATGGCGATCTCCGGGGCTAGGTAAGCGCTTTCCCCGGAGAGTGTGCATCGACAAACGCCGATGGGTCAACCGTCAGAGCACGTGCTGGCCGTACATCTCGCCCAGCGGGTCGGCGATCAGCTCGATGCGGGCGCCGTCGGGGTCGCGGAAGTAGACCGAGACGCCGCTGTGCACCTCGTGCTCGACGCCGGCCTGGGTCAGGCGGCCGATCAGCGCGTGCCATTTCGCGGGCTCGACGCTGATCGCCATGTGGTGCAGGCCGCCGAGGACCTCCGCGTACGGGCCGACGTCGAGGCCGGGGAAGTCGAAGAAGGCGAGCAGGTTGCCGTGGCCGATGTCGAAGAAGAAGTGCGACGAGCCGGGGTAGTCCCTGTTCTCGATCAGCTCGGTCAGGGGGAAGCCGAGCACGTCCTGATAGAACCGGATGGTGCGCTCCACGTCGCTGCTGATCAGCGCGGTGTGGTGCAGCCCGCGGGCGGTCGAGGCGGGCCGCGCGCCGGGCGGCTTGAGGTGGGCCTCGCGCAGGCGGGCGCGCTCGGCCTCGAGGGCGGCGGGATCGAGGGTCGTCATGGCCCGACTCTAAGGCTCATTTGACGATGCGCAGGTGTGAGCGCTTTCGCGGCGCCGGCTTCGCTTCCTCTTCGAAGACCTCGTCGAGGCGGTGGCGCAACATCTCGCGGGGATTCTCGCTGGTTTGGCGCGGCTCCGGGGCGTACCTCAATTTGATCTCCCGAATGACCACGACCGTCACCGCCACGGCGAGGAAGTCGCGGACCACGGCCCAGCCGGCCGTGCCGAGAGTGAAGTCGGAGGCGAACAGGACGCTCTGCAGGACCGCCCCGGCCACCGCGGCGATGCCCGACGCGCCGGCGAGGCGGGCGAGGTCGCCCTTGACGCCGTGCCAGTAGAGCGGCAGCCAGCGGTCCAGCAGCCAGGCGAACAGCACCGCCGGGATCACCTGCGGGATCGCCTGGATCACGCCGGAGAGCAGGTCGTCGGTGTCGGGCACCAGCGCCGCCAGCACCAGCATGGCCATCGCGTCGAAGCGGCGCGGGCCGTGCGCGCCCTGCGCCACCAGCCAGACCGCGCCCACGGCGGCGGCCGGCCAGAGCGCGCCGTCGAGCGCGTCGCCGGCGAACAGGGCCAACAGGTAGAGCAGGGCGAACCCGGCCGAGCGGGCGCCGTATCGGGCGAGGCTCAAGGCTTGTACCTCCGAGACCGGTCCGGGGGAGGGACCGTTCCGTGGAGATCGGCGGCTCGGCGGCCGAGTTGAGCCTGGTGACGAAGTTTTGTCGGACCCATCCGATACAACTACCGCACCTGTTCGTGAGGAGGATCGGTTGTGACAAGTGAGGGTGCCGCGTTCGAGCGGCGCAGCACAGCCCCGGTCATGGCGCCCGTGCGGGCGCGCAAGCTGGCCAAGGTGCCGTTCGTGGAGCTCGCCGAGGGGCGGCTGCAAGGGGTGGTGTCGAGCGGGTCCGACGTCGAGAGGGTCTACGTCTCGTCGATCACCGCGGCCGAGCACGGGCTGAGCTGCAACACCAACAACAACCGTCCGTGCGGGGGTCTCGGCGGCGGCTCCCGGCCCTGCAACCATCTCAAGGCGCTGCTCGAGGCCGCTCTGGCGCAGTACGGGGTGGAGCGCGTGGCCCGCTACCTCAAGGTCGAGCCGCCGGCCGGCGAGACCGACCTGTGGCCGGCGCTGCGCCCGGTGGCCGCGCCCCAGCGGGCGGCCGAGGTGTTCAGCAGTTTCCTGCGCCACCTGGCCTACCTCGAGGTGCCGCCGAGCACCGATCCGCTGCCCGACCTCCAGTGGTTCCCGGCCGCGGGTCAGGCGGTGCGCTGATGCTCACCGACGCGCTGCGGGCCCGCCCGGCCGGGTTCGACGAGGTGCTGGCCGTGGCCGACGGGCTCGACGACGCCCTCGTGCACGGGCTGGCCCGGCTCGACGACGAGCGGGTGGCCGCCCTCGAGGCCGTGGCCGCCGCCTTCGACGCCTCGCCGCTGGCCGGCCGGGCCGCCGACGCGGTCGGCAAGATCGTCGCGGGCACGGTGACCGACGAGCATCTGGCCGCCCTGGCCGGGTGCCGGGTGGCGCTGCTCGGCGCCGCCCACGACGCGCTGATCGCCGGGTTCGACGCCGCCACCGGCCGCGTCCGCGAGCCATGGCCGGCCCCGGCCGGGCCGGCCGGGGTGGGCCACCTGACCGCGGGCAGCCGGTCCTGGCTGCGTGAGCTGGCCATCGCGGGCTGGCGCGGCGTCGACCACGAGCTGGCCGCGGGCGGCGCCGCCGCGGTGCGGGCGCTGCTGGCCGAGCCGTCCGGCCGCCGCCTGGCCGTGCTGCTCGACGGCTTCGCGGCCGAGCTGCGGGCCGCCGCGCCGGTGGCCACCCTGCCCCGGGTGCCGGTCCGCCGCTGGGCCGACCTCTGGACCAGGGCGCTGGTGCTCTCCCAGGACGGCCTGCCGGCCGAGCCGTCGGCACCGGCCGACGGGCGGCTGCTGATCCTCGGGGCCGACCTGCACGAGCATCCGACGGTGTTCCGCTGCCAGGTGCACGCCCTGCTCGAGACCGGAGCGGGCGTCCGCCTGGTCCGCACGAGCGTGGCCGCGGCCAAGGTCGACACGATCAGCGGCCCGTCGGCCTGGCGCATGCTCGCCGCCTTCCCGATCCTGCTGTCGGCGCTCGCGGAGCACCGCTCGGTCGAGGTGTCGGGCATGACGCTCACCGCCGGCGGCGACCTGATCTGGGACGAGAGCCGGGCGGCGCCGGGCGAGCCGGCCGACCCGTTCACCACCGCCCGGGTCCTGCTGGCCGGGGCCGTGGCCTCCTCGACGGCCCCGCTCGACCGGCACCCGGCCGCGATCGCCGAGCCGGTGCTGCTGGAGGGCGGCGAGTTCGAGGCCGCCACCGACCGCCTGCCGGCCGCCGGGCCGCTCACCCCCGAGCTGGTGGCCTCGGCCGGCGCCGTGATCGGGCTGCTGCGCTTCGACGGCGACCGCTGGGTGGTGCAGCCCCTCGCCGTCCAGGCGACCGTGCGCAAGAAAGAGGTCGCCGTGCACACCGGCGACTGGGCGCTCGGCCCCACCGACGCCAAAGCGGCCAAGGCCGAGGCGGCCGCCGGTGGCGCCGTCGAGGTGCTCCGGGAGCGAGCGGGAAGGCTGCTGCGCAAATGACCGCGGAAAATCGGCGACAGATCCTCTACTGGCGGCTGCTGGCCCGGCTCTTCGACCCCGAGGAGCAGGCCGCGCTCGAGTCGGCCAGCGTCGCGATCGTCGGCGACGAGGGGCTTCCGGCGGCGCTGCTCGACCCCGGCGCCTCGATCGACAACCTGGTGCAGCGCCATCCTCACCTGGCGGCCGAGCTCGACGGCCTCATGACGCCCGGCGACGACGACCGCGAGGGTGAGGTGCGCCGGGCCGCGCTCGCCTCCAAGCTGCTGCTGAACGTCTTCGACACCGGCAGCGGCGACGTCAGCGCCGGTCAGCTCGCGCGGTGGCAGGCCGACGCCGGCTGGTTCGAGCGGGCGCTGGGTGAGGAGCCGGGACAGCTCCGGGGCCGGCCCGAGGGCAAGGTGCTGGCCGGCATCGAGGGCGACCTGATCAAGCGGATGCGGCTGCGCGAGGTGCTGGCCGACCCGCGCCTGGCCGCCAAGCTCACGCCGAGCATGTCGCTCATCGACCAGCTGCTGCGCGACAAGAACAATCTCGACGGCGTCGCGCTGGCCAACGCCAAGCGGCTGATCCGCCAGTTCGTCGACGAGGTGGCGGCCGTGCTGCGCACCCAGGTCGCGCAGGCCAGCGCGGGCACCATCGACCGCTCGGTGCCGCCCAAACGCGTGTTCCGCAACCTCGACCTCGACCGCACGATCTGGAAGAACCTGCCCAACTGGAACCCCGACGACGAGCGGCTCTACGTCGACCGGCTCTTCTACCGGCAGACCGCCAAGCGGGTCACCCCGGCCCGCATGATCGTGGTGGTCGACCAGTCCGGCTCGATGGTCGACTCGATGGTCAACTGCACGATTCTGGCCTCGATCTTCGCGGGCCTGCCCAAGGTCGACGTGCACCTGATCGCGTACGACACCAGGGCGCTCGACCTGACCCCCTGGGTGCACGACCCGTTCGAGGTGCTGCTGCGCACCAAGCTCGGTGGCGGCAACGACGGCCCGGTCGCCATGGCCATGGCCCGGCCCAAGATCGCCGATCCGCGCAACACGGTGATGGTGTGGATCTCGGACTTCTACGAGTTCGACCGTTCCCAGCCGCTGTTCGACGGCATCGAGGCGGTGCACCGCTCCGGCGTCCGCTTCATCCCGGTCGGCTCGGTCAACAGCTCCGGCACCCAGAGCGTCAACCCCTGGTTCCGCCAGCGATTCAAAGATCTCGGCACCCCCGTGATCTCCGGAAAGATCCAGAAGCTCGTCGTCGAGCTCAAGAACTTCGTGGCATAGGGAGAACATCTGATGAGCGAGATGCTGCGGCCCCCGGCCGAGATCAAGTACGCCGAGGAGCTCGACTGGCTCGAGTCGATCGACGACGGCCCCAAACCGTTCTCCTGGCGCCTGAGCCCCAAGATGGTGCGCCTGTTCATCCTCGGCTCCGAGCGCGCCGACGGACTCGACCGTGAGATCGGCCAGAAATGGTACGGCGACCGCAGCTTCGTCGAGCGGTCCATCGTCACCCTGGCCTCCGACCGCGGGCTGCTCCTGATCGGCGATCCCGGCACCGGTAAGAGCTGGCTGGCCGAGCTGCTCGCGGCGGCCATCAGCCGCAACTCCACGCTGGTCGTGCAGGGCACCGCCGGCACCACCGAGGACCACATCAAATATTCGTGGAACGTCTCCATGGTCATCGCCAAGGGCCAGTCGCGGGCCTCGATGATCCCGTCGCCGATCATGACCGCGATGGAGGGCGGCGTCATCGGCCGCTTCGAGGAGCTGACCCGCTCGACCAGCGACGTGCAGGACGCGCTCATTTCGATCCTGTCCGAGAAATACGTCTCCATCCCGGAGCTCGACGAGGACAACATCGTCTTCGCCCGGCCCGGCTTCTCGATCATTGCCACCGCCAACAGCCGCGACCGCGGCGTCAACGATCTCTCCTCGGCTCTCAAGCGCCGCTTCAACTTCGTCCGCATCCCCGTGGTGACGAACAAGAAGAGCGAGGCCGAGATCGTCCGGTTCCGTACGGAGGAGCTGCTGCGCCGTCACAACATCGAGCTCGAGGTGCCGCCCACCCTGCTCGACGTTCTCCTGCAGAGCTTCGCCGACCTGCGCGCGGCCGCCGGATCGGCCGGCAGCGACGACGAGAAGCTCGAATCAGCGCTGTCCACGGCCGAGCAGATCGGCGTGCTGGAGGACGCGATCCTGCACAGCAACTTCTTCGGCGCCGCCACCCTGACCGCCGAGACGCTGGCCGGCTCCCTGGTCGGCTCGCTGGCCCGGCGCAGCCCCGAGGACCTGGCGATCCTCAACAAGTACTGGCACGGCGTGATCGAGCCGCGCAGCAAGGAGGACGGCGGCGAGTGGACCGGCTTCCTCGAGGGCGGGCGCCACGCGATCGAGACCCTCTCATGAGCGGGCCCTTCGATCCGCTGCGGGCGCAGCTGCTGGGCGCGGCCGAGGCGCTGGCCGGTGGCCCGGCCGCCCTGCCCGAGATCCTCACCGGCATGGTCGACGACGTCGAGCACGCCCTGCGCGAGCCGCTGGAGATCTTCCCGGTCTGCCACCACTCGCCGGCCTCGGCGCTGGCCATGGTCCGGCGCCTGCGCGAGAAACAGCCCAGGGTGATCTATCTGGAGCTGTGCGAGGACATGACGCCGATCCTCACCGAGCTGCGCAACTGCCGGCTGCCGGTGGCGGTGCAGGCGTTCGCCTCCGAGCTCGAAGGCTTCCCCGTCGCGTCGGCGCCGCTCAGCGTCATCGCCCCGGTCACCGAGAGCTCGGCCGAATATCAGGCCATCTCGTACGCCCTGGAGACGCCCGGCGTCGAGCTCGTGCTGGTCGACCGCTCCACCGACCACATCTTCCAGTGGGCGCCGCGGGACGAGAGCGCCCAGCCGGAACAGCAGCAGCAGGAGGACGACCTGCACGGCGACGCGGTCGGTGTCGAGATCGGCGACCTGCGGCCGCGCTTCGCCGAGCTGGAGGAGCACCTGCTGCACCACGGCCGGGTCCGGCACTGGTCGGAGTGGTGGGACCAATACGTCGAGCAGCCCCTCGCCGGAGCCGACCACGACACGTACCGCCAAGTCATGATCCTCATCGGCAGCCTGTTCCGCCGGCTGGCGCCGCACGACGGCGCCCGATGGCGCAGCGACGAGGACCGCGAGCGCTACATGTGGACGCGCATCCGTGGTCATCTCGCCGCCGGTGGGATCGATCCGGCCGATGGCCTGTACGTCTGCGGGGCGTTCCACGCGGCCAGCCGGCTGCCCGAGGTCGGCTCGGCCGCCGGCACCCCGGACTTCGCGATCAGCCCACGGACCGGCACGACCTGGCTCTACGGCCTCATCCCGTCGAGTCACTCGGCCATCGAGGCCCAGTTCGGCCTGGCGCCGGGCTCGGTCTCGATCGCGGCCGCCACCTGGCAGAAGGGCCTGACCAGGTCGCGGCTCACGCCGTTCGAGCTCGACGGGCAGAAGGGCGGGCGCAACAAGAAGACCCGCAAGGCGCTGCCACCGCCTCAAGCCGACCCGCCGCCGGCCGACCAGCTCACCGGATATCTCTCCGGCCCGCCCGTGCTCGACGGGCTCGACGAGGCCGAGCTGCGCGGCTGGTGCGTCGACATCGTCCGGCTCGCCCGCCGCAACGGATATCTGGCCAGCACGGCCGACGCCATCGCCGTCTTCGAGACGTCGATCCTGCTCGCCGGCATGCGCGGGCGGGCGCGGCCCACCCCGTACGACTTCGCCGACGCCGCCGTGACCTGCATCGAGAAAGACGTCGTGCCGGGGCGGCGCGATGTGCGGCGGCTCTGCGAGATCCTGCTCGGCGGCGACCGGATCGGCCAGGTCGGCTACGACGCGCTGCCGCCGCTGGCCCGCGACGTGTTCGACCGGCTGGCCCCGCTCGAGCTCAACCTCGAGCAGCGCACCATCCAGCGGGCGCTGCTCGACCTGACCGCCCGGCCCGAGCTGGCCGCCTGCTCCCAGCTGCTCTGGATGCTGCGCTACCTGCTGCCCGACCATGCGGTCCGGCCGATCATGGGCTCGCGCCGGCTGGGCGAGAAACACTTCCAGGAGAGCTGGGACCTCGACCTCGGACGTCATCAGCGGACGATCATCGAGCTGGGGTACGAGGGCGTCACCGTCGAACAGGTGCTGGAGCAGCGCCTGCGCCGCGCGGCCTGGGATCAGTCGGCCACGGCGGCTGTCGCGCTCAAGGCGGTCGAGGACTCGTTGCTGTTCCTGTCCAGCCCCCGGCTCACCGACGAGCTCGGCGCCCGCGCGGTCGAGCTGCTCAAGGCCGAGCGCACGGTCGACGACGCCCCGGTCGTCCTGCGCCGCGTCCGGCGGCTGCTCGGCCACTACCGGAGCACCGCTCCGGCGCTTCCGCGCTGGTGCGAGCGCTTCGTCACCGAGGGGTACGCCCACTACTGCACCCTGCTGCCGACGGCGTTCGTCGACGACGAGACCGGGGTGCGGCAGGTCGGAGCGATGCTCGGGTTCCTGTTCAGCATGGAGAGCCTGGCCCTCTCGCTCGGCTGCGACCGGGCCCAGCTCGAGCTGGCGGTCCGGCAGTCACACCCCGAGTCGCCGGCCAAGGTGGCCCTGCTCTGGGCGGCCCGTCACCAGCTCGGCGCCCTGCCGCTGGCCGATCTGCGCGCGAGGGTGGCGGAGCTGCTGGGCAACCCGCTGGTGGTGCCGTCCGTCCCGCAGTACGTGAGTGGGTTCGTGCAGGCGCTGGAGCCGGTGCCGCGCCTGGCCCCGTTCGTGGTGGAGACGCTTTCCAAGGCGTTCGGCCGTCTGCCCGACCCGGTCCTGTTGCCCTGGCTGCCGACGCTGATCACCACGCTGCGCGACCAGGCGGCCGAGCTGGTACCGGTGCTGACCCGCGAGGCCGGCCGCACCTTCCCGGCCACTCTGGAGGCGCTCGACGGGTGGATCCCGCCGTGGGACCGCGAGCAGTCCCCGCGGCGGCCGGCGGCGCGCCCCGGCGCCGGCCCGGCTTCCGCCTTCCTGGCCGCCCACCCGGCGGCGGCCGACGCCGTGGCCGCCCTGCTCGGCTGTCCGGGGGAGTGGGCGGCGCCCGCGCCTCAGCGGCCGGCCCTGCTCGCCTCGTTCCCGGAGGCGGAGATCGCGGTGGAGGCGCTCATGGGCGGACGCTAGTGACGAACCGGGCGGTTCGGGTGGCCACGACAGCCCAGGCCGCCAGCAGGCCCGCGTAAAGGAGGACGGCGGCGGCCGCCAGCATCGCTGAGCCGGTGTGGGTGGCCAGGGCCGACGTGCCGGTCACGCACGTGCCCACCGGGAACGTGAACGACCACCAGGTCAGCGTGAACGGCAGCCGCTCGCGGGCCGCTCGGACGGTGATCGCCGTGGCCAGGGCCATCCACAGCAGGGCGAAGCCCCAGACGGGTACGCCGAAGACGACGCCCAGCAGGCGCAGCGCGTCCGCGGCCGGTGGTGGCAGCACGTGGGTGGCCGCGCCGCCCAGCAGGTTGACGGCGGTGATCGACTGGCCGAGCGGGCCGAGGACGATCCACAAGGTGGGCACCGCGCGGGCCGGGCCCACCTTGTGCACGGCCAGACGGTGCCAGATCTGCGGGATGACGGCGAACGACGCGATCAGGCTCAGCCCGAACATCGCGTAGCAGGCCACCAGCATCGTGAGCCGGGGCTGCCCGGCCGGCAGGTACGGGATGAGCAGGGCCCCGGTCGAGGCGGACACCATCGGCGGGACCACCGGCATGAGCCAGCCGCCGAACGCGGCCCGCTCGTCCGTGTCGTGGCGGGTGAACTGGAGATACGGCACCGCGACGGCCGTGATCAGGCCGCCGATCGTGCCGGCCGTCCACAGCACCGCGTCCACGGCCAGGGCCGCCCTTTCGCCGATCACCTGGTGCCCGGCCAGCAGCGTCGCCGCCCCGACCGTCATCAGCGCCATCGGCGGTGCGCCGTAGAAGTGGGCCATCACCGGATCGAGGTGGTGGCCGCGCGCCGCGCCCGGATATCGCCGCCAGTGCAGCACCGTCGCCGTCGTCACCGCCACCAGCAGGACCACCGCGAGCGCCCACACCGCGACCGCGAACGGCCGCAACCCGGGCAGGTGGACCGGCAGCGAGACGGCCGCCGTGGCCACGATGCCGGTGCCCATGACGGACGCGAACCAGTTCGGCCCGAATCCTTCGAGCAGCGTGCCGGCCCGGGGACGGCGGAGCGGGGCGGTGGTGACGGTCGCGGTCATACGTCAACGATCGGGCCGGCCCGGCCCGGGCGGTAGGCGTGCCGATCTTGTGAAGTCACAACCTCAGCTTGTACCCGGTTACCATGTTCAGTTGTGGCCCTCAGCGCGCGCATGCCCGATCTGGCAGCCCTCGAAGTCTTCCTGGCCGTCGCCCGCACCGGCAGCCTCAGCGCGGCCGCGCGCGAGACCGGGGTGTCACAGCAGGCGGCGTCGGCCCGCCTGGCCGCGCTGGAGTCGCAGACCGGCATCCGGCTGGCCACCCGCACCACCCGCGGCGCCGAGCTGACACCGGCCGGGGTGGTGGTCGCCCAGTGGGCCGACCGGCTGCTCACCCTGGCCCACGAGATCGACACCGGGCTCGCCTCGCTGCGCGACGACAGCCGCAGCCGCATCCGGGTCAGCGCCAGCCTCACCGTGGCCGAGCAGCTCCTGCCGAGCTGGCTGGTCAGCCTCCAGGCCGACGCCGAGCGGCGCGGTGAGACGCCCGTGCAGGTCGTGCTCACCGCCACCAACAGCGACACCGTCATCGAGCAGGTCCGCTCGGGTGCGGCCGACCTCGGCTTCATCGAGGGGCCCACGGCCCCGCGCGGGCTGCGCAGCCGGGTGGCCGCCCACGACGACCTGGTCCTGGTCGTGCCGCCCGCGCACCGCTGGGCCCGCCGCCCGGACGGCGTCGACGCCGCCGAGCTGGGGGAGACGCCGCTGGTCACCCGGGAGGCGGGCTCGGGCACCCGCGACTTCCTCACAGCCGCCCTGCGCAAGGCCCTGGGCCGCGACTACACCCCGGCCCGGCCCGCCCTGGAGCTGTCCACCTCGGCCGCGGTGCGCGCCGCCGTCCTGGCCGGCGCCGGCCCGGCCGCCCTGAGCCGCCTGGCCGTCGCCGACGACCTCCGAGCCGGCCGCCTCCGCCCCATCCCGGTCAGCGGCCTCGACCTGCACCGCCCCCTGCGAGCCATCTGGGCAGGCCCTCGCGTTCCCCCGGCCGGCGGCGTCCGCACCCTCCTGGCCCACATCGGAGCGCTCCCATAGTCGCGGGCGGCGACGTCCACATCGGAGCGCTCCCATCGTCGCGTGCGGCGACGTCGGCATCGGAGCGCCCCAAAGTCGCGGGCGGCGACGTCGGCATCGGAGCGCTTCCCGTAGTCACGTCCGGCGGTACTCGACCTCCGGGCGGCCGGGGCCGCCGTAACGAGGGCTCCGGGTCACCTGGCCCGTGTCGGCCAGGTGCTCCAGGTAGCGGCGGGCGGTCACCCTCGCGGCGCCCATCCGGGCGGCCACCTCGGCCGCCGACAGGGCGGCGTCGGTGGTGCGCAGGACGCCGAGGATCAGGTCGAGGGTGCCCTGGTCGAGGCCCTTGGGCAGGGTGACCGGGGACGTGCCGCGCAGCGAGGCCAGGGCCCGGTCGATCTCGTGCTGGGCGGCCACCGGGGACGTGCCCTGCACCTGGGCGCGATAGCGGGCGTACCCCAGAAGCTTCTCCCGGAAAGCGGCGTACGTGAACGGTTTCAGCAGGTAGTGCGTGACGCCCAGGGCGACCGCCGAGCGGACCACGGCCAGGTCGCGGGCGGACGTCACGACCAGGACGTCGGTGGTGATGCCGGCGCCGCGCAGGGTGCGGCACAGGTCGAGGCCGAACATGTCGGGCAGGTGCAGGTCGAGCAGGATCAGGTCGACCGGTGTGGTCCGCAGCGCGGCCAGGGCCTGCTGACCGGTGTGGGCCAGGCCGGAGACGGCAAAACCCTCGACCCTTTCCGTGTACGCCGCGTGAGCCTCCGCCAGCAGGGGTTCGTCCTCGACCACCAGCACCCGGATGTCGCTCACGACGGCACCGGCAGGCGCACGGTGACGGCCGAACCGTCCACCTCGATGGTGCCGCCGTGCCGGTCGGCCACCTGGCGGACCAGGGACAGGCCGATGCCGCGGCCCTCGGCCTTGGTCGACCAGCCCTTGCGGAACGCGCCCTCGGGAAGGCCGGGGCCGGTGTCGGTGACCCGGACGAGGACGACGCCGGCGTCTTCCACGACCAGCACCGTTACCTTGCGTGGTGGTGGAGTGCCGGCCACGGCCTCCAGGGCGTTGTCGACCAGGTTGCCGACCACGGTCAGCAGGTCGCGGCCCGGCAGCGGGGCCCCGGTCATCCGGGACGCCTCGTCGACCACCAGCTCCACGCCGCGCTCGCCGGCCTGGGCCGACTTGCCGAGCAGCAGGGCGGCCAGGGCCGGCTCGTCCAGGGCGCCCACCACCTGGTCGGTCAGCTGCTGCGCGGCCGCCAGCTCGGCGGTGGCCAGGTCGAGCGCCTCCTGGGTGCGGCCGAGCTCGACCAGGGTCAGCACCGTGTGCAGCCGGTTGGCCGCCTCGTGCGCCTGTGCCCGCAGGGCGTCGGTCAGACCTCGTACGGAATCAAGCTCTCCGGTCAATGCGCGAAGCTCGGTGTGGTCACGCAGGGTCAGCACGGTGCCGATGGTCTGCCCCTCCGAGTGGATCACGCGCTGGTTGGCCACGAGCACGCGATCGCCGGCGAGGACCGGCTCGTCGGCCACCGTGGCCCGGGCCGCGATCAGGTCGCGTACGGCCTCCGGAAGATCGTCGCCCAGCAACCGCCGTCCCTCGTCGTTGATCAGCGTCACCTGCCCGCCGCGGTCGGCCACCACGAGCCCCTCGCGTACGGAGTGGAGCACAGCGTCGTGGTACTCGTACATCCGGGTCATCTCGGCCGGGCCCAGCCCGTGCGTCTGGCGCCGCAGACGGCGGCTGAGCAGCCAGCTGCCCGCGGCCGCGAGCAGCAGCGCCAGCGCGGTCGGGATGGCGACCGCGGGCGTACGCCCGATCAGCTTCTGATTTATCGCGTCGGTGGTGATGCCGACCGAGACCAGGGCGATCACCCGGTTCTGCGGATCGCGGACCGGCACGACGGTCCGGACCGACTCGCCCAGCGTGCCCACGCTCTTCTCGACGACCGTGCCGCCGGCCAGGGCCCGGTCGATCGTGCCGATGAACGGCTGACCGATGAGCGAAGGTGTGCGGTGGGTGAACCGGGTGCGGTCGGTGGCCATGATGACGATGAAGTCGGTCCCGGTGGCGACACGGACGCTTTCGGCGTACGGCTGGAGGGCCCCCGACGGCGACGGGCCCCGCACCGCGTCGACGACCAAGGGGGAGCGGGCCACGGTCTCGGCGATGTCCACGACGTCGTCGATGGCGGCCTGCTCGGCGTCGTCCAGGACGATGAGGACGGTCCCGGCCGTGCCGATCGCGACCAGGGCGGCCACGACCAGCGCCTGCAACACGAAGAGCTGCCGCGCGATGCTCCAGCCCGACTCGGTCCGGAAACGTGCCGGTAAACAGAATGAACGCAATGGTGCCCCCGGGGAGAGACGTGGGCCACATTCTGGCGCATGAAGACCTCGCGGGACCGCACCCACTACCTCTATCTGGCGGTGATCGTCGCCGTCGTGGCCGGCATCGCCGTCGGCCTGGCCGTTCCCGACTTCGCCGTGGAGCTCAAGCCCGTCGGCACCGCCTTCGTGAACCTGATCAAGATGATGATCGCCCCGGTCATCTTCTGCACCATCGTGCTGGGCGTGGGCTCGATCCGGCAGGCGGCCAAGGTGGGCCGGGTCGGCGGGCTGGCGCTCGGGTACTTCCTTCTCATGTCGACCGTCGCCCTCGCGATCGGCCTGGTCGTCGGCAACATCATCCACCCCGGCGCCGGGCTGCACCTGGACCCGTCGATCGCCGAGGCCGGGCAGAAGGCGGCCGGCGACGCGCCCAAGGAGGGCCTCGACGACTTCGTCCTCGGCATCATCCCGACCAGCCTGCTGTCCGCGCTGACCGACGGCGAGGTGCTCCAGACCCTGCTGGTGGCGCTGCTGGTCGGCTTCGCGGTGCAGGCGATGGGCTCCCGCGGCGAGCCGGTGCTGCGGGCCGTCGAGGTCATCCAGCGGCTGGTCTTCAAGATCCTCGCCATGATCATGTGGCTGGCCCCGATCGGCGCCTTCGGTGCGATGGCGGCGGTGGTCGGCGCGACCGGCGTGGACGCCCTCAAGAGCCTGGCCCAGATCATGCTCGGCTTCTACGTCACCTGCGCCATCTTCGTCTTCGTGGTGCTCGCGGTGATCCTCTGGACGTTCGCCCGGGTCAACATCTTCGCGCTGCTCAAATATCTGGGCCGCGAGTTCCTGCTGATCCTGTCGACCTCGTCGTCGGAGTCGGCGCTGCCGCGGCTCATCGCCAAGTTGGAGCACCTGGGCATCAGCAAGCCGGTCGTGGGCATCACGGTGCCGACCGGCTATTCGTTCAACCTCGACGGCACGGCCATCTATCTGACGATGGCGTCGCTGTTCATCGCCGAGGCGATGGGCGACCCGCTGTCGATCGGTGAGCAGATCTCGCTCCTCGTGTTCATGATCATCGCCTCCAAGGGCGCGGCCGGCATCACCGGGGCCGGGCTGGCCACCCTGGCCGGCGGTCTGCAGAGTCACCGGCCCGACCTGGTCGACGGGGTGGGCCTGATCGTCGGTATCGACCGGTTCATGTCGGAGGCGCGGGCGCTGACCAACTTCGCCGGCAACGCGGTGGCGACGGTGCTCATCGGCACCTGGACCGGCGAGATCGACCGGGACAAGACGGCCGCGGTGCTGGCCGGCCAGGACCCGTTCGACGAGGCCACGATGCTGGACCCGGCCGAGGAGCCGGTGTCTTCGCCCAGCTGATGACCGGCCCGGTCACCTTCCCCCGGTGGCCGGGCCTCCCTCTCGCCGGGGCTGAGTAACATGATCCGGTGCTTTCCCCGGGGACCTTGCTCAGCGAGCGCTACGAACTGACCGAACGCATCGCCGCCGGTGGCATGGGTGAGGTCTGGCGCGGCACCGACCGCATGCTCCACCGCGCCATCGCGGTCAAGGTCGTGCTGCCCGGCCTCATGGCCGACCCCGAGTTCCTCACGCGGTTCCGCTCCGAGGCCCGCATGATGGCCGCGCTGCGTCACCCCGGCATCGTGCAGGTCTACGACTACGGCGAGAACGCCCAGGTCGGCGGTGGCCGCATGGACTACATGGTGATGGAGTTCATCGAGGGCACCCCGCTGTCGAAGCAGATCCAGCAGGCGGGCCGGCTCAGCCCGGCCGAGACGATGCGGATCGTGGCCCAGGTGGCCGACGCGCTCCAGGTGGCGCACGACGCGGGCATCGTGCACCGCGACGTGAAGCCGGCCAACCTGCTGGTCCGCCCCAACGGCGCGCTGGTGCTGGTCGACTTCGGCGTGGCCCGCTCGACCCAGGTGACCGGCATCACCAGCACGAACGTGGTGCTGGGCTCGGCCAACTACATGGCGCCGGAGCAGGCCGAGGGCCATCCGGTGTCGGGTCTCACCGACGTGTACGCGCTGGGCGCGGTGGCGTACTGCTGCCTGACCGGCCGCCCGCCCTACGTCGGGGAGAACCCCCTTCAGGTGCTGGCCCAGCTGGTGTACGGCGAACTGCCACCCCTCCCGCCGGATGTGCCGCCGGCGGTCGCGGCGCTGGTGAACCGGGCGCTGGCCAAGAACCCGCAGCATCGTTTCCCGAGCGCGGCCGCCCTGGCCCAGGCCGCCCGGGGCGCGGGCCGCCCCGGAGCCGGGCCCACCGTCCCGTATCAGCGGACCGGGCAGCCCCCGGCGAACTCGGGTGCCTTCCCGCCCGCCGGCCGCGCTCCGGCTTCCGGCGCCTTCCCGCCCGCCGGCCGCAACCCCGCGACCGGCGCCTACCCGCCCGGGCGGGCGCAGAGCGGCGCCTACGGTGCTCCGACCGGTCGCGCCGGCGCCGCCGCGGTCCCGCAGGCGGGCCAGCCCGGCGGCACCGCGCGCTATCCGGGTGGCACCGGCTCGTACCCCTCGGGCAGCGCCTCCGTCCCCTCTTCCGGTGGTTACGCGGCGGGCGCCGCCTCGGTGTCCCCGCCGGGCTACGGCGCGGGCTCGAACAGCGGCGGCTACGGCACCCGCCCGCCGGCCGCGGTGGTCACCGGCGGCTACGAAGGCGGCTCGTCCTCGTCGGGCGGCACCTCCTCGAACGGCAAGAAGCGGGGCACGGTCATCGCCGTGGCGATCGCGGCCGTCGTCCTGGGCGTGGTCGCGGTGACCTTCGCGATCGTGAACGGCGACTCGGGCACCACCCCCACCGACAACACCGCGGCCAACGGCGCCGTCGACCCCGGCGCGGGCGCCACCCCGGGCCCGGTCGAGGAGTCCACGAAGAGCAGCAAGCCCAAGCCGACGAAGACCAGGACCACCAAGCCCGCGGACGAGGAGACCCAGCCGGTCGAGGAGCCCACCGAGACCGAGGAGACGACCGCACCCGCGCAGGACGTCACCAACCCGTACACGCCGAAGCAGCTCTGCGGCAGCGACTACTCGATCGTCGAGACGGCCACGCTGAAGGGCAACGCCGGCACGGTCGGCCGCGTCTACCTGATGGTCTCGGGCGACAAGCAGCAGAACTGCGTGGTCACCCTGCGCAGCAGCGACCTGAACGAGAAGGCCGACGCCTCGGCCTTCCTCGAGGTGCAGGACAAGGACCGCGACACCCAGGACGGCGAGGTCGACTTCTACGCCGGCCCGGTCAAGGCCTCGGCCGACAAGGCCTGCATCAAGTGGGGCGGCTCGATCGACGACTTCGACTACGAGAGCGACTTCGGCCACTGCGGCTGATCACCGGCCGGCTCCGGGTCAGGACAGGACGGGGAACAGGTCGGTCGAGGCGCGGCCCGTGGCGGCCTCGATGAAGTCGATCGGCGGGGCTATCTGGGCCAGGACGGCGGCGGTATGCCGCAGGCCGCCGGCGGGGACGCCGGGCTCGGCGTCGAGGGCCCGTTGCAGGTCGAGCAGGTGGACCGTGGCCTCCAGGATGCCGATGCTCACCGCCTCCTCGAGGGGCATGACGGCCCGGCCGAAGTAGTTCACGCGGACCGGGCCCAGCTTGCGGGCGGCCTCGACGGCGGTCGGGCCGGTCGAGGCGAACTGGGACACCATCTGCTCGACCGTGTATTTCGCCGAGTCCTCGCGGCCCGCGGTCGCCACTTGGCCGCGCATCGTGTTGGCGACGCCGTCGGGGGCGTTGAACTCGGCCATCAGGGCGGCCGCCGTGTCGTGCGTGGGCGCGGCGTCGGTCACCCACTGCTCCACCAGCACGGCGAAACCGAAGGGCCACTGGGCCGCGTGCGCCCACAGATGGCGCACCGTCCAGTCGTCGAGGCGGGTCGGCCTGTCCCAGTCCGCGTCGGTCAAGGTGCGCCCGGTCGCCGCCCACACCGACCAGAGCGCGTCGAGCGTGTTCAGCCGATCATCGATGGTCATGGACCGACTCTACTGAGATCGGCGTCCTCGCTCGGAGGACGCCCAAGAAAAACTAGGTTCCTAGGATGCAGTACGGGCGGTGCCCGGCGCCCCGGGGACCAGGGCATCTCACGGGTCACCGGGAATCGGGACACGACGAGGCTGAGACGTGCCCGAAGCTTCCGAAAGAGGCGGTGTGAGATGACCACGCTCCAGCAACAGACCGAGATCCGGCCGTTTGCCGTCGAGTTCCCCGAGGATGCGCTCGACGACCTCCGGCGACGGCTGGCGGCGACCCGCTGGCCGACCCGGGAGATTGTCGGTGATCGCTCGCAAGGGGTGCAGCTGGCGACGATCCGGGCGCTGAGCCGGTACTGGGCAACCGAGTACGACGGAGGCCGGGTCGCGGACCGGCTCAACGCGCTGCCGCAGTTCGCCACCGAGATCGACGGGGTGGACATCCACTTCGTGCACGTGCGGTCCCGGCATCCGGGCGCCCTGCCGCTGATCATGACGCACGGCTGGCCCGGCTCCGTGATCGAGATGCTCGACTCGGTGGGTCCGCTCACCGACCCCACCGCGCACGGCGGCGCTCCCGAGGACGCGTTCCACCTGGTGCTGCCGTCACTTCCGGGGTACGGCTTCTCGGCCGAGCCGTCCGAAGCGGGATGGGACCTGGTGCGGACCGCGCGGGCCTGGGCCGAGCTGATGCGCCGGCTCGGCTACGACCGGTACGTCGCCCAGGGCGGCGACGTCGGCGCCGGGGTCACCGACGCGCTGGGGCGGCTCGGCCCGGACGGGCTCGCCGGCATCCACACCAACCTGCTCGTGCCGGCCCTCAACGACCCGGCGTCGCTGCCGAACGGCACGGAGGCCGAGCGCGCGGCGCTGGCCGCGATCAAGACGTTCCAGAGCAGCGGGAACGGCTACTTCGTGGAGATGGCGACCCGGCCGCAGACCATCGGATACGCGTTGCAGGACTCGCCGGTCGCCCTGGCCGCCTGGATGATCGACCACGACACAGACGCCTACTACAAAATCTCCGGCGCGTTCGTCGACGGCCGGCCGTCGGGCAACCTCACCCGCGACCACATTCTCGACAACATCACGGCCTACTGGCTGACCGGCACGGGTACGTCCGCGGCCCGCTCCTACTGGGAGGCGTACGGACCGGACGCCCCGGCCGCGGGCGGTGCTCCGCTTCCGGACCCGCGAGTGCCGGTCGGGTTCAGCGCCTTCCCGGGCGAGATCTGGCGTACACCGCGCAGTTGGGCCGAGAAGGCGTACCCCACGCTCAATTTCTTCGGCGAAGCCGCGCGGGGCGGGCACTTCGCCGCGTGGGAGGAGCCGGAGTTGTTCGCGGCGCAGTTGCGGGAGGCGTTCCGGCCGCTGCGTTAAGCGCTCAACGCGCGGAGCAGGTCGCCGGCCTCGGAGTCCATGAGGCGCTGAGTGTTGCTGAGCAGCACGACGGCGGTGCGGTGTTCGGGGTCGAAGCCGGCGAACGAGGTGAAGCCCGAGGTGCCGCCGTTGTGCCACAACTGGGTGTGCCCGCCGAGCTTGGGGTGCAGGCGGCGGCCCATCCAGCCCAGGTGCACCCAGGAGAAGGCGTTGATCCGGTGCGTCACCGAGCGGGTGAGCTGGATGGCGGGGTCGTCCGGCTCGTCCAGTTGGCGGCGCAGGAAGGCGAGCAGGTCGGCGGCGGTCGAGTGGAGAGCGCCGGCGCCGGCCAGGTCGGCCAGGTGCCAGGGCGGGGTCGCACGGCCGCGGCGGGTGTGTCCCTGGATCAGGTGGGTGGGGCCGGGCTGGGGGAGGCCGGTCTCGCGGAGGATCAGTTCGGCGTACGGCAGTCCGGCGCGCCGCGCGAGGGCGAGGCCCAGAAGTCCGGCGCCGAAGTTCGAGTAGCGGAAGCGTTTGCCGGGAGCGGCCGAGAGGCGGGTACGGGCCAGGGCGGCCAGGAGCATGTCGGTGGTGCAGCCGGCGTACGGGTCGGGGTCGTTGGGGTGCAGCAGAAGGCGCTTGAGCATGCCGGTGGGCAGACGGGGGAGTCCGGCGGTGTGGGTGGCGAGGTGCTGGAGATTGATCTGTACGCCGTCACGGGCGGGCACGGAAGCGCCGGCCGGCAGGAGATCGGCGAGGGGCTCGTCCAAGGCGACGGTCTTGTCGACGGCGAGCCGGGCCAGGGCGAGGGCGGTGAAGACTTTGGTGATCGAGCCGATCTCGAAGACATCATCGGCGGCGGCCCGGCCGGCGGAACGGATCTCACTGTCATCGCCGGAGATGACGCCGACGACGGCGCCGGCACGGGTCTTGACGAGTTCGTCGGCGGTCCGCTGAGCGAGGCTTCCAAGATCCGTCATGGCTCCATGATGGGCGGTCCCGGCAAACGGCCCGCTGCCCCATCCCGGGCAGCGGGTCGGTGCCGGTGCCCGTCCTGGGCAGCGGGCCGGTGCCGTGCGTACGTCAGGCGGCCGGCGGGGCGGCCTCGACGGTGGTGGCGCCGGTCTCGACGGTCGCGGTGCCGGTCGTCTCGACGGTCGCGGTCGCCTCGCCGCCGGTGACGGCCTCGGCGCCGGGCTCCGTGGCGGTGCCCTCAGCGGCGGGAACCGCTTCACCCGTGGCAACCTCGGCGGCCGGCGCGGCGGTTTCACCAGCGGTCACGTCGGCGGCGGGCGCGGTAGTGGTTTCGCCGGCGGTCGCGTCGGCGGCGGGCGCGGTGGTGGTTTCGTCGGCGGTGGGCGCGGTGGCGGTGGCCTCGCCCGTGGTCACGTCGGTGGCGGGCGCCGTGGTCGCCTCACCGGCGGCGGGCGTCGTGGTCGCCTCACCAGCGGTGGGTGCGGTGGTGGCTTCACCGGCGGTCACGTCGGTGGCCGGTGCGGTGGTGGCCTCGCCGGCGGTCGCATCGGTCGTCGGCGTGGTGGTGGTTTCCGCACCGGTGGCGGTCTCGGCGGCCGGGGCGGTCGCGGTGGCGTCGCCGGCGGTGGTGGTCGGCTCAGTCGTGGTGGGGTCGCCAGCGGTGGCGGCGGGCTCGGTGGTGGCCGGGGCAGTCGCGGTGGCGTCCGTCGCGGCGGGTTCGGTGGCGGCCGGGGCGGTGGCGGCGGGCTCGCCAGCGGTGGCGGCGGGCTCGGTGGCGGCCGGCTCAGTCGTGGCGGTTTCGTCCGTCGTGGCCGGCTCGGTCGTGGCCGGTTCCGTGGCGGCCGGTTCCGTGGCGGCGGGTTCGGAAGTGGCGGGTTCGTCGGCGGCGGGCTCGGTGGTGGCTGGTTCGGTCGTAGCGGGCTCGGTGGTGGCTGGTTCGGTCGTAGCGGGCTCGGTGGCGGTGGGCTCGTCGGTGGCGGGCTCGGTGGTGGCGGGGCCGGCCGGTGTGCCGGGCTGGGGGCCGCCGGGCTGGCCCGGCTGCTGGCCCTGCCAGGGGGCGCTGGGGCCGCCCATGGGCCAGCTGGTGAGGGCGTCGAGGCCGGGCAGGCCGTCGAGGTTGAAGATGGCGATCACGATGCCGGACATGCTCGGCTTGTGTTCAGGAGGCGGGGCGTAGGCGCCGGCGGCGCTCGCCGTCGCGTCGTCGGGATCGTTGGCGAGTGCGCCCGTTGCCGGGGCCAGCGCCATGGCCGCACCGGTGAACAGGCCCATGCCGGCAAGGGCCATGCGGCGGCTTGTCTTACGCATTTCTTTTCCTCCCGGGTCTTCGTTACGACCCGGTCAGCTCAACATATCCGCCGCATTCGAATACGCTGCTCGAACGGATTGGGCGAAAGTTTTTTGTGTGGCCCGTGGAACCGCTGGTAATAACCAAAAATTGATAGGTTATTCCGCGACGAAACGGGGTAGGCGCGAAAACTCAGGCCGCCGGGAGCTGCTCGATGTAGTCCTCGCACTCCTCGACATCGTCGCCGCCGCGCCTTTTCGCCCGGTACATCGCCGCATCGGCGCGGCGCACGATGTGCACCAGATCGGCCGCCGGTCCGCCTGCCACGCCGATGCTGAGGGTGGCCGGGCAATCGGGTAGGGCCCGTACCGCGTCGACCATTCTCCGGCCCATTTCATAGGCGGTGCCGGTGTCCAGGCCGGGCAGCAGGACCGCGAACTCGTCGCCGCCCAGGCGGGCCACGAGGTCCTGGTCGCGGACGTTGGCGGTCAGGGCCGTCGCGATCGCCCGCAGGGCCGCGTCGCCCGCCTCGTGGCCGGCCGTGTCGTTGATCTGTTTGAACTTGTCGGTGTCGATGACCAGCACCGCCACGTCGCCGTCCTGGGTGCGTTTGACCGCCTCGTCGAAGGCCCGCCGGTTGGCGATGCCGGTCAGCGCGTCCAGGTCGGCCGCGCGGGCCGCCTGCTCGTGGCGGCGGCGCAGCAGGTCGAGCGACTTCATCGTGGTGAACGAGTGCAGGGTGCGCTGCCTCTGCTGCCACAGGGCCGCGGCCAGGGTGGCGCCGTAGGCCAGGGCCGCCTTGGCGTCGGCCGAGCCGTGCGCGGCCAGCAGCAGGGCGTGGGTGTGGTGGGTGGCCGAGGTGATCAGGACGCCGGCGTCGCCGGGCAGGGCGCCGACGGCGCGGCCGATCAGGTCGAGGGCCTCGTCGAGGCGCCCGGTGCGGCGCAGCGCGACGGCGTGGAAGGGCTCGCAGAAGGCCACGACCAGCGGGCTCATGCCGTACGCCTGAAGTTTGCCCTGGTGGTGTGAGATCTCGACGGCGGCGGTGGTGGGGTCGTGCCGGTCGGCCTTGGCGCAGGCGGCGGCGAGCAGGGCGTAGCTGCGCCACACGTCGGCGGCCGGTCCGCTGACCTCGTCGGCCGCCCGTACGGCGTACTCCTCGGCCTGTGCGGTGTGGTTCTCGGCCTGCTGGACCT
The DNA here is from genome assembly GCF_050956135.1 of Actinoplanes sp. CA-131856. Classification (GTDB taxonomy): domain Bacteria; phylum Actinomycetota; class Actinomycetes; order Mycobacteriales; family Micromonosporaceae; genus Actinoplanes. The sequence goes on along the minus strand of NZ_CP191849.1, from coordinate 6,121,411 downwards.
GGCCGACCTGGTAGAGCTCGAGGGCCCAGTGCAGGTGCAGCTCGGCCAGGTTGATCAGCCACATGGAGCGTTTGCCGCTCTGGCTCTCGTCGTGGGAGCAGATCTCGTAGGCGGCCTCGTAGTGCGGGCCGACCAGTTCGTAGAGGCGCAGCTCCATGAGGGCGAACGCGATGGCGACCCGGGCGTGCACGGCCGCCACCGGCTCGGTTTCGATGACGGCGTACGTCTCGGCCTGCACCAGGTCGCGCATGACGCTGTCGAGGTCGTACTCGACGGCGTGGGTCTCGCCGAGCCGGGCCCGCTGGGAGGCGCGGGTGCCCAGGGCGCAGGCCTGCCAGCCGGGGCTGTCCTCGCGTTCGGCGGCCACGAGCATGTCCTCGAGGGCCTGTTCGGAGGAGGCGGGATCGCCGAGCACGTCGTACGCCACGGCCCGCACGAAATGCAGGCAGGCGCGATCGCCGGCTTGGAGCAGCAGTGTGCCGGCGCGCTCGAGTGCCTCGTGCGTGCCGCCCGCCTGCGCCTCCTCGAGCAGGCGCATGGCCTCTCGTGTGACGTCGTCCATCGGCCCTCCCTGCCGGGTACATCGGCAATGGGCGGAGGACTTGAGGGTTTCCGGACCTATTGAAGATCGCTGATATTGCCCATAGGTTCTTCGGCAGCGGGGAACGATGGCCCACGAGGCCGCCGTCCTCGCTCTGACGAGGAGGAGACCCATGGACAACTCGGTTACCCGCCGCCGCATGCTGACCGTCGCGCTCGGCGGCGCGGCCACCGTGGCCCTGCCGGCCCCCGCCTGGGCCGTCACCGACCAGCGGCCCGGCGCCGTGCGGCCGCCCGCGCTCACCGGTCACGACACCCAGGTCGCCCGGCGTGTGTCGGCCGAGCGTGCCCTGCAGCATCTGAAGGTGCTCTCGGTCGACATGGGCCCGCGCATCGGCGGCACCCGCTCCGAGAAGATCGCCGCCGATTACATCGCCAGGACCTTGGACCGGCTGGGGTACGACGTCGCGTTGCAGCCGTTCCCCGTCGCCGACAAGTTCCTCGCCCAGCTCGACTCGCCGACCGGGCTGCCCCGCGACCTGAACTGGCAGGCCGGCGCGTCGGCCCTGGGTGGTCTCGACACCCGGGTGCGCGGCACTGTCGTCGACGTGGCCGCGGGCGCGCCGGAGAACTACACGTCCGACGTCACCGGCAAGATCGTGCTGGTCGACTACGTGGCCGCGTCCCGCGACGCCCAGGTCGCCACCGCGGTCGAGAAGGGCGCCGCCGCCGTCGTCTTCCTGCCGGTCGACCTGGTCGAGCCGCGCCGGGCCTCGGCGTTCAGCCCGGTGCTGGCCACCGCCGTGCCCATCCCGGTCGTCGGTGTGGCTCAGGCCCAGAAGCACCGGCTGCGCGACCTGCTGGCCAAGCGGCGGCTCTACCTGACCGTCACCACGCGTGCCCACCGCAATCTGACGTCGCACAACGTGATCGCGGACGCGCCGCGGCGCAAGCCGACCGGCAGCGAGCCGGTCGTCATGGTGAGCGCCCACTACGACACCGTCATCGGTGCTCCTGGTGCGAACGACGACGGCTCGGGGACCGTACTCAATCTGGAATTGGCCCGTGTGCTGCGGAACCTCCCGACGAAGGCGCGCCTGCGCTTCGCGTTGTGGGGTTCGGAGGAGCAGGGGCTCATCGGGTCGAGGTACTACGTGGCGCAGCTGCCGCAGCCGGAGCGCGACCGGATCCTGGCCGTGTTCCAGAACGACATGGTCGCCACCAGCTGGGATCCGGCGACCCGGTACTGGCTGCTGTCGTACACCGGCCTGGCCAACCGCGCGACCGACGAGGTGGCCGCCGCCGCCGAACGTCTCGGTTACGCTCCGCGCATCTCGCCGGTGACGCTGCGCGGTTCCAGCGACCACCAGTCGTTCCAGGAGGTCGGCATCGCCGCCGCGAACTTCTCGTGGCGCGGCGAGGAGTCGCCGGCCCTGCTGGAGCCGCCGTACCACAGCCCCGAGGACACCATCGCCAAGAACATCAGCCTCGAGCGGCTCCAGGTGTCCCTCGAACTGATCGGCTCGGCCGCGTACGCGACCGCGCAGGGATAGGGGACAGCCCGCCCACAGCACACGGACAAGATCGCTTCATAGCGTGAGCGCCTCATCGTGTGCTGTGGGAGGGGCTGTCGTGGCCGAGACAAGGGCGCCAACGCGCGACCGGTACTTCGATGCGCTGCGGGTGCTGGCGATCATCCGGGTGTCGGTGTACCACATGTTCCCGTTCGCCGTCCTGGAGCTGGTCTTCCCGTCGATGGGCGTGATGTTCGCGCTCGCCGGCTCGCTGATGGCCAACTCGCTGGCGAGGAAACCGGGCGCGGTCAAGGTGATCTGGGGTCGTGTGCGGCGGCTCCTGCCGGCGTACTGGGTCCTGGGTCTTTTCGTCGTTCCCGCCATGCTGCTGCTCGGCTGGGACGAACGCCCGGCGCTGTGGCACCTGATCGCCTGGGTGGTGCCGTTCGTGTCGCCGCCGTCCAGCGACGTGGGCCTGCAGGCGCAGGAAGTCATCTGGTATCTGGTCACGTATCTGTGGCTGGTGGCCCTGTCCCCGGTGATGTTGTGGCTCTACCGCCGGGCCCGCCTGGTGACCGTCGTGGCGCCGCTGGCGCTGTTGCTGGCGTTGACGGTGTGGCCGGTCTGGCCGGCCAACCCCAACTTCCAGGAGGTCGGGACAGACCTTCTGATGTACGCCGGTTGCTGGATCCTGGGCTTCGCCCATCGCGACGGCACCTTGCGAAAGGTGAACGGCCGGCTGATCACGGCGGTGGCCCTGATCTGCGCGGTGGGCGCGCTGGCCTGGGCGTGGAAGCACCCCGGCGACGGCGTCCTGCAGGACATGCCGGTGGCGTACGGCGTCTATCAGATCGGCTTCGTGCTGGCCCTGCTGCGCTGGCAGCCGGACATGACATGGCTGACGAAGCGGCGCGGCCTGGACAACTGGGTCACCCTGATCAACGCCCGCGCGGTGACGATCTACCTGTGGAACAACGTAGCCATCGCGCTGTGCTTCCCGATCGGCGACGCCCTCAACACGTGGATCTTCGGCGAGACCGGCGAGGAGATCAGCTACTGCGTGATAGCCCTGGCCCTGCTCGTCAACGCGGTCCTGTTCTTCGGCTGGGTCGAGGACCTGGCCGCGAAGCGCGAACTGCGTTTCCTGCCCTGGCCCCACCCCACCGCGGCGCCCCCGGCCCCGGCGGCCCCGGTCGGCCGGGCCAGCGTCCCCCAGCCCGCCCGGCGCTGGGACGACCCGGTCCCGGCCTATGTCATGGCCCAGCCTCGCCATCGGGTCTGACAGATCCCGCGCCCCGCGGTCAGTCGTGGACGATCTCCTTGAGCATGGTGCGGTGCAGGGCCTCGGCGTACGGGGCGATCTCGCGCTCCACAGCCCCGGGATCGCTCACGACGACCGCCGGCTCGTGGTGGGGCCGGGCCTTCAGCCACTCGTAGCGACGGCCGGGGGCGGGGTGGGAAGCGAAGAGCGAGGCGGCCGTACGGATCGACAGCTGCCGGCGTGCGGGGGCCAGCTCCGCCTCGCGGTCCTGGACCGAGCGCAGCATCCGGCGCCACGTCGCGGCGGCCTCGCCCCGGGGAACGTGGCGCTGGACGTACTCGGTGAGCAGGGGCAGTGTGGCCAGGGTGTCGATCGCCCGCAGGGCGGCGCCGGTGCCGGCGGCCCGGGCGGACATCTCGTCGGCGCGCAGCTCCACGGCGCGGTCGTCGCGCGACGAGACCGAGGTGACAGCCAGGTGGGCGGCGAACAGCAGCCACGACAGCAGGCCACCGGTGAGCTGCCAGAGCGTGTGCAGGATGAGCTGCGGGCTCGGGCCCAGCTCGGCCGCCGACACGCGGGGCGGGCGGACCAGCTCGGAGAGCCGGCCGAACGTCAGCCGGGCCGGCATCGTCAGCATCAGGCGGCGGTTGTCGGCGTACGCGAGATGGCCCAGCTCGTGCCCCAGCAGCGCGACCAGCTCGTCGGCGCGCAGGGCCAGCAGAAGCTGGACGCCCACCACGAGGACCCGCCGCGGGCGCGGGCCGGTGACGACCACGCCGGCGTTCCAGCCGAAGGTGAACAGCACGACATCCGGTTTCGGGGCGCCGAGCTCGGCGGCGATCCGGTCGAGCAACGCGTGGAAGGCCGGCGCGTTCGCCGGCTCGACGCGGTAGCTGGTCTTCAGCAGGGGCTTGAGCCGGTCGAAGCGGGGGCGGATCACCCAGGCCAGGCCGAGCAGGGCCAGGCCGAAGACGATCGGCCAGAACGGGCCGCCCTCGACGATCAGCCACAGGCCGCCGGCGATCGCCGCCAGCATCAGCACCATGATGGCCGCCGACAGCGCGACCAGGAGCCGGAAGCCGCGGTGGGTCACCGGCTGCGGGTCGGCCGAGCGGGCGAGCAGGCGGTCGGAGGCGAAGCCGGCGCGGCTGTCTGCACGGGCGATCCTGTTCCCGAACCAGCTCAGGTGCTCGTCGGGCGGGAAGTGGTCGAGGTTCCACTCGCACCCGGCGCACCACGGCGCCTGGCCGGGGGCCGTGGTGAGCGGGGTGCGGCAGGCCGGGCATCCATCGTGGACCGTCGTTGTCACGGCGGTCATTATGATCACGCGCGCATGACCGTGGCGATCGGGATGCCCGCGGCGCGCAAGGCCGGGATGAAACCGCCCAGGACGCCGGCCACGATGCCCGCGATGATGCCGGCCACGCCGGCCTCCCACGGGAACTGGACGTTGGCCAGCATCGGGTAGGAGTCGCCGGCCAGGGTGGCCGCCGCCTTCAGGGCCAGGGCGCCGGCGCCGATCGCGGCGGCCGCGGTCAGCAGGCCGGTCAGCAGGGTCTCGGCCAGCACGATGCCGGCCAGCAGTGAGCGCGGGGTGCCCACGGCACGGCGCAGCGCGAACTCCTCGACCCGTTCGCCGACCGTGGCCAGGCCCACGTTCAGGATGCCGGCCACGCCGATCAGCAGGACCAGGCCGGCCATCGAGAAGAACACCAGCCGCATCAGGCGCAGCTGATCCTCCTGCTGCTCGCGGTTGTTGACGTCGGTGACGTACGTTTCCAGGCCGGCCGCCTTGATCTTCGCGGTGAGCACCGGCTCGACCGGGGAGCCCGGTTCGAGCATCACGTTGATCTCGCCGGCCGTGTTCGGGTCGACCAGCTTGCCGGGCGGCAGCCAGGTGGCCAGCTCGTCCATGCGCACGTAGGCGCGGGGTTCACCGCTGCCGTCGTCGACCACGCCGACGAACCGGGGTGTCAGGTTGGCGGTGGCGCCGCGCACCCGCATCTCGGCCGGCACCTCATATTGGGTGAAGCCCTTGGCCGCCTCCTGGTTGAGGACCAGCCGGGGCGCCATCGACGGCACGGTGGTGAAGTCGAGCCAGGTGCCCGACACCGTGCGGAACGGGCGGAACTGGCGGATGTCGCCGGTCAGCGCGGACAGGCGTACCTCCACCGCCGCGCCCTTGGGCCCGGTCGGCTCCTCGCAGTGACCGTCGGCGAAGCAGACCTGACCGCCGCCCCAGTCCTGGCCGATCGGGGCGCCGCCCTCGTTGACCGGCCGCACGCCGGGCTCGCCGATGATGCCCTGCATGGAGACCGCCGCCACCACGTCCGTGCGGCCCTTCACCGAGCCGAGCACCGCGTCGGCCGCCTTCTGCTCCGGCGGCATGCCGATCACGCGGGTGCCGTCGTAGCCGTACGTCAGCTCGAGGTCGGACAGCAGCGCCCGCTCAGCGATGCTGGCTCCGGCCTGTACGGCCACCACGGCCAGCACGCCCAGGAACAAGCTCACCATCGACAGCAGGGTGCGCAGCTTGCGGGCCCGGATGCCCTGCACACCGATGATCAGGGAGGACCGGAACCGGCCCGACAGGCGCCTCATGAGCGCACCCGCTCGGTCAGCACACCGTCGACGAGGTCGTGGACGCGCCCCATCCGGGCCGCGTGGTCACGGTCGTGGGTCACCAGGATCAGCGCGCACCCGCGCTCGGTGGCGCCGAGCAGCGCGTCGATGACGAGCGTGCCCGTCTCGGTGTCCAGGGCGCCGGTCGGCTCGTCGGCGAGCAGAACCTGAGGATCGCGGACGAGGGAACGCGCGATCGCCACACGCTGCTGCTCCCCGCCCGACATCTTGGCCGGGCGGTTCTTGGCCAGGTGGGCGATGCCGACCTGGTCGAGGGCCCGCATCACCCGGGCCCGGCGCTCCCGGCGCGGCAGCCAGCCCTGGCCGTTGACCAGCGCCATGGCCACGTTCTGGGCCGCCGTCAGATGCTTGAGCAGGAAGAACCGCTGGAACACGAAACCGAAGTGGGAGCTGCGCAGCTTCGCCGCCCGGCGCTCCGGCACCCGGCTGATGTCCTGCCCGCCCAGCAGGTAACGGCCCTGGTCGGGCCGGTCGAACAGGCCGATGACGCTGAGCAGGGTGCTCTTGCCGGAGCCGGAGCGCCCGACGATGGCCACGCTCTGCCCGGCCGCCACAGAGAGCTCGACACCGTCGAGGATGGTACGGGGCTCGGACTGCCCCTTGAGGACCTTCGTGATCCCGGTCAGCTCGATCACTTCGGGCCCTCGGCCGGCTGCGGCAGGTCGGGGCCGGGCACGGCGACGTCCTCGTCGCCGCGCAGACCCGACTTGATCTGCACGACCTTGCCGTCGGACAGGCCCAGCACCACGTCGACGGTCTTGCGGGTGCGGTCCGGGGTGAGCACGTCGACCTTGCCCTTGCCCTGGGTGCCGGCGACCGCCTCGACCGGCAGCACCATGGCGTTGCCGGCCCGGTCGGTGACGACCGACAGGGTGACGTCGGCGCCGTTGATCAGCTTGACGCCGGCCGGCGGGGCGCAGACCAGCTGCAGGCCGGTGGGCTCGGACCCCTCCGCCGGCGCGGCCGCCGGGTCCTCCACCGGGGCCACCGGGGCGGACGGCGCACCGGGAGTGGGTGGGGTGGTGGAGGGTTTCGGCGGCTCGGGGTTCGTGCCGGCCGGCAGAGCGGCGATGGTGCCCAGAGCCGTACAGGGGAAAGGCCCTGGACCGTTCTTGATCTGGCCCGTGACGTTCCTGGCGGCGCCGGAGATGCGGTAGGCGGCCGCGCTGTCGATGTCGGCCACGATGCCGTAGCCGCCGTGCCGGGCCGAGACGATCGGCATGCCCGCGCTGACCTCGGACCGGTCGTCCATGAGCCGGCCCGCCAGCATCGAGCCCTCCGGGATGTTGACCCGCCGCGGCGTGCCGTCGTCCCACACGGTGGCCACCCACAGCGGCTGGGCGGCCGGCGTCTTGTTCGGCTTGCGCTGCACGTAGCGGATCTCCCCGGCGGTCGGCGCGACGATGCCGAACAACGGGTTGATGGCCACCTTGCCGGCCAGGCTGATCTGGTTCGACAGGTTCTGCCGCGACGGTTTCACCGTGGTCAGCACCGTGCCGCGCTCTTCGAGCCCCGGAGTCGCCGCGGCCTCCTTGTCCGCCGTGCACCCCGACAGCGCGGCCGCGACCGTGACCACCACCGCCCCGCCGAGCACAAGCCCGCGTCCGTCCACCCCAGGTCCCCTTTTCACACCGGCCCGGGCACGTTCCCGCCCGGCGCGGCGAACCCTACAGGGATCACGCAACCCGGTAGGGGATCGATCACGGTGAGCGCCTGCGCCGGGGTCTCAGGAGGATGAGGCGTAGCCGGCGAGCGTGCTCCGATAGGGCTCCCGCACCTGCGGGGCGAGCTCGCCGAATCGCCGGCGGTCGGTGGGGGAGCCGGTCGCCCGGGCCCGGTAGGCCGCCGCGGCCGCGCGCATCGTGACATCGTGGGGTTCCAGCTCCTCGCCGCGCGTGGCCTGCGCGGCGGCCTCGGCGAAGTCGCCCTGCTCGGCGGCCAGGTCGGCCAGGTCCAGATGGAGCGACCAGTTGCCCGGCTCCAGGGCCAGGGCGCGGTGGAAGGCCGCGGCCGCCTCCGCGCGGTTGCCCAGCCCGCGCCACGTGCCGGCGCGCACGACCTCGGTGAGCATCACCGGCCGCACGGCGTCGGCGCGGTCGCACAGGGACAGCGACTCGGTGGTGCGCCCGCACGCGCGCAGCAGGATCGCCATCCGGGCCATCTGCTCCGGGACCGGATCGCGGTCGCAGACGGTCTCGATGGCCGCGAACCACGGGCCCAGACACTCCACGGCGAGCGCGGTGGTGAGGTCGCGGCCGGGGTCGCCGATGCGCATGGTGGCCTCGGCCAGCGCGGCCGGCGTCACCGCGCCCAAAAACCGCGGGTCGCCGAACCAGGGGGCCCGCGCCCACGGCACCTCCGGCGAATGGCCGCACGCCGGGCCCAGCCACATGACCGCCTCGTCCATGTCGCCGTCGGCGTAGGCGAAATAGGCGCCGGCCACCACGGGACCGAGGGTGTCCGCCTCGGCGAGGGCGGCGGCGACCTCGGCCGGCAGCTCCCCGCGCAGGTCATCGAGGGCCGCGTAGGGCGCGGGATCCCGCGGATCGGCGGCGATCTCCTTCGCGAGGTGGCTCAGCGCCGCCGACGGCGAACCGCCGCAATGGGCCAGCACCTTGGCGACGGCCAGAGTTCCCTTCGTCGACACGCCGAACACCATAGACGAGGGCTGGCCCGTTTCTTGCTGGCTCTCCGCTGGAGAGCTATCGGCAGGAGGGTCCGCGATGACGGCTTCGACCGCGGTGCTCGAACACCGCGAAGTGCGGCGGCAGGCCATGCCCGGCCGGCTGGTGGTCGGGCGGCTTCCGCAGCTCGCCCGGCACGTCGGCAGCCCGCCCGATCTGGTGCTGCGCTGGAACCGGGTGCCGGCCGGGTCGCGGGTGGACGTGGTGGTTCATCTGCACGGGTTCTCGGCCCGGGGGCGGGGGATGAACCTGGTCCGCGACAAACTTCCGGTCAGCGGGCTCGACCTGAGCGGGCGGCCGGGGCCGGCGCTGGCGGTGCTGCCGCGGGGGCACTTCTTCGGCGGGCGCTCGGGCCACGGGTTCAGCTTTCCGGCGCTGCGCCGGCGTGGGGCCCTCGGTGAGCTGGTCGACGATGCTCTGCGGCGCTTCAACGGGGTGACCGGGACCGGGGCCACGCGGGGGCGGCTGATCCTCACGGCGCATTCCGGTGGCGGAGCGGCGCTGATGCAGGTCCTCGGCGAAGCCGACCCGGACGAGGTGCACACGTTCGACGCCCTCTACACCGACCCGGCGCCGCTGATCGCCTGGGCTCGGCGCAAAGGCCCGAACGGGGCCATGCGGGTGATCTTCCGGGCCGGGGAGGGCACGGCGGCCAACAGCCGGCGGGTGGCCCGTGAGGTGCCGAGGTCGGCCCGGTTCCGGGTCGAGGACACGACAACACCACACAACGACATTCCCCAGGTGTACGGCGGAAGGCTGCTGGCCGATCCGGCGGGCGACCTCACCGAGGGGCCGCCCAGCGGGCCGCCGGCCACGCCACTGAGTGAGCGGATCGCTCAGGTCGCGCGGGCCGAGTTCCGGCGGTGGCGGCCTCGCGGGACCGCGCTGACCGAGATGATGCCGGCCGCGAGCCCGATCCTGCGCGAGTACTACCGCGTCGGCGTCGGTGTCCCGGTCACCGACGCCCAGTTGCAGAGCTCCGCCTATCAGGGCGTGCACCCCTGGAGCGCGGTCTTCATCTCGTACGTCATGAGGACCGCCGGCGCCGGAGCGCATTTCGCCTATTCGCCGGCGCATCAGACGTACATCCGGGCGGCCCGGCGCAACCGGCTCGGCACCGTCACCGGGAACCCGTTCTGGGCCTACCGGGTGGACGAGGTCGCGCCGCGCGTCGGCGACCTGGTGTGCAACGCGCGGGCCGGCAGCGGGGCCACCTACGACAACATCGGCGACGCGCAGACCCGGGCCACCCACTGCGACGTGGTCACCGAGATCGAGCAGGGGCGGATCCGGGTGATCGGCGGCAACGTCGGGCAGACCGTCGGCGAGAAATGGCTGACCACCAGGCCCGACGGGCGGCTCAGCACGGCCGGGCGGCAGAGCACGTTCTTCGCGATCATCAGCGTGAGAGGGCCGAGAACAGAGACAACGGCATCCCTCGATGATGTGAACGCGCGGGCCGCGCGGGTGATGGATTTGCTGGTGCGGCGGTACCGCTATCCGGTTGCGGGCGCGGCGGGGCTGGTCGGCAACCTGATGGCCGAGTCGGGAGTCATCCCGGAACGGATCGAGGGCAGCGCCGAGAGCACCCCGACCCGGGCGCAAGGCTTCGACGGGCAGGTGCGGACCTTCACGCCCGAGCAGATCCGCGACCGGGACAAGAACCGCGGCCTCGGGCCGAAGCTGCCCGGCGTCGGCCTGGCCCAGTGGACCAGCGCCAACCGCCGGGCCGGACTATTCACGCACACCTTCGACGGGCGCCGCCCCGGCGCCGGCATCCTCTCCGATCTGGCCGCCCAGGTCGACTATCTGGTCACCGAGCTCGGCCGCGACTACCAGGCCGTCGACGCGGTGCTGCGGGCGCCGGCGGTCACTGTGGACCAGGCCTCCGACATCGTGCTGCTGCGCTTCGAGGTGCCGGCCGTGGTGTTCAACGGCAAGCCCGGCGACCCGGCCGTTCAGGCCGAGCTGGCCCGGCGGCGCGGGTTCGGGCAGCGGGCCCTGGCCGCCTACCGGCGCGGGCGTCCCTAGTGGGAAACGTCGGAAGAATCGGCTTCATGACATTGTCCTCTCCCTTTCCCGACCTGCTCGTCCACGATGAGAAAGCTGTAACGGAGGTATCGCCGTGAACCCCTTCTACTTCGAGATCGTCCGGGGCCGGACCCACCGCTATTCCTGGCAGTTGGTGACCTATTTCGGTGGCGATCGCCGGCTGATCGCCAAGTCGTCGCGTGACTGGCCCACCGCGGGCGAGGCCCGTGACTCGGCCGCGGCCACCCAGCAGGCGGTCTGCGACGCGCAGATCGTCACCAAGCCGGCGCAGCCCGGCGACATCCACTTCGAGGTGCTCGAGGACGTGCTGGCGCTGGAGGTCACCGGCCACGGCGACCTCGACGGCGACGACCACGACCACGACGGCGACGGGAACCGCCCGGCGACCACGATGACCCCGGCCAAGCCGACACCGGCGCCCGCCGCCCGCCCGGAGGAGGCCGGCAAGTCCAACGGGGAGGCCCGGCCCAAGGCCCGGCCCCGCAAAGCTCCGGCGAAAGCCACCAGGGCCGGCGCCTCGAGAAGCTGAGGCGCGGGCATGAGTCCGGAAGGCACCGTGCCGGTCGAGGCCCGCCTGGAGATCGCCCAGCTGCCCGCGGCGGCGGCGCTGCGCGACGCCGGAGTGAAGGCGTCGCCGGGCGCGCGCAACACCGTGCTGGCCCTCGACGCGTCCGATCCGGGCGCCGCCGACCGGGTGCGCCGGCTGGCCGGGCCGGGCCGCCTGCTGGTGCTCTCGACCGTGCCGATACCGGCCGGCGACACCGGCTGGGCGCTGCTGCGCGCCGGCGCCTCCGACGTGGTCGTGTGGAGCGGCGCCGGGACGGCCGAGCTGGTCGCCCGGCGGCTGCGGCGCTGGCACAGCGTCGACGTGCTGCTCGACCGGCCGTACGTGCGGGAGTTCCTGGTCGGCGAGAGCCCGGTGTGGCGGGCCGTGCTGCGCGAGGCGGTCGAGGCGGCCCGGTTCACCGCGGCCGCCGTGTTGATCACCGGGGAGAGCGGCACCGGCAAGGAGCGCCTGGCCCAGCTCATCCACGACCTCGACGCCCGGCCGGCCAAGAAGAAGCTGGTCATCCTCGATTGCAGCACCATCGTGCCGACCCTGTCCGGCTCGGAGTTCTTCGGGCACGAGAAGGGCGCCTTCACCGGCGCCTCGGCTCCGCGCACGGGCGCGTTCGAGCTGGCCGACGGGGGCACCCTGTTCCTCGACGAGGTGGGCGAGCTGCCGGTGACGCTGCAGGCCGAGCTGCTGCGGGTCATCCAGGAGGGCACGTTCAAACGGGTCGGCAGCAACGTGTGGCGCAAGAGCTCGTTCCGGCTGATCTGCGCCACCAACCGCGACCTGGCCGCCGGGCAGGCCACCGGCACGTTCCGGCCCGACTTCTTCCACCGCATCTCCGGCTGCACGCTGCGGCTGCCCAGCCTGCGTGAGCGCCTCGACGACGTGATCCCGCTGGTCGAGCACTTCTTCAAAGAAGCCGGAAAGGAGCCGCCGCGGCTGTCGCCGGCGGTCCGGGAGCTGCTGCTGGCACGGGCCTATCCGGGCAACGTCCGGGATCTGCGCGCGCTCGCCCTGCGCATCATCCACCGGCATCTGGGCGGCGACGAGATCACCCTGGGCGACGTGCCCGAGGCGGAACGGCCCGGACCCGGCGCGCCGGCCGGCGACACCCGCCTCGAAGGGTGGGTGCGTGACCGGCTGCGCCGCGGCGCCACCCTGGCCGACCTGACCGTCGGCGTCGAGGAGGAGGCGCTGCGCTCGGCCCTGATCAGCGCGGACGGGGACGCGGGCCGGGCCGCGCGAACGCTGGGGATACCGGTGCCGCGGGCGGCGGGCGCCGTACCCGTGAGGTGAGCCTGCGGAAGGTGCCGCCGAGGACCAGCTCCTCGGCGGCGCGGGGCAGCCCCAGCAGCCGTACCTTGGCCAGTTCCAGCCCCGGGTGCAGCCACGGCCCGTCCGAGCCGAACAGCACCTTGTGCGCTCCGGCGCGGCGCACCGCCCGTACGAGAAGGTCGAATCTCCTGATCCCCGAGGTGTCGGTGTAGACGTTGGGGTGCTCGGCCAGCACGGTGATGAACGCGGTCTGCGCCGACCAGTCGTCGGCGAAACTGCCCAGGTGCGGGATGACGAAGTCGACGTCGGGGAACTCGGCCGCGGACAGGGCGACCGTGCTGGTCTCGCCGGCCGGGTCGTAGAGCACCGGCAGCCGCCACCGCCGCGCCACCGCGCAGATCTCGCGGCTGAGCCGGGCGTCGTGCCGGTGCACCTTGATCCCGACCAGGCCCAGGCCGTCCACGGCCCGGGCGATCATCGCGGCCACCCGGCCCCGGTCCCGGTCGGCGTGCACCATCGCGAACCCGGTGAACCGGCCCGGCCGGGCGGCCACGATCCGGGCCACCTGCTCGTTGGCCGCCGCGTAGTCGGAGTGGAACGCCGCGAACAGGTTCGAGCCGGTGATGCCGGCCTCGTCGCACCGGCGCAGATAGTCCCCGAGCGGCGCCGCCGTGTCCCAGGGCCCGGTGAACCCGTCACCGGGCCCCGCGTGACAGTGCGCGTCGATGATCGGCGGGCCCATGGTCAGCCGGGGAACACCGACTGCTGCGGGCGCCGCGCGTAGCCGTTGGACGCCTCACGGCCCAGCGCGGCCGACGCCCTCCGGTGCACGCCCTGCCCGGTCACCGCCTGGTACGCGTGGCAGTACTGCTGCACCTCGCGCCGGAAGTAGCGGGCCCAGTTGGCGGCCTGATCCGGGTCGTTCACCGACGTCCACGCGCCGAACCGGATGCCCAGCAGCAGCTGCTCGGCGAACTCGGCCAGGTCGCGGTAGTGCTGGGCCGACACGTCGGACCAGCGCTGGAGCCGGTTCATCGAGTCGACCGAGCGCATCCACGACTCCGGCGTGTCCACCATGACCTGGTGCGGCAGGAAGTCGCGGATCTCGGCGCGGCTCAAGATCCACTGCGCCATCAGGAACTCGTGCCGGGCCGTCCACGGCAGATCGCCGTACTGGTTGTGCGCGCCCTGGGTGAGCAGCAGGTGGGTCTCCTTCAGGCTGTTGAGCACGTCGAACCCGTTGGCGATCTTCACCGTCAGGTCGTCGTCCTCGTAGAAGCGCAGGCACTCGGCGAGCAGGCTGTGGAACGCGCCCAGGAACCGGGTGCGGGTGTCGGCCAGCCGCCGGTCGGACGGGCCGGGCGGCAGACCGTAGTGGTGCTTGTACTCGTCGCGGCGCTGGGCCTCGGTCAGCCGGTGGTCGGCGTCGCGCAGCCAGCCCCAGAGCACGTTGTTCAGCGGCCGCAGCGGGTCGATGTCGACACCGGCCAGCGGGTCGCGCCCCGGATGGGGATTGGCCCGGTTCTGGAACCGCCAGGTGACGGCGTTTATCGTGCGCATCAGGCCGCCGCACTCCAGCCAGTACTCGTGGATCGGTTCGATCAGCACGGGCCGGGTCAGCTTCTCGGCCAGGATGCCGTAGGCCAGCGACGCCTCGTCGTGGTGGCCGTCGAGGCCGACGACCGGCACGTCGCCCAGCGCCTGGCGCACCAGGTCGAGATAGGGCAGCACGTCCAGATCGTCGCCACCGCCACCGGTGGGTGTGCCGACCAGGTAGCGGCGGAACTGCTCCTCGAGCTCGCCCGGGCGCACGTCACGGTTGAGCCGGGCGCTCTCCTGCTGAAGGTCGACGTTGCGGAAGTCGCCGGGATCGGTCCGCACGTTGATCATGAGGAAGACCTCGGTGGCCGCCTTGAGCAGCCGGTACCGCTCGACGTGCGGGAACGGCAGCGCCGTACGCCGCTCGACGCGCCGCAGCTGCGAGCGGTGGCCGTTGAGCGCGCTGCGCGCCGGGTCGCTCTCACGCCAGATCCGGTCGATGAAGTCGATGTACGGGTTGAAGCTGATGTTGGCCGTGCTGTTGCGGATCGCCACCCACAGCGCCTGGTCGGTGGTCGGGGTCACCGCGGCCCGCCGCATCGACACCGAGACGTCGTCGCCGGCGGTGAACGGCCTCGGCGCCACCCGGAACTGGTCGCTGGCGCACACGGGATGCCGGTGGCTCACCTCCCCGTGCTCGACGAAACCAGTGCGTTCCAGATCGATGCGTACGGTCCACTGGCCCACCGCCAGCGCGGAAGTGTCCAGGGTGGCCCGGATGACCGGGCCGTCGCCCTCCTCGTCGTCGCCGTCACCGAAATCGTGGTGGCGGCCGGTGATGCTGGTGATGCCCAGCCCGCCCTCGGGCAGCGTCACCGGGCCCTCCACCCGCCAGGTGACGTCGTACTCGCCGGTCAGCCGGGCCGCGACGGCGATGAGTTGCACGACGCCGCCGGCGGTGATGGTGTCCGGGCTCGCGGTGAGCGTCAGTTGCCGCTCCGCGCTCAGGCTGCCGACCCGGATGGTGTCTTCCGACATGGTTCTTCTCCGATCAGATCGCGAGGGAAAGGTGATGGCCGGTCCTCCGGGGATCCGCCCAGATCGTGGGCTGGCCCACGAAAGTCGGCACCGCGGCCCGCGCGGTGGCCAGCGTGCTGGTGATCGCCCAGTCGGTGATCAGCTCGCGCAGCAGCCGCGCCTCACGCGCCGCGCCGAGCAGCCCGGCCGCACGGGCCTGGCCGATCAGGGCGAACGCCAGCGTGGGAGGCTCTCCGGCCAGCCGCCGCGGATCGGCGCCGCACGCGTGGAAACGGCGCAGCAGCGCCGCCGGATGCACCTCGGGATGGTGCAGCACCTCGCCCAGCGGCCGCCCGCGCAGCGCCGGCGAACGGTGCCGCACCAGCAGCGTGACCAGCTCGGGCAGGGTCTCCTCCAGATCGGCGAGCATCCGGGCCGTGCCCGGCGGCAGATCGGCGGGCGGATACATCCGCCGCCAGACCGCGGCCAGCCGCCGCCACTGCGGATCGGGGTAGAGCCGGTCACCGATCGCGCAGCTGAGCAGCACCCGGATCCACGGCACCGGATGCGGATCGTCGTCGGACGGGCGGAAGACGAACCCCGGGGGCAGGCTGACCAGGGCGATCAGCCCGAGCGTGGAACCGACACCGATGCGGCCCACGGCCCAGTAGTCGGCCACGATCTCGGAGATCCAGGAGTCCCAGCGCCGCCACGCCGCCCGGTGCCGGGCACCCGTGGTGTGCCGGCGCAGGCCCGTGCGCAGCGAGTCGACCAGGCCCAGCAGGGCCGCGCCCTGATGGCCGACCTCGTGCACGAGCGACGACGCGACGCCGAAGCCGATGATCCGCTCCCGGGGGATCCGGATGATCGCCACCGGGTTCTCGCCGCCGCCGGGCAGCCGCGTGCGCACCCGGCGGATCGCCCCGCCCAGACCGCGGTGCAGCGCGCACACCACCGGCGGCCCGTCGACCAGCCCGCCCGGCAGGCGCAGCGCCTCGGCCGCGGCCACGTCGAGCCCGGAGAGCATGACGCCGTTGCCGGTCTCGCTGCGCTGCGTGATCACCTCGGAGAACAGGTCGAACTGCGACAGGGCGTTCTGAAAGGCGATCCGCAACGTCCAGAACCGGCGCTGCTGCTCGGCCGCCGGCGCCGCCGCGCCCGGGCCGGCCAGCCAGCGCAGAAACTCCTCGCCGCGCCGGCCCACGTCGCGCCGGCCGGCCGCGAGGTGATCCTCGATGCCGGCCAGCGCGGCCGGTGACAGCGCCGCGGCGGCGACCGAGGTCTCCTGGAGGACGAACGGCTGGACCAGGCGGAGCCGGGTCAGCAGCGCGCGCGTCTCCTCCTCGACGAACCGGGTGGCGGACGGGTGAACGGTCATCGCTCAGGCGCCCAGCAGCTCGATCTTGCCGCCCCGGCGGACCCAGCGGCCCCCGCCGTCGCCGTGCCCGTTCTGCGGCGCTTCCCATTCGCCCTGCTGATATTCGGGCTGGAACTCGCCGTACTGCGTCTCGCCGTATGGGGCTTCTCCGTAGGGGGCCTCGCCGTACTGGCTCTCCCATTCACCTGAGGTGGGGCCGGGCGGAGGCGGCGCCTCCGGCGGCGTCGCGCCGGACGGCGGCGCGGCCGGGGCGGGCTCGGGCGGGACGCTCGGGGGCGGGGGCGCGCCGATCGGCACGGCGACCCAGCGGAAGCCGGGCTGCGGCGGCTCGGGCGGCGGACCGGCGGGCGGCGCCGGCGGCGGACCGGCCGGCGGCGGGCCCGAGGGCTCCGGCGGCGGCCCCTCGACGTAACCGGGGCCGTAGCTGTAACCGGGGCCGTAACCGGGACCGTAGCGGTAGCCGCGGTAACCCCACGGCCGCCCGTAGCGGCGGTAGGGGTGCCCGTAGCGGTAGCCACCGCGGTAACCGCGGTAGCCGGGCCGGAACCCGCGATAGCCGGGCCGGTAGCCGAACCGGGAGCGCCCGCCGAAGATGCGGCGCACCGCCCGGCCCAGCAACGGCCGCGCGAACCGCGACGCCGCCCGGATCAGCCCCAGCTCACCGACCAGCTCGGCCGGCACACCGGCCGGAGCGGCCGCCGCGTGCTGGGCGGTGGCCGCGGTCAGGCGTACGGCCTGCCGTGCCGTCTCGAAGATCTCCTGCTCTTGGCTCATGCCGCCGGTCTCGGACTCGAAGATCTCGCCGGGCTCGCCGGCGCCCGGCATGGCGGCCTGGACGACCGGGGCGACCGCGTTGATCACCGCGCGGCCCTGCGGCGTCCGGGCGGCGTTCTGCACGCCCTGCACGGCCCGGCCGACCACGTTGACGATGCTGCCGAGCAGTTTGCCGAGCTCGTCCTCGCTGTTCACCTCGAGCAGCCGCGAGGCCATCTCCGCCTCCTGCTGGGGGCTGAGCACGGGCCCGCTCTCGCGCTCCGGCGCCTCGCCGAGCACACCCTTGAGCAGCCGGCCGAGGATGAACTGCTCCTCGCCCTCGTCCTCACCCTGCGGAAACTCGTCCTCGTCCTCGTATTCGTACTCCGCCTCGCGCTTGCCGCCGCCGAGCGCGCCCAGCACCGCCGGCACCACGTTGGCCAGCAGCGGCAGCAACGGCAGGAACTGCTCCTCGGACTGCGGGGACTGCGACTCGTCATCGTCGTCGTAGTCGTAGTGGCGGCGCCGCCGGCGCCAGTACCGCCGACGACGGCCCCACTCGTCCTCGCCCTGCGGCGCCGCCGGATATTCGCTCTGGTTCATCTCGGTCTCGGCGGTGTACTCGCCGGCCGTCGCGGTCTCGAACATGGAGCTCTCCCATCGTCATGCAGATGCGTCAGGGAGAACTGCAAGAACGGGGCCAGCCCACGCTCAGCGCAGCGCGGCCGCCGTGAAACCCAGCCGCGCGCGGTGCTTGGCCACCGTGCGGCGGGCCATGCTGAACCCCTCGGCCCGCAGCTTCTCGGCCACCTGCTGATCGGAGAGCCGCCCGTGCGCGGCGCTCAGGATGCGGCGCAGCGCCTCGTCGGCCCCGCCGCAGCCGGAGAAGAACGCGGACAGCGGACTGGTCGTCCCGTCCGGCATGAGCGCGTACTTGTCGGCCACGGCCCGGCTCACCGTCGACTCGTGCAGGTCCAGCGCCACCGCGACCTCGGCCCGGGTCAGCGGCACGAGATGGGCCGCCCCGTGCGCCAGGAACGCCTGCTGGCGCCGGGCCACGTGCTCGACGACGCGGCGCAGCGTGGCCCACCGGTCGCGCAGCTGCGACAGGAACATCCGGGCCGCGGCCGACCCCGGCCCGCCCGGCCGGGCCCGCAGGCGCAGCAGGGCCGCCTCGACCAGCTCGACCCGGAAACCGTCCCCGTCGGCCCGGATCACCACGTCCGGCACCACGTAGGACGCGGCGGGCGCGGCGCCGCCGTCGAAGGCCGGATAGGGCCGCAGCCGCCGCCGGATCAGCTCGAGCACCGCCCGGACCTGCTCCCGGCTGGTGCCCAGCGCCTCGGCGATCGCCGCGAAATGCCCGCGGCCCAGCGCGGCCAGATGATCGGCGATCACCCGCCGGGCGATCGGGTCGTCCGGCAGGCCCAGAGCCTCCCATTGCAACAGCAGGCACTCGGCGGCGCCGGTCGCGCCCACCCCCGGCGGCCCGCAGCGGCGGATCACCGCGACCACACCGGCCACCCGCTCGCCGTCGGCGCCGAGGTCGGCCGCGCACGACACCGGATCGCGGTCGAACAGCCCGTGCCGGTCGAGACAGTCGACCAGATAGTCGGCCAGCGGCCGGTCGGCCGCCGGCACCTCGGCCAGCACCAGACGGCGCAGGGCGGCCAGATCGGTGTCACGGTCCGGCATGTCGGGTGGACCCACCTCCGCACGGCCGCGCGAAGGCACCCCGCACAGCGGACAGCGAGCCGCCCACGAGCCCCGGCAGACCGGGCACTCGCCGGTCTCCAGACGTTCCAGCTCGGCGTTGGCGCTCAGCTCGTCCTCGACCGTGTCGCGCAGCGCCGCGTACGGCAGCATCAGCAGCTCACCGAAGGCGATCAGCGCGGGCGACACCTCCAGACCGAAGCGTGGCGTCATGGCCAGCTCGAACGAGACGGACACCGTGCACCTCCCGGCCCGACTTCCAGCAGGATCCGTGCCAGGTCGGGTCGCCGGGCCGCTCCCGTCCGTGATCCGACACCGGCCGGGGCGGCCTTATGATCTTTTGATGTACGTCGAACGTCGCGGCCACGGCACGCCGGTGCTCCTTCTGCACGGGTTCGGGGTCGACCACCGGATCCTGCTTCCCCTCGAGGAGATCTTCGAGAAAGAGCCGGGCTGGGAGCGGATCTACCCGGATCTGCCGGGCTTCGGCCGTACGCCGGGACGCGCCGGCCTGAACGGCAGCGACGACGTGGTCGACGAGCTGGTGCGCTTCGTCGGCGCCGAGTTCGGTGACCGGCGGTTCGCGCTAGTCGGCAACTCGTGGGGTGGCATGCTGGCCCGGGCGCTCACCTCGCGCATGCCGCGGCGGGTGCTCGGGCTGTGCCTGCTGTGCCCGGCGATCGTGGCCGAGCGCGGCGAGCGGGATCTGCCCCCTCGGACCGTACTGAAAGAAGATCCTGACCTGATCCGGTCCTTGCCGGCCACCGAGCGGGAGCTCTACCAGGCGGAGGCCGTCGTCGAGTCGGCCGGCGACTGGGAACGGTTCCGCGAGTTCGTGCTGCCGGGCCTTCTCGCGGCCGACCCCGCGGCGGCCCAGCGGATCGAGGCCGACTACGGCGTGCGCCTCGGTCCCGCCGGCGGGCGGTACGACGGGCCCACCCTGCTGCTGACCGGCCGTCAGGACGACATCGTCGGCTACCGGGACACGTGGCGGGTGCTCGAGGACTATCCGCGGGCCACGTACGCCGTGCTCGACGCGGCCGGGCACAACGCGCCGCTGGAACGCCCCGAGGTGACCGGGCCGCTGGTCGCGGACTGGCTCAGGCGGGTCCGCGCAGAAGAGCGTTGATCAGGTCGGTCAGCGGCGGGGTCAGCTCGTCCTCGCCGGCCGAGGTCAGCGGCTCGACGCGCAGCGAGGAGCGCAGCACGACGATGCCGAGCGAGGTGGCCAGCACGAGCTGGGCCCGCAGCAGGCCGTCGGGGGCGGTGGGGGAGCAGGCCGCGGCCAGCCGCTCGCTGATGGCCTGGATGACGCCGCGGCGCATCTGCTCGGCCCGCTCGTCGCCCGAGGTGCGCAGCAGCAGGAGCATCGACTCGCTCATGCTCTGGTCGTCGCGGGACGTGGTGATGCGCCGGGCGATCTCGGCCGCCACGTCGTCGAGGACGATCTCGCCCGAGTCGCGGCGCAGCTCGCTGACCGCGCTCGACAGGCAGGCCTCGAACAGGCCCTCCTTCGACGTGAAGTAGCGGCTGATCAGCGCCACGTTCACGCCGGCCTCGTCGGCGATGTCGCGGACCGTCGTGGCCGAATATCCGTCGCGGGCGAACAGCTTTTTCGCGACGTCGAGCAGCAGCTGACGGGTGCGGGTCGCGTCCCGGCGCCGGGGCGCTGCAGGCTCGGGCGTCTCCACGCCCGAAGCCTATCCGTCAGCGCGCCGAAGTGTCCCGTGAGGGCTCCTCGTCGGCCAAGCGCCGGGCCACGTTGTGCAGGGCCTGGTCCATCAGGGCCCGGTCGTCCGGGCCGGCCAGGGTGATGTCGTCGAGGTTGGCGTCGATCCAGTTGCGCCAGGCGCCCTTGACCCGCTCCAGCTGTTCCTCGCCGTTGGGGGTCAGGGTGACCGTGTCGCCGTCGCGGCGCGCGTAGCCGGCGTCGCACAGGTCGGCGAAAGTCGGTTCGAGCACTTCGGGCGGGACCCGATGGGCGCGGGCTATCGACTCCAGGCCGGCCTGTCCGGACGTACGGCTGTGCATGTGCGTCTGTCCCATCGCCCAGGCCTGCGCCGGCCGCAGATCGGCGCCCGAGGAGGTGAGGATGGTGTCCAGAACGGCCCGGTCGCGGACGGCGTCGCCGATGGCCCGTTCCAGCTTGGCCACCCGGTCGTCGGGCTGTGGCGGTGAGAAGCCCTCGCCCACGTCGGTCGCGGCCGCCTTGGCGCTGTCGCGCAGCGGCACCTCCTTGAGCAGCCACGCGATTGCGAAGCCGAGCACGGCCACCGGCACGACCCAGCGGAAGACGTAGCCGATCGTCTCCGCGTAGGCGTTGATGATCGGTGCGGCCTGGGCGGCGGTCAGCGCGTGCAGCGCCTCGGGACTGGCCGCGGCCGACGGCGAGACCCCCGGATCGGAGGCGAGGGCCGATTCCAGCGACGGGGTCAGCTTGTTGGTGAACAGCGTGCCGAAGATCGCGGTGCCGAACGAGCTTCCGAGGGTACGGAAGAAGGTGACGCCCGAGGTCGCGGTCCCGAGATCGGCGTACGGCACGGTGTTCTGCACGGCGATCGTCAGCACCTGCATGGACAGGCCGATGCCGGCGCCCAGCACGAACATGTAGAGCGACTCCAGCCAGGCGCTGGTCGCCGCGTCCATGGTGGACATCAGGAACAGCCCGAGGGCCAGGACGGCGCCGCCGGCGATCGGGAACGCCTTGTAGCGGCCGGTCCGCGACACGATGATGCCGGACCCGATCGAGGTGAGGAACAGCCCGGCCACCATCGGCAGGGTGCGCACCCCGGAGGCGGTGGCCGAGACGCCGTTGACGTACTGCAGATAGGTGGGCAGGAAGGTCATCGCGCCGAGCATGGCGAAGCCGACGATGAAGCTCAGCGACGAGCAGACGGTGAAGACCGAGTTGCGGAACAGGTGCATCGGCAGCATCGGCTCGGCCGCGCGCAGCTCGACCATGACGAAGGCGCTGAGCAGCACGACCGCGGCCGCGAAGAGCCCGATGATGACCGGCGAGGACCAGGCGTACTCATTGCCGCCCCAGGACAGGGCCAGGATCATGCCGGAGGAGCCGAGGGCGACCAGCGCGATGCCGGCGTAGTCGATGATCGGCCGCGACGCCGAGCGGACGGCCGGGATGGCCCGGGCGGCCATGACGAGCACGACCGCGGCCAGCGGGACGTTGATGTAGAACGCCCACCGCCAGCTCAGATGGTCGGTGAACAGCCCGCCCAGGGTGGGGCCGACGACAGTGGTGACGCCGAAGACCGCGCCCAGCGCGCCTTGATAGCGGCCACGGTCGCGCAGCGGGATGACGTCGGCGATCAGCGCCATGGCGGTGACCATCAGGCCGCCCGCGCCGACACCCTGCACCACCCGGGCCGCGATCAGCACCAGCATGTCGTTCGCGATGCCGCACAGCGCCGAGCCGACGATGAACACCACGGTGCTGACCTGGAAGATCAGCTTGCGGCCGAACAGGTCGCCGAACTTGCCGGCCAGCACCGTGGCCACCGTCTCGGCCAGCAGATAGGCGGTGACGACCCACGCCATGTGCCCGGCCCCGCCCAGGTCGGCAACGATGGTCGGGAGCGCGGTGGAGACGATGGTCTGGTCGAGCGCGGCCAGCAGCATGCCGAGCAGGATGGCGACGAAGACGACGTTCACCTGCCGCCGGGTCAGTACCGGGGGTGCCGTGGCGGTGGACATGCCCTAAGTTTCACGTTTCGTGGTGATTCGCGCCGGAAGATCGCTACTTTTTGTCCCATGGCAAGTGCGGTGCTGGCGGACCTGAGCGTCAAGACGAAGATCCTGGGTGCGGTCTGCGTGGCGATCGTGCTCGCCGTCGTCGTCGGCGTGGGCAGCCTGGTCGGGCTCAGCAACACCAGCGCCTCGGCCGAGCAGATCTACACCAGCAACGTCTCCGGCGTGAACTACGTCGGTGAGATCCGCAGTGAGATTGCCCAGTCCCGGCTGGACGTCACCAATCACATGCTGTCCGACACCGCGGCGCAGAAGAAGCAGTACAGCGACGCCTTCGACGAGGACTACGAGGCGCTGACCGACGCGCTCGCGTCCTATCGGACCAGCGGCCCGGCCGTGCCCGACGCCGAGCTGGCCGAACTGGCCGACGACTTCGAGGCCTATCGCACGCTGGTCGTGGACAAGCTGCTGCCGGCCGGCGACAAGAACGACCTCGACGCGTGGCAGAGCGCCCGCGACACCGACGTCATCCCCCTCATGCAGGAGGTCTCGGGCGACCTCGACCGGATGCGCACCGCCGAGAACGCCGACGCGAAGACCAACGCCGAGGGCGCCCGCTCCAAATATGGCACGAGCCGGACCATCACCATCGTGCTCCTGGTCGTCGGCTCGGTGATCGCGCTGGCCATGGGGTGGGTCGTGGCGCGCCAGATCGTGCGGTCGATGGCCAAGGTCAAGCACGTCTGCGACGGTCTGGCCGAGGGCGACCTGACCCGGACGGCCGGGTTGAGCGCGAACGACGAGCCGGGCCAGATGGGCCGCTCGCTGGACACGGCCATGGCCCGGCTGCGTGAGACGGTCCGGACCATCGACTCGTCGGCGGCCGCCCTGGGCAGCGCCTCCGACCGGATGTCGCAGGCCGGCGGCGAGATCGCCCAGTCCGCCGACGAGTCCTCGGCGCAGGCGCAGACGGTCTCGGCCGCGGCCGAGCAGATCTCCCGCAGCGTCGACGCGGTCAGCGCCGGCAGCGACGAGATGGGCGCCGCCATCCGGGAGATCTCGCAGAACGCGGCCGAGGCGGCCCAGGTCGCCAACGAGGCCGTCGGGCTGGCCGCCAGCACGTCGCAGACCATGACCAAGCTCGGCGAGTCGTCGGCCGAGATCGGCGACGTCATCAAGGTGATCACCTCGATCGCCGAGCAGACCAACCTGCTCGCCCTCAACGCGACCATCGAGGCGGCCCGGGCCGGCGAGGCCGGCAAGGGCTTCGCCGTGGTCGCCTCCGAGGTCAAGGACCTGGCCCAGGAGACCGGCCGGGCCACCGAGAACATCTCGGCCCGGGTCGAGACCATCCAGGCCGACACCGGGGGAGCGGTCACCGCGATCGAGGAGATCAGCCGGGTCATCGCCCGGATCAGCGACTTTCAGACCACCATCGCCTCGGCCGTCGAGGAGCAGACGGCCACCACGGCCGAGATGAACCGCAGCGTCACCGAGGCCGCCTCGGGCACCGGCCAGATCGCCGAGAACATCACCGGCGTCGCCGACGCGGCCCGGCGCACCACCGAGGGCATCACCCGCTCCCAGGAGGCGACGGCCGAACTGGCCACCATGTCGACCGATCTGAGCGCTCTCGTGTCCCGGTTCCGATATTGAGTCAGTAATCGGGCTCCGCTGCCGACCAGGTAGTTGTGACGCGGTCGCTGGACGCCGGCAGCACGAAATGGGTGCTCGGGTCGCTGGCTGCCTTCTTCATGCTGCTGGCCGTGGTCGACGTCATGATCTTCGACGGCGTCGAGCAGGTCGTGCTGTCCGCCTTCGCCTGGGGCAGCGCCGCGGTCCTGGCCGTCGGCGCGGCCGTCGTGCGCCGTCCCCGCCAGGGCCGGCAGCCGGCCGCGCTGAGCCTGTTCGGCTTCATCCCGGTCCTCAACGGCCTGGTGCCGCTGTTCGTGACCGGTGAGCTGCACCAGACCAGCATGCTCATGCTGATCATGGTGGGGCTGGGCGTGGCCGTGAGCTCGACCGCCATCGCCGTCGCGGCCGCGGTCACCGCCACCGTGGGCTGGATCGTGGCCGTGCTGCTGCGCGACGGCCTGCACACCGACGAGCTGACCTACTACGCCATCCAGCTCGGCCTCGCGCTCGTCCTGGGGGCGCTGTTGCGGATCAGCCTGATCCGCCGGCAGCGGCAGATCCGGGCCATGCGCGACGAGCTGACCGCGGCGGCCGAGCGGTTCCGCGGCATCTTCGAGGCGTCACCGGCGGGCATCGGCCTGTCCGGGCCCGACGGCCGCTTCGTCACGGTCAACCCAGCCCTGTGCCGCCTGCTCGCCCGCGAGCAGGACGAGGTGGTCGGGGCCGGCGTCTTCGCGCACGCCCACCCGGACGACCGCTTCGACGTCGACGAGATCGCCCGGCGCATCGCGGCCGCCCCCGACGGCGTGGCCCGCATGGAGGTCCGGTTCTGCCGGCCGGACGACGACACGCGCTGGGTGTGGATCACGCTCAGCCGCACCGACGCCGACCTCATCCTCGTGCAGATGCAGGACGTCACCGCGCGCTACCAGGCCGAGCGGGCCACGCGCGACTCGGAGCGGTTGCTGACGGCCGTGGCCGGTGTCGCCCGCCGCATCCGCACGGGCGAGGACGCGCGGGCCAACATCGTCAGCGCCGTCCGCGAGCTCGCCGCCTCCGACGGCGTCATGCTGATGGAGCCGGCCACCGCCACCGAAGAACTCGTGATCACCGCGGCCTCGAACCCGCACCTGGTCGGCACCCGCATCTCGATGGCCCTGACCTCGATGAGCGCGCAGGTCTACCGCACCGGTGAACCGGTCTTCCGGGCCGACCCCGCGGCCGACCCGATCGTCTCCCCGGCCCTGCTGGAACTCAGCCGGGCCCGGTCCCTGCTGTGGCAGCCGGTCATCGCCGACGGCTCGGTCATCGCCGTGCTCTGCGTGTCGTGGGCCCACCGCCTCGACGACGTCGGCGACCGGCGGGCCCGGGCGGTGTCCCTGCTGGCCGACGAGACCGCGCTCGCGCTCGAACACGAGCAGCTGCTGCGGCACCTGGAACGGATGGCCTACACCGACACGCTGACCGGGCTGGCCAACCGCCGCGCCTGGCAGGCCCAGCTGCCCCGGCTGACCGCGCAGGCCCGGCGCACCGGCGCCCCGCTGACCGTGGCCATCGCCGACCTCGACCACTTCAAGCGCTACAACGACACGTACGGGCACCCGGCCGGCGACGACCTGCTGCGGCACACGGCGGTCGCGTTCACCGACGCGCTGCGCGACAGCGACCTGATCGCCCGGTGGGGCGGCGAGGAGTTCGCGATGGCCCTGCCCGACTGTCCCGCGCCGGACGCGGCCCAGGTGCTCGACCGGGTCCGTGCGGCGACGCCCGGGGCCGAGACCTGCTCCATCGGGTACGCCACGTGGGACGGCCACGAGACGGTCGAGCAGCTGCTGTCACGGGCCGACGACGCGCTCTACCAGGCGAAAGAGGGTGGGCGTAACGCCGTACGGGAAGCTGGAGTCACTTTGCCAGCGTGAATTCGATCCGGGCACCGTCAGTGGAAGCGGTGTCCAGCCGTATCTGCCCGCCGTGGTGCTCGACGATCTTCTTGCAGATGGCCAGGCCGATGCCCGTGCCCGAATAGACGTCGCGCGGATGCAGGCGCTGGAAGATGACGAAGATCTTGTCGGCGAACTCGGGCTCGATGCCGATGCCGTTGTCCTGCACGGCGAACGTGTACTTCTCCTCGTCCTCGTCGACGGTGATGACCACCCGGGGCGGCACGTCCGGGCGGCGGAACTTGATGGCGTTGCCGAGCAGGTTCTGCCACAGCTGCGTCATCAAGGTGGCGTCGCCGGGAACGGTCGGCAGTTTCGGACGTACGATCTCGGCCCCGGTCTCCTCGATCGTCAGCGCGAGCGTGTCCTCGACCCGGCCCACGAGCTCGTCCAGATCGACCGGCCCCCGGTCGTCGTACATCCGCCCGATGCGGGAGAACGCCAGCAGGTCGTTGATCAGCTGTTGCATGCGGGTGGCACCGTCCACGGCGAACCCGATGTACTGCTGGGCGCGGTCGTCGAGCTGCCCGGCGTAGCGGCGCTGAAGCATCTGGCAGAACGACGCCACCTTGCGCAGCGGCTCCTGAAGGTCGTGCGAGGCGACGTAGGCGAACTGCTCCAGATCGGCGTTCGAGCGGTGCAGCTCGGCCGCCTGCTGCTGGCTGGCGGCGAGACTGTCGGCCAGCTTGCCGCGCATCGCCTCCACGTCCTCGGCCAGCCGGGCCACGTCGGCCGGGCCGCGCGGCGAGACCCGGTGCCCGAAATCGCCGCCGGCGACCTTGCGCACGGAGCCGCTGAGCTCGTTCAGCGGCCGCAGGACGACCACGCGCAGCAGGACGGCGATGGACGCGATGAGCAGCAGCAGGGCGACGACCAGGCCGAGGAAGGCGTTGTTGCGCAGCTGCCGGCTGTCCTGGAGGTCGGCGCGGCCCTGCGCGCGCAGCTCGACCAGGCGCTGATCCAGATCGGCCAGCGGGTCCCGGACGGCGTCGAAGGCGGTCTTGCTCTGGGTGACCAGGGCCAGATCGTCGCGGCGCGACTGGACCAGGGGCTCGGCCGCGGTCGTACGCCAGGAGGCCATCCGCTGCTCGACCAGATCGAGGTCGGTCAGGGCTTCCTGGTGCCCGTCGAGCAGGTCGCGGAGCTGCCCGACGAGGCGGGTCTCGTCGGCCCGGCCCTGCTCGTACGGGTCGAGGAACTGCTGCTCACCGCTGAGCACGAAACCGCGCACCCCGGTCTCCTGCCCGACGACGGCGGCGGTCAGCTCGGCCACGGCGGTGCGGGCCGGCGCGATCCGATCGTTGAGACGGTCGGAGACCTCGGTCGTACGGGAGAGGAGCTCCGCACCGACCACAGCGGCCACGGCGATGAGCACCACCATGGCGATGAGGACGGACGCGAACCAGCGCTGACTGGTCCACCGGGCATGCGTGATCACGCAAGCAAGGTACGCGAGCCGTTGCGCTGCCGTTCTCTCGCCCGATTCGGGCGTTTCAAGGCCGCCCGGACCGGGGAAGGATCTTTGCGGAAGGCAGAGTCTCAACGAGGGAGTTGTGATGACAGCGGTGAACAATCCCGCCACCGTGGGTGAATGCCTGCGCGTCGGCGCCGGTTTCTCGCAGGGCGACCGCAACTGGATCGCCGAGCAGTTCGTCACGCTCGACAGCCGTCTGGCCGGTTTCCACGCCGACTCGACCGAGCTGGAGGTCATGGTCAAGGACCGCGACGCGCCGGGCCAGAAGGTCACCCTGGAATGCTGGATCGCCGGCCGCCAGAAGATCGTCACCACCTCGACCGAGGAGGACCTGAACGCCGCCCTGCACGACGTCCGCGACGACCTGCGCCGCAAGCTGGACGACGCCAAGACCCGGCAGGAGCCGCGCAACAACCGCCACCTTCGTTCGCAGCCGGACCTTTCACCGGAACTCGTGGAGTAGAACTTCCGTTGATCAGAAGAGGGGCGCGCCGCGCCCCTCTTCTGCGTTAGTCCCGCCGCCGTCCATCGACCGGAAGGTCGGCGGGAGCCTGTCGTAAGGTCGGGGCCATGTCCGATTTCCTGGCCGAGACCGCCGGCCACGCCCGGCGGGTGCTCGCCGCGGAGGACGGCTGGCCCACCTACGAGGCCGGCCTGGAATTCCAGAGCATGGCCGTGCGCGCGATGGTTGCCGACGGCCCTCCCGAGACGGAGGGGCTCAACCTGATCTGGGGCGCGCTGACCGACGAGATGGATGCTCCCGGACGCGGTTCCCCGGAGCAGGACGCGGAAGCCGTACGGCACATGAAGCGGGCCGCCACCGAATGGCTCACCGTCCTGAACTCACCGTCCGAGCGGGCCGCATATCTGGACCGCTGGATACACGACGAGTGCGGCTACGAGCGGCACCCGAAGCCGACAGGTGAGCGGTGACGAGCCGACCATCGACCGCTCTCTGCTGGAGCTGTGGCCGGCCGCGGCGGGGCCGGACGCAGTCGTACGCCAGACCAGCTCCATCGCCGCCCCTTGGCACTCGCAAGCGCGGGCGACGTGGGTCAGGGACGCGGAGCGGCCCCCGCCCGGAACGGCGCCAGCGTGGCCCGGATCGTCTCGGCGGCGCCCCAGTCGTCGTCGAACTGGGCCAGGACGGCCAGGTGCTGGCGCAGCTGGATGATCGGCATGCGGGCCGGCCAGGCGCTGTCGAGGCCGGTCAGGCCGGCGTAGACGTCGAAGAACCGGCGTGACTCCGCTGGCGGGGCCGTGGTCCAGAGGTGGGCCAGGTCGACCTCGGCCCACATGTACGACACCGCCGGGTCGATGAGCGCGGCCCGTCCGTCCGCTGTGGCCAGCACGTTCTGCGCCCACAGGTCGCCGTGGGTCAGGCACGCGGGCCGGGCGGGCAGCAGCTCGGGGAGCCGGTCACACAGGCGTTCCAGCGCGACCCGGTCGGCGGGTTCGAGCGCCGCCTCGACGCGCGGCTCGGACAGCCAGCGCAGCAGGCGGTGCTCGGCGAAGAACGCGAAGCCGTCGCCGGTCCACGTGTTGACCTGCCGGCGGCGGCCCAGCCAGTTGTCGCGGTGCCATCCGAAGCGGGCGTGGGGCGTGCTCGTGTGCAGGTGGGCGAGGGCGTGGGCGAACCGCTCCCAGAACGCCCCGTCCCGCGGTCGCGGCTCCAGGAACGACAGCACGAGCACCTCGTGATTGGCCACGACGACGTCGGGGGTGGCCTGTCCGCCGAGTTCCCGCAGGGCGGTCAGCCCTTCGGCCTCGGCGGCAAAGGGATCGCCGTCCGGCGCCTCGGCGAAGGATTTGACGAACAAAGGCGGCGCGCCGTCGCGGGAAGCCATCCCGGCGAGCGCGGCCAGCCCACCACTCACGGGCTCGACGGTGACGACGTCGCGGATCCCGGCCCGGGACAACCGTTCCGTCAGAAGAGCTGTCGGGAGCATGTCACCATCCCAGCACACGGCGAAGCCCGCCCCGGCGAAAGGGGCGGGCTTCGCGCGCGTCAGATCTTTCCGGTGCCGGCTCCGGCGGTGACCGTGGCCTTGACGGTGTTGTTGGCTTCCGGGGTGTAGGAATAGGGGATCGCGGCGACGCTGGCGCCGTTGCGGACCTGTTCCGTGCCCGAGTTCACCCGGTAGTTGTTGAGGACCTTCAGGTTGCCGGCGGCGGAGTCGCCGGTCTGGGTGACCGTGGGGCTGCCGACATTCTCGAAGTAGTTGCGCTCGACGAACACGCCCGCGTTCTCGGTGGAGGCCACGCCGTACGAGCCGATGTTGCTGTAGTAGTTGTTCAGCACGTGGACGGGGTTGCCGAATCGCACGCGCGGGTGGCGCTGATTGGTGCCGTCGAACCAGTTGTGCACGTAGGTCACGCGCAGATGGCCGATGTCCTGTGAGCCGTTGTCGTCGCTGTGGCCGAGCAGCATGGATTTGTCGTGGTCGTGCAGGCGGTTCCAGGAGACGGTGATGAAATCGGAGCCGCGCTTGATGTCGATCAGGCCGTCGTAGCCGTTGGCCAGATCGTTGTGGTCGATCCAGACGTTCGTGGTGTTCGTCTGCACGTTGATCGAGTCGTCGCCGGCGTTACGGAATACCAGATTGCGCAGGATGATGTTGCGCACGCCGGACAGGTTGAGGCCGCCGCCGGTGATTCCGGAGCCCGATCCGGCGCCGATGACCGTCTTGTTCGAGGCCACGTTGTACATGCCGGAAATGGAGATGAGGCCGGAGACGCGCACCGTCTGCGAGGTGCTCGAGCTGAGTGCCGACTTGAGGGGCGCCTGCAACCGGACCTCGATTTGCATGCCCCGCCACACTGGTGGCCATGGTGATCCCCCCGGCGCCGTCCGCGCCGTACCACCGGCTCGCCCGTACCCCCACGTTCCGGTGGTGGCGGTCGGTCGTCGGCACCCTGTTCATCGTCGTCGGTGGCCTCAACATGGCCATCGGTGGCCTCCTCGCCGTCACCCTGGTCGGCACGATCGCCGGCCGCCCGGAGGACGCCTACGGCAACCCGTCGTTCGGCCCGCTGCCCGACCTGGCGGTGTCGTTCCTATTCATCGCCGTGCTGCTGCCGTTCCCGCTGCTCGCCGCCCTGCTGATCCAGCGCCGCCCGGCCGGCACGGTCTCCTCGGTGACGGGCCGCCTGCGTGTGCGGTGGCTGCTCACCTGCCTGCCGGTCGCCGGCGTGGCCGTGACCGTCTTCTTGAGCGCCGGCCTGACCTTCGCCACGCTCACCGGTGAGGATGTGGGCCTCGACGACGCGCTGGCCGGCTGGGGCCCGTTCGCCGTGTCGATGCTGGTGCTGCTGCTGGTCGTGCCGCTCCAGGCCGCGGCCGAGGAGTACCTGACCCGCGGCTGGCTCCTCCAGGCGGTCGGCACCCGCAATCCGTGGCTGCCCATAGCCGTACAGGCAATCGTCTTCGCGTCCCTGCACGGCTGGGGCACGCCGTGGGGCTTCGCCGACCTGATCGTCTTCGGCGTGGTGGCCGGCTGGCTGACCATCCGCACGGGCGGCCTGGAGGCGGCGATCGCCCTGCACGTGATGAACAACCTGATCGGCGCCGGCCTGTCGGCGGCTTACGGAGACCTGACCGTGGACGAGACCGCCACGGACATGCCGTGGCAGCTGGCGCTGGCCGACCTGCCGGGCCTGATCGGCTACGCCGCGGCGATCGTCCTGCTGGCCCGCCGCTTCCGGATCGCCGAGACCGTCCCGCCGCCACCACAGTGGACTCCCGCGCAACCGGCGTACAGCCGGCTATGACCTTTCCACCTGACCGCGGCAAGTCCGAACGCGTCGACCCCAACCGGGGCGCGGTGGTCGAGAGCTGGAACAGGACCGCCTGATCTCGTTTCTCCCTGGCGTTGCGCACCGAGCGGCGGATCCTGCTGCAGGGCTGTCCCGCCCGACGCGGCGACGGCCGCCCACGCGGCACGGTTCGTGGCTGGCCGGCGAGCGCCTGGGACCGCTGTCCGCGAGGCGCTCAGACATTATTCGCCGGTGGCGCCGTCGATGCGTTCGCGGAGCAGGTCGGCGTGCCCGTTGTGGCGGGCGTACTCCTCGATCATGTGCAGGTAGATCCAGCGCAGCGAGTGGTCGCCGCCCGGGTCGATCTCGTCGAGGCCGCGGCCCGCGACGGCCGCACGCGACCGGGCGACGCTGGCCAGATAGCTCGCCAGGTCGTCGTCGGCGCGGGCGACGTCGACGACGTCGCTGCGGGACTGGGAATCCGGCGCGTAGTCCCAGTAGTAGTGGTGGCCGGGAAGCCCGTCGAAGTCGTGGAACCAGGCCTCGACCGCCGACAGGTGCCGCACCAGCCCGAGCAGCGACAGCGTCGACGGCGCCACCGAACGGACGGCCAACTGCTCCGGGGTGAGGCCGCCGCATTTCAGCAGCAACGTCGTGCGCTGGAACTCCAAGCGGTCGTCGAGCGCGGCCCGCTCGTCGACGGGCCGGATCGGCGGCTCGGGGCGCTCGGGCGTGGTCCAGGCTGACATGGCGGTGACCTTACGCGAGCGGCGCTGATAGCGTCGCCGCCATGAAGGTCGCGGTGATCGGTGGCGGTGTCGTCGGTTTGTCGGCCACGGCCGCGTTGCTCCGGCGCGGCGCCGAGGTCCGTTGCTACGAGGCCGGGGAGCCGATGGGCGAACGCTCGGCCGGCGACACCCGGATCTTCCGGCTCGCCCACACCTACCCCGACATGGTCGAGCTGGCGGCCCGGTCACGGGCGCTGTTCGCCGAGTGGGGCCCGTCCCTCATCGACGAGGTGGGCACGGTGGTCAGCGGCCTCGAGGCGGGAAACTGGGCGGCGGCGATGGCCGCGGCCGGCGCCACCCACGAGATGGTGGAGCCCGGATCGTCCCGGCTGCGCCTGCCGGCGACCACCTTCACGGGCCCGGCCCTGCTCGATCCGGCCGGCGGGGTGATCCGGGTCGACCGCATCCGCGCCTACTTGCTTGCTGCCGTCGGCGACCGCCTGCGGACGGCGCACGTCGACGCCGTCGAAGAATTCCCAGCAGGTGTACGGATCCACGCGGGCACCGACGTCGACACGTTCGACGCCGCCGTGATCTGCGCGGGCGCCGGCACGTCGGCGCTGGCCGCCGGGGCCGGCATCGACACCCCGCCCGCGCTGGAACACCACCTGCGCGTCAGCTTCCCGATCCGCCCCGGCGCGCCCGAGCCGCTCCAGTGCTGGATCACCGAGGACACCTACCAGCACCTGGCCGCCCCCGGCACCTGGGCGGTCGGAGCCGATGTGGATTCCGCACTGGTCGCCTGGGACCGAGGACGGCCCGCCGCCGAACAGGCGTCACTGGAGCTGCTGACCGCGTACGTCACCGAGCATCTGCCTTTCGTCGAGCCGCGCCCGATCGCCCGCGTCTACTGCACTCATGACCCGGCCCTGGGCGACGGTCTCCAGTTCGCCCGCAACGGCCGAGTGCTCGCCACGTACGGCGAGAACTTGATGAAGTTCGCCCCACTGCTGGGCGAGCTGCTGGCCCAGTCCAGCCTCGACGGCTCCCTTCCGGCCAACGCGGGTCCGAGCGCCTGACGTCCTGGAGGGCTGAGTCATCAGGCCCTTCCATCATGGGAACCACCCGGCTGATCGGAACCCGGAGCGGAATTCGACCGCGCCTTGGTCGGGACGTTGTTGACCAGCCTCTGCGCGCGCTGGTCGAGTACAGATCCCGAATGGACACCGCTCGTTTCTGGAAGCCCTGAGGAATATCGGGCGGCTCCAGCGTGCCGGCGGGTCGTACGATGCTGGATGTTGTGCCGGGAAGGCTGGTCTTACTGCGCGCGACCCAGGAGCTGACATGGACATGTCCAGCGAAGCGGCGATCGCCATCACCGCTCTGCACAAGTCGTTCGGCCCGACCAAGGCGCTTGACGGGCTCGACCTGACCGTGGCCGCGGGGGAGGTGCACGGCTTCCTCGGTCCCAACGGCAGCGGTAAGACCACCGCCATCCGTGTGCTGCTCGGTCTGCTGCGGGCGGATGCCGGAGAGGTACGTCTGCTCGGTGGTGATCCGTGGCGGGACGCCGACCGGCTTCACCGGCGTCTGGCCTATGTGCCGGGTGACGTCACGTTGTGGCCCGGGGTCACCGGTGGTG
The DNA here is from genome assembly GCF_050956135.1 of Actinoplanes sp. CA-131856. Classification (GTDB taxonomy): domain Bacteria; phylum Actinomycetota; class Actinomycetes; order Mycobacteriales; family Micromonosporaceae; genus Actinoplanes. Next base: position 6,087,606 of record NZ_CP191849.1, on the reverse strand, counting down.
AGGTCATCGATCTGCTGGGGCGCCTGCGCGGTGGCGTCGACCGGGGGCGCCGTGACGAGCTGCTCGAGCAGTTCGATCTCGATCCTCGGAAGAAGGCTCGGACGTACTCCAAGGGGAACCGGCAGAAGGTCGCCCTCATCGCCGCGCTCGCGTCGAACGCCGAGCTTCTGCTGCTCGACGAGCCCACGTCCGGACTGGACCCGTTGATGGAGTCGGTGTTTCAGCGGTGCGTCCACGACCTCAAGAGCCAGGGCCGTACGGTCCTGCTCTCCAGCCACATCCTGGCCGAGGTCGAAGCCCTGTGCGACCGGGTGAGCATCATCCGGCTCGGCCGCACTGTCGAGTCGGGCACGCTGACCGAGCTGCGTCATCTCACCCGGACGTCGATCGCTGTGGAGACCACGCGGCCGGTCGACGGGATCGGGCGGCTGCCCGGCGTGCACGACGTGGTCATCGACGACCATCATGCCCGGTTCGATGTGGACACCGCCCAGCTCGACACCGTCGTCCGTGAGCTCGCCCCGCTGGGCGTGCGCAGCATGACCAGTTCCCCGCCCACGCTCGAGGAGCTGTTCCTGCGTCACTACGGCGAGGACGGTGGCGCCTCGTGACCGGGACCCTGGCGCTTCTTCGTTTCCTGCTGCGCCGGGAGCGGATGAGCCTTCCCTGGTGGCTGCTCGGTGTCACGCTTCTCGTGCTGGTGCAGTCCGTGCAGAGCCAGGACTTGTACGGCACCCCGGAGGAGCTGCGGCAGCTCCGGGAGACGATCGGCGCCAACAACGCCGTGATCGCGATGAGCGGGCCGACCGATCTGCTCGTGTCGATCGGCGGCGAGATCGTGTTCGAGATCTTCGCCTTCGCCGTGATCGTGGTCGCCCTGATGAGCATGTTTCTGGTCGGCCGGCACACCCGCGCCGACGAGGAGTCGGGCCGGGCCGAGCTGATCCGGTCCGGCCAGGTCGGCCGGCACGCGCCGCTGGCCGCGGCGCTGCTTCTCGCCGGACTGGCCGACGTCGCCGCCGGCCTGCTGGTGTTCGCCGTGGCCGCCGGCACCGGGCTGCCGGTGGCCGGATCGGCCCTGTTCGGGGTGGCCATCGCCGCGACCGGCCTCGTGTTCGCCGCGTCGGCCGCGGTGGCGGCGCAGGTCTTCGAGAGCACCCGCGCGGTGTACGGGACCGTGGCCGCCCTGCTCGGCGCCTCCTTCGCGCTGCGTGCCGCCGGCGACGTGGGCAGCGGCGCGCTGTCCTGGGCGTCGCCGATCGGCTGGGGGCAGCGGACCTTGCCGTTCGCCGGCGACCGGTGGTGGCCGGTGGTGCTCTCGCTGGCCGTCGCCGCGCTGCTCGGCGTGGCCGCCGTGCTGTTGCTGGCGCATCGTGACTTCGGCGCCGGTCTGGTCGCGACCAGGCTCGGGCGGGCGCGGGCCTCGGCGGCGCTGGGGAACGTGTACGCGCTGGCGTGGCGGCTCCAGCGGGGAGCGGTCGCCGGCTGGGCGGTCGGGCTGTTGCTGCTCGGGGTGGCGTACGGCTCGATCGGCGACAGCATCGAGCAGTACGTCCGTGACAACCCGGAGATAGCGCAGTTCCTGACCGGCGGCGCCGGCGACGTTCTGAACGCCTACCTGGCCGTGACGGCCGGGATGGCCGCGGTGCTGGCGGCGGCGTACGGGGTGACCAGCATCCTGCGGGCCCGGGCCGAGGAGACGTCCGGGCGGGCCGAGGTGGTGCTGGCCGCACCGGTGAGCCGGGGGACCTGGCTGGCCGGTCAGCTCGGTGTCGCCCTGCCCGGCACCGCCTTGACCCTGATCGCGTTCGGGTTCGGCGAGGGCCTGGCGTACGGGGCGACCGTGTCCGACCTGAGCCAGGTGCCGCGGCTGATCGGGGTCGCGCTCGCCTACCTGCCCGCGGTGTGGCTGATCGTCGGCGTGACGGTGCTGGCGTTCGGCTGGCTGCCCCGGCCGGCCGCGATCGTCGCCTGGACCGTGATCGCGTACTGCGCCGTCGTCACCCTGTTCGCCGACTCTTTCGACCTGCCCGGCTGGTCGCGGCAGGCCTCGCCGTTCACGCACACGCCACAGGTGCCCCTGGACGAGGCCACGGTCACGCCCCTGCTGACGCTGACCGTGCTCGCCGCCGCACTGGTCGGCGCCGGATACGCGGGCCTGCGCCACCGGGACGTCGGATACTGAGCCGGTGCGCCCTTCCGACGACGTCATCGAGGCGGCCCACCCTGGCCACGTTCGAGGCCGACGCCCCGCTGCCGACCGGCGTCGCCGTGACCCCGGCCGGGTCCGGGCACGACCTTCGCTTCACCCGCACCTGGCGGCGTCTCGCGGCCGACCCGAGCCTGCTGCGCGCCTACAACGACCTCAAGGCCACCTCCAGCCCGGAGGAGTACGAACGTCGCAAGTCGGCCTTCTTCGACGAAGTGTCTAGGTAGGCCCGAGGAAGGTGGGGCGGATCGCCGGGGGGATCGGGCCCTTGTTGCGGCGGCCCTGTCCAGTCTCCTCCCACGCGTGGGCCAGGATGCCGACGCTGCGGCTCAGGACGAACAGGCCCCGGGCCAGGGGAGCGGGGAAGCCGAGCTCGGCGTAGATGACCGCGGTGGCGCCGTCGATGTTCATGGGTACGGGCTGGAGGGCTTTCTCGACGGCCAGGGCGGCCCGCAGGTGGTCGCCGGGCACCACCTCGGCCGCCGCGGCCGCGGCGGTCAGCTCCAGGAGGGGGTCGCGGCGCGGATCGCGCGTGTGGAAGCGGTGACCGAAGCCGGGCAGGTAGCGGATGCCGCGGGCGCGCCACTCGGCGATGACCACGTCGGCCGGCACGGCGCGGGTGACGATCTCCGACAGCAGTGACACGCACTGTTCGCCGGCGCCGCCGTGTGAGTCGCCCAGGACGTTGATGGCGCTGGCCATCGCGTTGTTCAGACCGACCCCGCAGGTCGCGGCCATCCGGGCCACGGCGATCGACGGGGCGTGGGGGCCGTGGTCCACACCGGCGATCAGGGCCGCCTCGAAAAGACGGAGCTGGCCGGGGGTGGGGCGTGAGCCGCGCAGCATGAGCCAGGTCATCTCGCCGAAGGTGATGTCACCGATCAGCGTGGCGACGGGGATGCCGCGCAGCTCGATGACGTTCGGCTCGATGCGGGAGACGGCGGTGGCCCACCAGTCCGCGGCCTGGGAGTCGGTCATGGTCAGTAAACCTCGATCTTGCCGGTCGGCCGCGGGCTGTGGAAGTCGTTGTAGAAATACTCGCCGCGGCGCTTGAACGTGTACTGGAAAGACTCGCCGGGCTTCAGCCGGATGTCGAACAGGCCCTCGAAGAACTGTGTGGCGCCGTGCTCGTGCACGTTGTCGGCCGGGTTCACGAAAGTGACGGTGGTGCCGGCCGGCACGCGCAAATGGGTCGGCGCCATTCCGTTGACGGCCGTCGACTCGACCGAGCCGACTGTTCCGGTCGCCGCGTCGAAGGTCCGGGCCAGGACGACGGTGTTGTTCACAACGCTTCCCTCGACCGGGCCGCCGGACACTGGACGGCGGACCACCGGGGGCGGCGGGGTCGGGGCCGGCTTGACCGTGCCGCCGAGTTTGAACGTCCACAGGAAGTCGCCGCGCGGAGCCGAGTCGCCGTACGGGATTCCCGTTCCGCCGGCGTAGACGGACAGATATTCGGTGCCGTCCACCTCGTACATGATGGGGCTGGCGCTGATGGCCGCGCCGCACTGGAAACGCCACAACTCGCGGCCGTTGAACGCGTCGAGGGCGATGAGATTGCCGTCGGGCTGGCCGATGAAGATGAGCCCGCCGGCCGTGCTGAGCACGCCGTTGCCATGGGCCAGGGAATACGGCATGCGCCGCTTCCAGCGCACCTTGTTGGTGGTCGGGTCGACCGCGACGACGCCGCCGGTCATGTATTCGCCGGGCGGGCGCAGGCCGTTGCTGCTCTCCGAGAGGGAATGGGCCGCCGCCACATATCCGTAACCGGTGTAGACCAGACCGGAATTATGGCTGTACGACTGGTGGTTCCAGCACGCTCCACCCCCATGCCCCGGTGTGGACAGCACCGGCACGTCCCAGAACGGGTCGTAGAGCTTGCCGCGTTTGTAGTTCGGCACGGCCCGGTTCGGATCGCCCGGCACCGACGTTCCCAGCGGCTGCGGGACGACCTCATTCTCGATCCAGCCGCCCTGGCGGGGGAACGGCTGGGTCGGCCAGGTCTTCTGCCGGGGTTCCTGCGGTACGGGTATCTCGTCGATTCCGAGCGGAGCGCTCCCGTCCGTACGGTCGAGAATGTAGTACATCCCGCTCTTGCTGCCGTAGACGACGATTTTGCGGAGGCGGCCGTGAATGCGGACGTCGGCCAGGACCGGGGCCATGGAGTTGTCCATGTCCCAGATGTTGTGGTGCACCGACTGGAAGTGCCAGCGGTACTTCCCCGTCTTGATCTCCATGGCGACGATCGAGCTGGAGAACAGGTTCTGCCCGCCGCGGCCCGAGCCGTCCTGCGACGAGTTGCTGCCGCGCGCGTTGCCGAACGTCCAGTAGACGAGCCCGAGCTCCGGGTCGAGCGCCGGGTGCAGCCACGGCGTCGCCCCGCCGACCTGCCAGGAGTCGCCCTCCCAGGTGTCGTTGCCGAGCTCACCGGGGCCGGGCGCGCCCCAGAAGTTCCAGACGAGCGAGCCGTCGGTGGCGTCGAGGGCCAGCGCGGCGGCCCGGTTGCTGTCGTGCGTGCCGACGTGCAGCAGCCCGTCGTGATAGGTGACGGCGACCTTCTCCATGGTCCCGTAGCCGGTGATCTGCCGTTCCCAGACGACGGCGCCGGTGGCCTGGTCGAGCGCGATGATCCAGCTGCCCTTGCCGTGGGTGAAGACCTTGCCGGCGCCGACCGCGACGCCGCGGCGGGTCAGGGTGCCGCGGGTCTGCTGGTACGTCCACTTGGTCTGCCCGGTGCGGCCATCGACCGCGTGCACGTTGCCCAGCGCCGACTCGATGTAGAGCACCCCGTCGACCGCGACCGCCGTGCTCTGGTTGGTGCCGGTGGTGAGCCCGCCCTCGATGCGGTTGACCCAGGCGCCGCCGAGCCGGCGGATCGTGCCCTGGTTGATGTCGCGCAGCGCCGAGTAGTTCTGGTTGCCGTAGTTGCCGCCGACCTTGGGGAAGTCGGATCCGCCCGGGGTGGTGCACGCCTGCGCCGGCTTGGCGGCGGTGGCGGGGGACGGCGCCGCCCCGACCAGCGCGGCCGCGGCAATCGTCCCCTTGAGGACTGTGCGGCGTTGAACCTCCATCGCGTTCTCCTTAGTGGTCCACCTAGTGGACCTACAGGTCCGTCTAGAGGTACGCAGCCTACGACGCGCAGCGAAAGTAATCCATGCTTGCGCTGCTGGAAACATCGTCTTTATATTGAGCCCGGCCGTTAGATCGGAACACTCGGTCCGCCTGGCGGACCACCGGGAAGGCTGGTCAGAGTGACGAACAGGCGCAATGTCCTCAGAGGTGCCGCGGCCGCCACCGCCGCGGCGGCGGTCGGTGCGACCACCGGCGCGGGATCGGCCGAGGCCCACGCGGGCGGCCGGGAGCCGACGGTCAAAGAGCCGATCACCACGAACATTCCCCGCGGCCAGGAGAAATACTTCGACCCCTATTACAACGTCGTCCGCGGCCAGGTCCCCGCCTCCTACCACCCCTGGGTGGCCAACCGGCAGGACAAGATCCTTCTCTACACACGGACGGCCGGACCCCGCCACGCCCATCTCGGGCCGGCCCTGGCCGCCGGGCTCAACCCCGCGCTCACCGACGCCCACGTGCTCCAGAACGCGATCGTCAAGTGGATGGGCGAGGTCGGCGTGCAGGTTGACTGGACCGAGGACGTCACGCTGATGCCGGGAATCGGCAGCACCTACAAGGCGGTCGTCTTCGGCAGCACCAGCCGCGACACGCTCTTCAAGCACGGCACGGCGGTGCAGCCGAACGCCGCGGTGAACACCACCACGCCGGCTCACCTCGACGCGGCCCGTACGGCGCTGCGGCAGTACGTGCGGGCCGGCGGCGGTTTCGTCGGCATCCACAACGCGATCGGCGGCACCGAATACAACTGGCCCTATTACGAGGGCCTCAGCGGCGGCACCCAGTATTACGACCACGGCGCGAACCAGAACGGCACCGTCGTCACTCTCACCAAGGACTCCTCGACGCAGGGGCTGCCGCCGCGCTGGGAGTTCAAGGACGAGTGGTACAACTGGATGCCCTTCCCGACCCGGGTGAAATTCCTGCTCGCCGTGGACGAAGCGTCGCTGGCCACGAAATCGAACACCCATCCGGGGCACGGCAAGTTCCACCCCATTTCCTGGTGCCAGTACTACGACGGCGGCCGGTCCTGGGTGACCGCGCTCGGGCACGACTCGCAGGCGTACATCGACGGGTCGGGTTTTGTGGGTCAGGCCTTTTTCAAGAAACACGTCGTCAATGGAATTTTGTCCGCCATGGGCAAGATCCCGTTCTGCGTATAGGGAGGAACCGCGATGGAGAAGAAGAAGACCTGGACCAAGCCGCGTACGGAATGCCTCGAATCGCGCGCCGAGATCTCGGGGTACGCCGGAGTCGACCGCCCGTGGCTGACGAAGCGCTGAGCCGCGAGGCTTTCGCCGCCGAGCTGCGCTCCCTCGCGCCGCGCTATTGGGACGGCCATCCGTTCCATCGGCGCCTGCACGCGGGGGAGTGCAGCCCGGGTGAGGTCCGCTCGTGGGTCGCCAACCGGTGGTACTACCAGCAGATATTGGCGCGTAAGAATGCCGCTGTTATCGCGAACTGCCCGCTGCCCTCGGTGCGCCGGGCCTGGCTGTCCCGCGTCGTCTTCCACGACGGCGCGCGCGACGGCGAAGGCGGCGAGGCCGATTGGCTGGTGCTCGCGGACGCGGTCGGGCTGTCCCGGGACGAGCTTCTCGACGAACGCCACGTGGCGCGGGGAACCCGCTTCGCGGTCGACGGATATCTCCAGTTCTGCCAGCAGCGGCCGTGGATCGAAGCGGCGGCCGCGGCGCTGACCGAGATGTTCTCACCCACGCTCATGGCGGCCCGTGTCGTCGCGTGGCGCGAGCATTACGACTGGATCAAACCCGACGGCTACGCCTATTTCGAGAACCGCATTCCCGTCGTCCGCGACGACGCGCGCTACACGCTCGATCTGGTGCTCACGCATTGCCGGACGAGGGAATCGCAGATCGCGGCGGTGCGAGCGCTGGCCTTCAAATGCGACGTGCTCGGGGCGATGCTCGACGCCATCGACTATCAGGGCGGCATCGGATGAGGCCGGGCCTGGCCGGCGGCGTACGGCTCGTCCACGACCCCGTGCGTGACGTCGACGCGCTGCTCTATCCGGAGGGGAGCCTGCTGCTGGACGGGCCGGCGGCCGACGTCGTCCGGGCCTGCGATGGTCGCCGCCCTGTACCCGAGATGGTCGGCGTGCTGGCCGCGATGTACGACGGGGTTTCCATAAGCGACATATCCGATCTCATCGCCGACCTGGCCGACCGGCGGTTGCTTGCCGACGGCGGATACCCCGCACGTGTCCGAAATATCGCGGGTAAACCGCTGAAAAGGACACCGTTACCCGTCGGAATGGTCGCCGAGCTGACCTATCGGTGCCCGCTGAGCTGCGGCTACTGCTCGAATCCGGTGGAGATCACACGCGCCGAGATGGACACCGAGCACTGGTTGGAGCGGCTGACGCAGGCGCGCGATCTCGGCGTACTCCAAGTGCATTTCTCCGGTGGGGAGCCGGTGCTGCGGCCGGACCTGCCCGAGCTGGCCGCCCGCGCGCGCAGGCTCGGCATGTACACGAATCTCATCACCAGCGGGGTCGGCCTCACCGAGAAGCGGCTCGACGGCATCGACCACGTACAGCTCTCGGTGCAGCACGCCGACCCGGCCACGGCCGACGCCATCGCCGGGCTGCGGTCGCACCACCGCAAAATCGCGGCCGCCGCCCTCGTCCGGGAGGCCGGCCTGCCGCTGACGGTCAACGTGGTGCTCCACGCCGCCAACGTCGACGCTCTCGACGAGATCGCCGCCTTCGCCGCGAGCCTCGGCGCGTCCCGGCTCGAACTGGCACATACCCAGTACTACGGCTGGGGCCTGCGCAACCGCGCCGCGATCATGCCCACCGCGGCCCAGATCGAGCGGGCCGACGAGGCCGCGGCCCGCGTGCACGGCCGCTACGACATGGAGATCGTCTACGTCCGCCCGGATCACCACACGGGCCGCCCCAAGCCGTGCATGAACGGCTGGGGTTCGCGGCAGTTCGCGGTGAACCCGTCCGGCACCGTCCTGCCGTGCCTGGCCGCCGATCAGCTCCCCGGCCCGAGGCCCAGCGGCTCCCTCGAGGAGATCTGGTTCGGCTCGGAGCTGTTCAACCGGTTCCGGGGCACGGCCTGGATGCCCGACCCGTGCCGGAGCTGCGATCTGCGCGAGCTCGACTTCGGCGGCTGCCGCTGCCAGGCCTTCCAGCTCACCGGCGACGCCGCCGCCACCGACCCGGTCTGCACCCTGTCCCCGCACCATGAGGACCTGATCCCGGCCGGTGGTCCCCGCCCGGCCGTGATTCCCCGGCGCTACCGGTGAGGGTTCGCGTCCTCGGCAGCGCGGCCGGCGGCGGCTGCCCGCAATGGAACTGCGCCTGTGAAACCTGCCTCCGGGGTCACCACCGGTCGCAGGACTCGGTGGCGGTCTCCGGCGACGGGAACGCGTGGTACCTGATCAACGCCTCCCCGGACATCCGGACCCAGCTGATCGGCACACCGGAGCTGCGGCCCGGCCCCGGCCTCCGGGAGACGCCCGTGCGCGGCGTGCTGCTCACCACCGCCGAGCTCGATCACACCATCGGCCTTCTCTCGCTGCGCGAGGCCAATGCGCTGACGGTGTACGCCACCAGGGCCGTCACCAGCGCATTGGCGCCGTTCCGGGCGCTGCTCTCGGCGTACACCAATGTCGAATGGCGTGACCTGCCCGCCCAGCTGGACCTCGACGGCGGCCTGACCGTCCGCCGGCTGACCGTGGGCCCGAAGCGTCCCCGCTACGCGGCCGGCCTCCCGGGCGACGGCTGGGTGTCGGCCCTGCGGCTTTCCTCGGCCTCCGCGAGCTTCGTCCATGCCACCTGTCTTCCCGCGTGGACCACCGAGTTCGACGGCTTCATCGCCGGCGCCGACGAGGTTCTGCTCGACGGCACCTTCGCCACGGATGACGAGCTGACCCGCGTGACCGGGCGGCCGGGGAGCGCGGCGAGCATGGGGCATCTGCCGATGGCCGACTCGCGCCCGCACTTCGCGCGACACCCGGGGACGCGCTTCCGGTACGGGCATCTGAACAACACGAACCCCGCCGCCGGCCCGGACGTGGCCGAGGACGGCATCGAGCTCATCTGATCTCCCGGGCGGTCTTGACAGGGGACCGGTCGGGCGAGAATAACTAACGTACTGGTTCGTACAAAGAACTGGAGAGCAACGTGGACCGTCGTTTCCTGGTCGGCCTGATCGGCGCGAACATCGCCACGTCGATGAGCCCGGCGCTGCACGAGCTCGAGGCCGACCGGCAGGGTCTGCGCTACCTCTACCAGCTCATCGACCCGTCCCTGCTCGGCGTCGGCCTCGGCGACGCGCTGGTCGCCGCCCGGCGGCTCGGATTTCGCGGCGTCAACGTCACCCATCCGTACAAGCAGGACGTCGTGCGGTTCCTCGACGAGCTCTCGCCCGAGGCGGCCCTGCTCGGAGCGGTGAACACCGTGCTGTTCGACGGTTCGCGGGCGACCGGGCACAACACCGATCGCTACGGCTTCGCCTCCGGGCTGGCCCGGCAACTCCCCGGCGTCGCCACCGGCCACGTCGTGCAGATCGGCGCCGGCGGCGCGGGCGCGGCCGTGGCCTCCGCGATCGCCGGCACCGGAACCCGGCTGCTCACCCTGGCCGACCTGGACGCCGGGCGCGCGCGCCGGCTCGCCCGCGCCATCGGCGACAACACCGGCACGACGGTCGACGTGATCGCCCCCGACGAGGTGCCGGCGCGCCTGGCCGACGCCGACGGGCTGGTCAACGCGACACCGATCGGCATGGAAGGGCATCCGGGCATGCCGGTCGCGGCCGAACATCTGCGGCCGGCGCTGTGGGTGGCCGACGTGATCTACCGGCCGCTGGAGACCGGGCTGATCCGGGCCGCGCGGGCGCGCGGCTGCCGGGTGGCCGACGGCGGCGGCATGGTCGTGCACCAGGCCGCCGCGTCGTTCCGGCTCTTCACGGGGCTCACGCCCGACGAGGAGCTGATGTACGCCGACTTCGAGACTCTGACCGGGACCCGCCGTGCATGAGCGGCGGTTCGTCCCGCCAGCGCCGCAACAGCTCCGGCAGCTCCTCGTTGTGTTCGCCGAGCGCCGGTGGTGGCGACATCGGCGTCAGCTGTTCGCCGTCGACGAGCACGCCGCTGCCGCTGACCCGCAACGGGCCGCCGGCCGGCGACCTCAGCTCGGTGAAGAAGCCACGACCGGCCAGCTGAGGCGACGCGACCGCCTGGGGGACCGTCAGGATGCGGGCCGCCGGCACCCCGGCCGCCGGCAGGATCTGTTCCCACTGGCCGGCCGGGCGCGCTCGCAGCGCCTCGTTCAGCGCCTCGTTCAGCTCGGCCCGGTGCTGTTTGCGGGCCTCCCGTTCGGCGAACCGCGGGTCGGTGAGCAGGCCGGGGCGGTCCACCAGGCGGCACAGGGTCTCGAACTGCTCCTGGCGGTTGGCCGCGATGTTCAGCGGGCCGTCCGCCGTCTCGAAGGTGCCCGACGGGGCCGCCGTCGCGTTCTGGTCGCCCATCGGCTGGGGCTCGACCCCGCTCACCACGTAGTTGGAGACCGCCCACCCCATGGCCGACATCGACGCCTCCAGCATGGACACGTCGAGGAACGCTCCCCGTCCGCCGGCCAGGGCCGCCACCACGGCCAGGGCCGCGCTGAGCCCGCCGACCGTGTCCGCCACCGGGAAGCCGACCCGCTGCGGGGCCGTGTCGGGCGTTCCGGTCACGCTCATCATCCCGGACAGGCCTTGGATGATCTGGTCGTACGCCGGCGCCTGGCTCAGGGGCCCGGACTGGCCGAAGCCGGTGATAGCGCAGTAGACCAGCCCGGGGTTGATCGTGCGCAGATGGTCCCAGCCGAGGCCGAGCCGGTCCATGACGCCCGCCCGGTAGTTCTCCACCAGCACGTCGGCGTGCTCGACCAGTTCGGTGAAGACCGCCCGGCCGTCCCGCTCCTTCAGGTCGAGCTCCACCGACTTCTTGCCCGCGTTCTGCGCGAGGAAGGACGCGCCGAGCCGCCGCCGGTTCAGCGCCGGGTCCGGGCCGAGCTGGCGGGCCAGGTCGCCCCGCCCCGGCATCTCGATCTTGAGGACCTCGGCTCCGAGCAGCGCCAGATGATAGGTGCAGAACGGGCCGGCGAGGACGTTGGTGAGGTCGAGGACGCGGACACCGTCGAGCGGCCGGTCGGGCATCAGCGGTACTCCTCCCGTAGCAGCAGAAGTGTTCTAGAAGAGCGGGTGGTCGAAACCCCGCTCGTTCATCTGGGCGGCCGCCTTGAGCAGCGCCTCGGCGAAGGCGGCGACCCGCTCGTCGTCGAAGCGGACGGTCGGCCCGCTCAGGGTGAGGGCGGCCACGACCGTGCCGGAGCGGCCGAGGATCGGCACGGCCACGGCCGACAGGCCGTTCTCCCGCTCGCCGTGGCTGGTCGCGTATCCCTGCTGGTCGGCCTCGTCGATCCACTCCCGCATGCGGCGGACATGGCCTTCGCCGTACGGGGAGGAGGCGGCGATCCGTTCGAGCAGGGGGTCGGGGGCGTTGCGCAGCAGCACCTTGGCCGACGCGCCGGCCCACATGGGCAGTTCGTCGCCGACGTGCACGACATGCCGCAGCGGCTGCGGGCTCTCCTGCTGGGCGATGCAGACGCGGACGATGTCGCGGGCCACGTAGACGTTCACCGTCTCGCGCTCGCGGGCGGCCAGCTCCCGCATCATCCGCTGCGTCTCCGGCGGCAGCTCCCAGCTGCGGCGGGCCAGGTGCGCCCACCGCCACAGGCCCGGACCGGCCATATATCCGGTGGTGGTCGCCCACAGCAGACCGCTCTGTTCCAGGGTCTGCACGAGCCGGATCACTGTGGTCTTGGCCAGGCCGGTCGCGGCGACGATGTCGCGCACGGCGATCAGCGGCCGGTCCTCGCTCAGCAGGGACAGGATGTCCAGCGCGCGCTGGACGCTGCGGACGCCCGAGCCGTCGGCGGCGCTCTCGTCGCGGGTCACGGTGACTCCCTCTCTCGAAAAGACTGCCCCTGATTCTGGCGTCAACCTCTTGCCTTCCGCTGGCGGCCAACCGTACGTTACACCGGAGTCCGCAGAGCGGTCCAGAAGATGCTTCTCCGGTCCGTCTAGTGGACCACCTGACAGAGAGGAGGCGAAGATGGTCGACCGAACGCCGACGCTCCTCGGTGGAAAATGGATCTCCGAAGGCCCGGCCTTCGAGCGTGTCGGGCCCTTCGCCCGTACGGTCGTCAGCAGCGCCCGCTCCGCCGAGCCGGGCGACGCCCGGGCCGCGGCCGAATACGCCAAAGCGAGCGCTCGTACGGTGGCCCGCCTGGCCCCCGCCACGCGAGCGGCCGTCCTCGATCGCGCGGCCGCCCTCGCCGGCGAGCGCCGGGAGGCGATCGCCCGGCTGCTCGCGCTGGAACTGGGCAAGCCGCTGCGCGACGGCCTGGGTGAGCTCGACCGGGTGGCCGACACGTTCGCGGTCTGCGCGGCCGCCGCCCGCGACATCGGCGGCGACGTGCTCCCGGTCGCCGGCTGGGCGCGCGGCGCCGGCAACACCGCGATGACCTATCGGGCCCCGGCCGGGGTGGCCCTGGCCATCACGCCGTTCAACGCCCCGGCCAATCTGCTCGCCCACAAGCTCGGCGCCTCGTTCGCGGCCGGCAACAGCACGATCGTCAAGGCGCCCCCACAGGCCCCGGCCGTCTCCGCCGCCGTGGTGTCGCTGCTGCTCGACGCGGGCGCCCCGGTCGAGGCCGTCCAACTGCTGCACGGCGGGGGAGAGGTCGGAGCCGAGCTGTGCGCCGCGCCCGAGGTGGCCGTCATCAGCTTCACCGGCAGCGCCGAGACGGGCGCGGCCGTGGCCCGCGCCGCCGGCGCCAAGCGCCTGGTCCTGGAGCTCGGCGGCAACGCGGCCACGATCGTCTGCGACGACGCCGACCTGGAACAGGCCGCCAAGATCTGCGCCCGCACCGGCTACAGCAACTCCGGGCAGAGCTGCATCTCCGTCCAGCGCGTCTACGTGGCCCGCGAGCAGAAAGACCGATTTGTTCAGGCACTCACCGACGAAGTGAAGCGCCTGCGGGTAGGCGACCCGCTCGACCCGGCAACGGACGTCGGTTCCATGGTGGACGAGGCGGCCGCCGAACGCGTTCAACAATGGGCGACGACGAGCGGCGGGCAAATCGCCCTCGGCGGCACTCGCGACGGCGCGACGCTGAGCCCCACCGTGGTCGTCGACCCGCCGGAAGACGCCGAGGTGGTCGTCAAGGAGGTCTTCGGCGCGCTCGTGACAGTGCTGCCGTTCGACGACTTCGACGCGGTACTCGAAACGTGCAATGCCAGCAGCTTCGGCCTTCAGGCGGGCCTCTTCACGCGGGACGCCGGCCGCATCTTCAAGGCCTGGCGCGAGCTGGAGGTCGGCGGCCTGATCGTCAACGGCTCGTCCAACTACCGCCTCGACCACGTCCCGTTCGGCGGGGTGAAGGACTCCGGCTTCGGCCGTGAGGACCCCCGCCACATGGTCGAGGACTACACCGTCGTCAAAACGCTGATCCTGCGTGGCCTGTCGATCTGGGGAGAGAACTGATGAGGACCGCCGCCGACGCCCTGGTCGAGCAGCTGAAGAGCTACGGCGTCACGCACATCTTCGGCACGTGCGGGCACACGAACATCGCCCTGCTCGACGCGATCGGCCGCAGTGACATCGACTTCGTCATCGCCCGCCACGAGCAGACCGCCGCGCACGCCGCCGACGGGTACGCCCGCGCCACCGGCAAGCCGGGCGTCCTGCTCATGCACGTCGGCCCGGGCATGATGAACGCGGTCACCGGCGTGGCCACGGCCGCCCTCGACTCGGTGCCGCTGGTCGCCATCTCCGGCGACATCCCCTCCTACATGTACGGCCGTCACCCGCACCAGGAAGTCAACCTGCACGCGGACGCCGACCAGACCGCCATCTACCGCCCGTTCGTCAAGCGGGCCTGGCAGGTGCAGCGCTCGGCCGACCTGCCCCGCTTCACCGAGCGCGCCTTCTGGACCGCCACCAGCGGCCGCCCCGGCGCCGTCCTGCTCAACGTCCCCATGGACATCTTCAACCGCGACGCGCCCGGCGGTGAGTATCCGTTGCCGATCAGCGCGACCAGGCCCGATTTGTCCGAAGCGGACGCGAAAAAGATCGCCGCCGCGCTGGTGGAGGCGGAACGGCCGCTGATCTACGTCGGCGGTGGCCTCCGGGGCAGCGAAGCCCTCAAGGAGCTCGCGGAACATCTCGACATCCCGGTCGCCCACTCGCTGATGGCTAAGGGAACCCTGCCCGACGACCACCCGCTCGTGCTGGGCATGACCGGCTTCTGGGGGCTCAAGGAGACCAACGAGTACGCCCGGAACGCCGATGTCGTCCTGGCCATCGCGACCCGCTTCGCCGAGACCGACTCGAGCTCGTGGGATCCCGAGTACACGTGGCGCTTCCCACCGTCGCGGCTGATTCAGATCGACATCGACCCGGCCGAGATCGGGCGGAACTACCCGGTCGAGATCGGCGTCGTGGCGGATGCCGCGCTTGCGGTCGGGCGCGTGCTCACCGCCGTACGGCAAAGGAAGCCGGAGGGAACCGACCGGCCCTCGCTCCGCTCGGAGATCGGGCAGGCGCGGGCCGAGTTGTTCGCGGCCAGCGCCGAACGCGGCCGCAGTGACCAGTTCCCGCTGCGGCCCGAGCGGATCCTGGCCGACGTGCGCGCCTCGCTGCCGTCGGACACCGTGCTCGTCACCGACGTCGGCTGGAACAAGAACGGCGTGGCCCAGTGCTACCCGCTGCCGGCCGACGGCCGGTTCATCACCCCGGGCGGCGCCTCCACCATGGGCTTCGGCCCGGCCGCCGCGCTCGGCGTGCAACTGGCCCAGCCCGAGCGGGTCGTGGTGGCGCTGATCGGCGACGGCGGCATGAGCGCCCAGCTCCCGGCGCTGCCCATGGCGGTCGAGCAGGGCCTGCCGGTGATCTTCCTGGTGATGAACAACCGTGCCCACGGCACGATCTCAGACCTGCAGTCGAGCTTCTTCGGCCGCAGCTACGGATGCGACTTCGTCGATCCGGACGGCAACCCGTACAGCCCCGACTTCGCCGCCCTCGGACGCGCCTGCGGCGCCGACGGCTATCTGGTGGCGGAGCCCGGCGATCTCACCGTCGCCCTCAAGTCGGCCGTCGAGCGCCGCCGCCCCGCGGTGATCGACGTGCCGATGGTCAACGAGCCGGTGCCCACCCCGGGCCACTGGAACATCAAGGACATCTATCAAGGTCGATTTTAAAGAGGTGACACGCACATGGTCCGCATGAGAGCCACCGCTTTCGCCGTGCTCGCCGTTGTCCTGACCGGAGCCACCGCCTGCAGCGCGCCCGGCTCCGACAAGGAGGAGTCGGGCAGCGACTCCGGCCCGATCAAGATCGCCGTCGTCGACGCGCAGAGCGGGCAGCTCAGCTCGCTCGGCGCCTGGGAGCTCAAGGGCGCCCGCCTGGCCGTCGACGAGTGGAACGCGGCCGGCGGCGTCAACGGCCGGCAGATCCAGCTCGACGTCTTCGACGACCAGGGCGACCCGACCACCGGCACCAACCTCGCCCGCAAGATCGACAGCGAGGGCTACATCGCGATGATCGGCACCGCCGAGAGCGCTGTCACCATCGCCATGGCCCCGCTGCTCAAGCAGGCCGAGATCCCGAACATCACCTCCGGGCAGTCGCCCGGCCTGGTGAAGGTCGGCAGCGACTTCCTGTTCCTCAACGGCCCGACCTCCACCACCTACGACGAGACCCTGGCCAAGCACATCGTCGACCAGCAGGGCATCAAGAGCATCGCGATGATCACCAACAACGGCGGCTACGGCAAGGGCGAGCACGACGCGTTCCTCAAGGCGCTGCAGACGCGCAGCGTCACGCCGGTCGCCGACCAGGTCGTCACCGCCGACCAGAAGGACTTCAGCGCGGTCCTCACCTCGATCCGCCAGAAGAACCCGAAGGTCATCTTCCTGGGCGCCGAGGAGGTCGAGTCGGGCCTGATCGTGAAGCAGGCCCGCGACCTCGGCATCACGTCGACCTTCGCCGGCGCGGCGCCGCAGGGCACGCCGGTCTTCATCGACACGGCCGGCGCGAAGAACGTCGAGGGCACGATCGTCAGCTCGCCGTACCTGAGCAACGACATCGACGAGGCGTCCAAGAAGTTCGCCGCCGCCTACAAGGCGAAGTTCAACGAGGAGGCCGAACTGCACGGCGCCAAGGCGTACGACGGAACCCAGATCCTGCTGACCGCCCTCAAGACCAGCAACGTCGCGAGCGGCAAGGCGCTGGCCGACGCGATCAGGGCCACCAAGCACGACGGGCTGCTCGGGAACTTCGCCTTCGACGAGACCGGCGTCGGCATCTTCGAGACGTCGATCGGTGTCATCAAGGGCGGCCAGCTCGTGGCCGCCGGAAGCTGACCGGCATGCAGGTCTTCTTCCAGACGATCGTGGGCGGCGTCAGCCTGGGCGCCGTCTACGCCCTGGTGGCGCTGGGGTTCTCCCTGGTCTACCGCACGATGGGGCTGGTCAACTTCGCGCACGGCAACGTCGTCACGGTCGGCGCCTATCTGGCGTCCACCTTCTATCTGACCAGCAAGTTGCCGTTCGCCCTGGCCATGATCGTCGCGATCGTCGTGACCGGGGCGATCGGCCTGGTCATCGAGCGGGTGCTGCGCCCGCTCGAGAACAAGGACTTCGACCTCATGCTGATCGGCACGATCGGCTTCGGCATCGTGCTCGACGCCCTGATCATCATGATCTGGGGCGCCACCGGCCGCGCCGTCCCCTCACCGGTGCAGACCGCGCCGATCGACATCTTCGGGCTGAGGATCAGGACGTACGACCTCGTCGTGCTGGCCATCGCGGCGCTGGCCACCGTGCTGCTGGTGCTGTTCCTGTCGCGCACCAAGAGGGGCGCCGCCATGCAGGCGGTCGCGATGGACCACGAGGCGGCCACGGCCGTCGGCATCCACGTGGGCCGCAGCAACGCGATCGCCTTCATGATCGGCGCCGGGCTGGCCGCGCTGGCCGGCGGCCTGGTCGGGCCGCTGCTCTACGTCAGCCCGGCGCTCGGCGGCGCGCTCGGCATCAAGGGCTTCGCGGCCGCCATCCTCGGCGGCTTCGGCAGCATCCCCGGCGCGATCCTCGGCGGCCTGGCCATCGGGATCCTCGACTCGTTCACCGCCGGGCACTTCCAGGGCTACTCCGAGCTGGTCACCTTCCTCGTCTTCACGGTGATCATCATGGTGCGGCCGACCGGCATCTTCGGCGAGCGGACGGTGAACCGGGCATGAGACAGCGCATATTGATCATCGCTGCCCTCGGCGTCGCGGCCTGGTTCCTGCCGTACGGGCTCGACTCGTACGCCATCCACGTCGTCAACGTCATCCTCATCTTCGCGATCCTGGCCATCGGGCTCGGCCTCGTCATGGGCATCGCCGGTCAGGTCAACCTGTCGCAGGTGGCGTTCTTCGGCGTGGGCGCCTACGTCACGGCGATCCTCACCACGCACGCCGGGATGGGCTTCTGGGTGGCCGGGGTGCTGGCCGTCGCGGCCACCGTCCTGATGGGGCTGGTGATCGGCACGCCGGCGCTGAGGGTGCAGTCGCACTATCTGGGCATCGTGACGCTGGGGCTGGCCCTGGCCTTCACGAACTGGGTGACGAACGCCGAGATCGCCGGCGGGGCCGAGGGCATCTCCGGGATCCCGGCGCCCTCCGTGCCCGGCGTGGACCTGTCCAGCGAGTACATCTACTACTACCTGGAACTGATCGTCTTCGCGGTGGTGCTCGGCTTCGGGCTCTTCGTGGTCCGTACGGCCCTGGGCCGCCGGATGCGGGCCATGCGTGACGACGCGCTGGCCGCGGGCGCGCTCGGGGCCGAGGTGCCGATGCTCCGGATGACGGCGTTCATGCTGGCCAGCGTGTACGGGGGAGTGGCCGGCGTCCTCTACTCGGGGCTCATCCGCTACGTCGCCCCGGAGTCGTTCAACATCGCCAACATGTTCCTGCTGCTGGCCATGGTGATCATCGGTGGCCGGCAGAGCCTGATCGGCTGCGTGGTCGGCGCGATCAGTCTCGCCCTGGTCCGCGAGCTCCTGGTCGACCACCCGACCATCGCCCAGCTGGCGTACGGCTCGGTCGTCGTCCTGGTCGTCGTCTTCGCCCCGACGGGCCTGGCCGGCCTCCCTCGACGGGTCCGCGCCGCCATCGACCATCGGCGCGGGACGCGGGGAAGCGCGGCGCAGTTGAGGCCGTTCGAGCCGTACGAGGCCGTCGCCGCCTCCTCACCCACCTCCGATGATCAACTTCTGCGGGTCGAGGGGGTGACCAAGCAGTTCCGGGGTCTCAAGGCGCTCGACGACGTCTCGCTCACCGTGACGACCGGCGAGATCCGCGGGATCGTCGGGCCGAACGGCTCCGGCAAGACGACGCTCTTCAACGTGATCAGCGGCCTCTACAAGCCGACCCAGGGCCGGGTGTTCTTCCGTGGCGCCGACATGACGGGGCGGACTCCGTATCGCCTGGCCCGCGCCGGCATGGCTCGGACGTTCCAGAACCTGCGGCTTTTCGGTGACCTCACGGTCGAGGAGAACCTCCTTGTCGCGCTCGACCGCTCGTCGACGTTGTCGGCGTGGCGCTATGTGCTGCGACCGCTGAGTGTGATCCGGCGAGATGTGACTCTGCGATCGGACGCCGCGGACATCTTGGCCCGATACGGGCTCACGGAGTTCGCCTCTCTCGCGCCCAAGTCGTTGCCGTACGGCATTCAGCGCCGTGTCGAGATCGCGCGGGCCGTCGCCGCCGATCCGGCCCTGCTCCTGCTCGACGAGCCGGCGGCCGGCCTCAACGGCGAGGAGGTGCGGCAGCTGGCCGAGATCGTCCGGTCGATCCGCGACAGCGGCCGCACGGTCATCATCATCGAGCACAACATGGGCCTGGTGATGTCGCTCTGCGAGCAGATCACCGTGCTGGCCGGCGGCCGGGTGATCGCCTCGGGGACGCCGGCCGAGGTGGCGGCCGAACCCGCCGTGATCGAGGCGTATCTGGGGGATTCGATGAACACCGACGACCTTCCCGTCCCGTCCGTCGGGGAGGCCACGCGATGACCACCGGGCTTGCCCTGACCGTCGAAGGCCTGACGGTCAACTACGGCGGCGTCAGCGCCGTCCGGGACCTCAGCTTCGAGGTGCCGGGCGGCGAGGCGGTCGGCGTCATCGGCGCCAACGGGGCCGGCAAGACGTCCACCCTCAAGGCCGTGATGGGCCTGGTGCCACGCCGGTCCGGCACACTGCGGCTGGGCGACAAGGACCTGGGCTCGGTCAGCGCCCGCGACATGGTCCGGCACGGCATCGGATACGTCCCGGAGGGCCGGCACGTGTTCACCGGTCTGCCCGTCGAGAAGAATCTGCTGCTCGGCGCGTACGCCCGAAAATGGGACTCGTCGACCAAGGCGACACTGGCCGAGGTCTACGACCTGTTCCCCGTGCTGGGCGAGATGAGGCACCGGCTGGCCGGGGCCCTGTCCGGCGGGCAGCAGCAGATGCTGGCGATCGGCCGGGCGCTGATGTCACAACCCCGGCTGCTGCTGCTCGACGAGCCGTCGATGGGCCTGTCGCCCAAGCTGGTCGAGGACATCCTGGCCGTGCTGCTGCGGCTGCGCTCCGAGGGCCTGACCCTGCTGCTGGTCGAGCAGAACGCCAAGCTCACCTTCGAGGCCACCAGCAGCTGCCTGGTGGTCGAGAACGGCGCGGTCGCCATGACCGGCACGTCGGACGAGCTGCGCAACGATCCCCGGGTCCGCCAGATCTACCTGGGACTGTGATGCTGCTCGGCTCGCCGTTCACCCCGCTCGGCCTGCGCAACCGGGTGGTCAGCCCGCCGATGGAACGCAACTACGGCACCCCCGACGGCCGGGTCACCGAGCGCTATGTGGATTACCTCCGTGAGCGAGCCGCGGGCGGGGCGGCTCTGGTCTTCACCGAGGCCACCTACGTACGGCCGGACGGGCGCGGCCGGCAGCTCCAGCTCGGCGCCCACGGCGACCACGTGGTGCCGGGGCTCGAGTCGCTGGCCACGGCCGTCCACGGTGGCGGCGCCCTGCTCGGCGTGGAGCTCAACCACGCCGGGCGGGTCACCTCCCCGGCCGTGTCGGGCCGCCAGCCGGTGGCGCCGTCGGCGGTGCCGTTCCGCGGTGTGGTCCCGCGCGCCCTGACCACCGACGAGGTCGCCGGGCTGGTCGGCGACTTTGCCGCGGCGGCCCGCCGGTGCGCCGGGGCCGGGGTGGATGTCCTCTCGGTGCACGCGGCCCACGGCTACCTCATCCATCAGTTCCTGTCCCCGCGCACGAACCACCGCACCGACCGCTACGGCGATCCGCTGGCGTTCGTCTCGGAGGTGCTGACGGCCGTACGCCGCGTGGGTCTTCCGGTTTTCCTTCGCCTGTCCGCCTTCGAGGGCGTACCCGATGGCCTGTCCCTCGACGACACCCTCGCGCTGACCGCCCGTCTGCCGCTCGACTGCGTCGACGTGCTGGACATCTCGGCCGGGTGCTACGAGGCCGGCGAGTGGATGGTCCAGCCGGGTGAGGTCGTCCGGGGCGTGCTGGCTCCGTACGCCGCCAAGTTCCGTACTCTGGGAAAGCCCGTCTGCGTGGCGGGACGCATTCCCACGGCCGAGGTGGCCGAGGAGATCCTCCGGTCGGGCGCGGCCGATCTGGTCGCGGTGGGCCGCGCCCAGCACGCCGACCCGCAGTGGACCGGCAAGGCGCTGACCGGTGTGGCCCCGCGTCCGTGCATCGCCTGCAACCAGGGCTGCATCGACGAGCTGCACACGCAGCGCCCGATCTGGTGCCTGGTCAACGCCGCACCCCCGCCCGCCCCGAGCGGTTCGACCCGCCGCGTCCTCGTCGCCGGCGGGGGCGTGGCCGGACTGGAAGCGGCCCACCGGGCGGCCTCGGCCGGTCACGAGGTCGTGCTGTTCGAGGCCGGACCGTCGCTGGGCGGCCGGTTCCGTTACGCGGCAACGCTTCCCGGCCGCCCCGAGTTCGGCCGCCTGCTCGACTGGTATTCGCGAGAACTGGTTCGGCTCGGTGTGGACACGCGTCTGTCGACCCCGGCCGACGCCTCCGTCGTCGCGGCCTGGCGTCCCGAGACGGTGGTGATGGCCTGCGGCGGCACCCCTTTCGTGCCACCGATCCCCGGCGCCTGCCTCCCCCGCGTGATCGGCATCGAGGACTGGCGCGATGCCGTCCCCGGCTCCGTGGTGACGGTGTGGGGCGCCGACCGGGCCGGCCTCGCCGTGGCGGACGCGGCGGCCGCCGCCGGCCATCGGGTGCTGCTGCTTGCCGCCGGTGAGACCCTCGCCCCGGAGGCCGGCTTCCGCGAGAAGGTGCTCGTCGAGCGCCGCCTGCGTGCCGCGCCCGGAGTGGAGATCCGGCTCGGGGCCACCCTGGAGGCCATCACCGAGGACACCTTGCTGATCGGGGCCGCCGGCCGCCTCGAACGCCTCGACGTGGCGGGCCCGGTCGTGGCCTCCCACGGCACGGTGCCGCGCACCCTCGACCTCGGCCCGTGGCCGACCGTCGTGGTGGGCGAGGCCGGCGGCGCCACCTCGGCCGCCGAAGCGATCCGGCAAGCGGCGGCGCTCGCCTTGTAGGTTGGACGTCATGTTCCGCGACGAGGATCTCGCACTGCTGGCCCGCC
Organism: Actinoplanes sp. CA-131856; assembly: GCF_050956135.1. Taxonomy (GTDB): domain Bacteria; phylum Actinomycetota; class Actinomycetes; order Mycobacteriales; family Micromonosporaceae; genus Actinoplanes. Next base: position 6,065,543 of record NZ_CP191849.1, on the reverse strand, counting down.
CGCTCAACGCCTTCCTCACGGTCGCCCCGCGCGGCGACCGCTGGCCGTCCCCGCGCCCGGTCTGGTTCGAGCTGACCGCCGACGGTGACCTCCAGCTGTTCTCGCTGCCCGAGTCCCCCAAGGTCGGCCGCCTGCGCGAGAACCCGCGCGCGTCGATCGTGGTGGCCGCCCCGACGGGCGAGCCCGAGCACTGGGTGGCGGTCGAGGGCCAGGCCACCGTCCACGACGACGGCGCCAACGAGCTGGCCCTGCGCCTGGCCGAGCGCTACTGGACCTGGACCGACCCCGAGCACGACAAGCTCCTCACGGAATGGCGCACGGCCCCACTCGTCCGTATCGTCCTGCACCCGGAAAAGGTGAGCCGCTACTCGGCCTGAGCCCAGGTCAGCCGCCAGTACTGCCAACCGTCCGGCGCGGACGGCCAGCTGGGATCCGGCTGCCACCCCGTCTGCGGTTCCCAGCCGTCCGGAGGCTGGGGCCACTCCGGCGGCACCACGAACCGTAGCCCGGTCGGCCGCGGCGGCACCGGAACGTGAGCGCGAGGCGCGGCCGTCGCCGGTTGCGCCTCGAGCCAGCTGGCCGGCAGCTCGTGGGCGCGCTGAACGTAGAGCACCACCTCGGCCTTGAGCCGGTTGCCCTTGACGACGGCCCGCGCGGCCGCGGTCGTGCCGCTCACGGCGAGATGGGTGACGGCGGGCAGCAGGTCGCCGCTCATCTTCGGGGTGAGCTGCCCGACGCGGCGGCCGTCGACGCGTACCTCGACAAGCTCTTTGGAAGTCCGGGCCGTCTGCTCGGTCATCGGGTGCAATGTGGCGTGGACCCAGCCCTCGCCTTCCGGCCGCAGATGCGGAATCAGGGCGTCCATGTGCTTGTCCTCGCCGGAGACCTGGATCGCCGCGCCGAGCGGAAGCACCTGGTGTCTCTCGCCCGGCGGAGAGTTCAGAGGGAACAGAGATTGCCGAGTTGCCCGGTCTTCCCCCACACGCCGACCGCGTGCGGGTCGTACCGGTTCTGCGGATCGGGGCGCAGCTCGACCGAGATCGACAGCTCGGCGCCGTCGTCGCCGCGGAGCTTGGTGTCCTTGAACAGCGCCTTGATCTGCTTCTCGTAGAAGGATTCGCCGACGACCTCGAAATAGGCCCGGCCGCGTTGTCCCCACAACTCGAATGCTTCCGCCACGGGCGGGAACCTTAACGGCGACGATGACAGAGCGGAGTCGTCCGTTCAGGTGGGGAAGGCTCAGATGTCGACTGATGACGATCGTTACCTGGTCATCAACGGGCGCCGATGGCGGGCGACCGATCCCGCCATTCCCGAGGCGGAGGCGGCCGTGCTGCGCAAGGCGCTGATGGCTGCCCGGCGTGACGTGGGCAAGGCGCTGCGGGCCGGTGAGGATCCGGGGGCGGCGCGCGGCCGGGTGCAGATCGCCAAAGTGGCGCTCGGGGAGCGCGGCACGCCATGGTGGGAGCAGACGCCGGAGGAACGGCGGCAGCGATGGGAGGAGGGTCTGCGCGCCCTGGACGGCGAGCCGTGACCCTGGAGGCGTTCCTGCCGTTGAGACTCGGTGAACGTTGTCGTGCCGGGCTGGATGACCGAGGTGCCGGGCGGTGGGCTGCCGCGGCCGCTGCTGGTGGCCTGGTTCGCCGCCGCCCTGGTGACCTCTGTCGTGCTGGCCGTGGCGGCGGTGCGTGTCTTCTCCCTGGCGCGGCGCTCGCCCGCCGGTGACTGGACCAGCCTGACGCCGGTTCTTCCCGGCTTCGTGGCCGGCGGGATCCTGCTGTTCCTGATGATGCCGGGCATGATGGCCGCGGACGGCTTCGGCTATTTCGCCGCCCTCGGCTTCCTCTCGCCGTGGACCCTCGGATTTCTCACCACCGGGTGGCTGCGGGGGCGGGTGGCCATGACGGCGCTGCTCGCGGTGGCCGCCTCCGGTGTCGCGTTCACTGTCGTCGCCTTCGGGGCCGAGCTTCAGGCGCACCTGTCGCCGCCGCCTCACGACTGACGCTCTAAGATCCTCGGATGGACGCGACACGGCCTCTGCGCTGGTACGCCGGGCTGTGCTGGCTTTTCTTCGGCATCGTGCCCACCGTGCTGGTCACCCTGCTGGTCGTCAAGGGGCGCACGCCGGGGTCGGTGGGCCTGCTGCTGATCGGTGGCATCCCGCTGGTGCTGGCCGCCCTCGGGGCGCTCATCCGGGGGCTCCGCGAGACCGATCCGGAGCAGGCGTCGCGGCGGCTGCACCTGAGCATGGCCCTCGTGGCCGGGGCCGACGTGCTGCTGCTGGGGGGAAATGCCCTGATTCGGATGGGCAGCAGCTGAAGTTTTCCGGCTAGCCGGTACTGCGGTTGGGGGCTCGCCTGGACGACACGCGGGCCGCGGAAGACCACCCTGTTAGGGCATGGGGGTTCTTACAGCAGAAGCGCCGATCGCCTCGGGAATCGTGGTGGCCGGGCGCTACCGGCTCTGCTCCGTGCTCGGGCGCGGCGGCATGGGGACGGTGTGGCTCGCGCAGGACGAGCTGATGGAGCGCTGGGTCGCGGTCAAACAGGTCGACCTCGGCTCGGACTGGTCCGGCAGGACGGCCCGCAAGCAGGCCCTGGCCGAGGCGCGCGCGGCCTCCCGGGTCGAGCACCCGGGTGCCGTGCGGATTCATGATGTCGTCCGCGACGACGACCAACCCTGGATCGTGATGGAGGCCCTGAGCGGGCGGAGCCTCGGCGCCGCCCTCAGAGACCAGGGTCCGCTCCCGATCGAGCAGGTCGTGCGGATCGGGCACTGCATCGTCGACGTGCTCGACGCGGCCCACCGGGCCGGTGTGGTGCACCGCGACGTCAAGCCGGGCAACGTGCAGCTGTGCGACGACGGCCGGGTGGTGCTGCTCGACTTCGGCGTCGCCCACCTGCCCGGCGGTGACTGGCGGCCGCCGCCCGGCGGGTTCGCCGGCAGCCCGGCCTTCGTGTCGCCCGAGCAGTTGCAGGGCGGTGAGCCTCTTCCGGCCAGCGACCTGTTCTCGCTCGGCGCGACCCTCTACGCGGCGGTCGAGGGTCGTTCGCCGTTCGACCGGGGCGACCTGTTCGCCACGGTCCTGGCCGTGGCGGAGGGGAACATGACGCCCTTCCGCCGGGCCGGCCGGCTCACCCCGGTCCTCGAAGGGCTGCTGCAGCCGAAGCTGGGCCGGCGCTGGAGCGCCGCCCGCACGCGCGCGGCCCTGCTCAACCTTTGAAGCGCAGGCGCTGCGCCCGGTGCGCCGCCATGCGAACGGGGACATTGGCGAAGCCGTAGCCGCGGTAGTCGCCGACCCGCTGAACGATCTCGAAGAAGACCCGGTCGCCGACGACCGGGGTGAACAGCTGCCAGTAGTGACCGTGCTCGTCCTCGTCGTACATCGCACCGAGGGCTCGGAGCCCGTCCGGCAGTTCCAGGCGCGCTTCCAGGTCGTCGTAGTAGTTGCCGGGAATCGGCAACGGCTCGATCCCGGCCGCCCGCAGAGCCGCGGCGGTGACGGTGAGATCGGACGAGGCCAGGGTGATGTGCTGCGGATGGGGTACGGCCGGAGCCCAGTCCCCGCGGCGCAACAGGGGCACGCTGAGCGCGATCCGGGCCCGTCGCCGCGGATCGCGGATCGCCAGGGTGCGCATCAGGCCGAACGGCGCCGCGAACTCGCCCGCCTCGTCGTCGGTCATGCCGAGCACCGAGCGGTAGAAGAGCGCGGCCTCGTCGTAGCGGTCGAACGGCTGGGCCAGCGACAGATGGTCGATGCCGGTGATCCCGGCCCCGCCGGCCCGCTCGCCGGTGGGCAGGAAGTCGTCGTGCCAGCCGGCCGGAGAGGTGCGCACGAAGAAGACCTCGGTGCCGTCCGGCGCGGCCACCGCCGTCAGGTCGGCCTCGCTCTGCCGGCGCCGGCGGGGGAGCGGCTCGGCCAGGAGCTGCTCCGCGCGCTCGGCCGACTGCTCCGGCTGCGTACTCTCCAGAGCGAAGGCGCGGATCGCGGCCGAACCCTCGCTGAGGCGCGGAGCGCCGGAGTTGAGCAGGATGCGGGCGGTGCCCTGTTCCCAGAGCTGGACGGCCTTGGACCGGTGCTGGCCGGAGTGGGTGAAACCGAGCGCGCGCAGCAGCGTCTCGAGCTCGGGGCCGGTGGAGGCGTCGACGCCGAGCTCGGCGAACGCGATGCCGTCGAGGTCGGCCGGTGGGGTGAGGCCGGCGTTCTGGAGCGCGATCAGCGAGCGGCGGGCGTCGACGGCCGTGCGATGCGGGTCGGCCTGGCGGAAGACGTCGTTGAAGACCTCGAGCGAGAGCGGCCCGGTGTAGCCGGCGTCGAGGACGGCGCGGGTGAAGCCGTACAGGTCGAGGCCGCCCTGCAGCGGGAAGAGGCGGTGGTGACGGCTCCATTGCAGGACGTCCATGTCCAAGCGTGGCGCATCGGCCAGTTGCAGGAAGAAGATCTTGTCACCTGGAACATTTCGGATATTTTGATAAGAAGTAGTTCGCGACAGCACGTGGAAGCTGTCCAGGCAGAGCCCCAGGGCGGGGTGGTCGGCCCGCCGGACTATCTCCCAGGAATGATCCCATGTGGACACATGGCGTCCCCAGGCCAGGGCCTCGTAGGCGATGCGCATGCCCCGCGCGGCGGCGAGGCCGGCGAGAGCGCGGAGCTGGGCGATGCTGACCGCGTCGTCCGGGATCGTGTCGGGGGAGACCGACGAGCAGACGAGGATCGTGTCGGCGCCGAGGCGGCTCATGAGGTCGAGCTTGGCCGCGAAGCGCCGTCGTACGGCCGCGAAGCGCTCGTCAGTTGCTCCTTCGGCGTCGCGGAACGGCTGGTAGAGATCGATGCTGAGACCCAGATCGCGCACCCGGGCCCGGATGCTCTCGGGGGAGCTGGCCGAGGCGATCAGGTCGTTCTCGAAGATCTCCACGGCGTCGAATCCGGCGGCCGCGGCGGCCTCCAGCCGGTCTTCGAGGGTTCCGGAGAGGCAGACGGTCGCGATACTCGTACGCATGAATCTCCTAATGTACGAACCGGTCCGTTCAGCCTAGGTGACGGGACCACTAGAGTCGACAGCAACGACGTCGAGGGGGATCAGGGCATGACAGCGGAGTCGGCGCCGAAGGAACGCGTCCGGGACGCCGAGCGCACCCGCGCCGAGATCATCGAGGTGGCCACGCACGAGTTCGCCGACCAGGGCTACGCGGGCGCCCGGGTCGACGAGATCGCGGCCAAGACACGCACCACGAAGCGGATGATCTACTACTACTTCGGCGGCAAGGAGGGCCTCTACCTGGCGGTTCTCGAGGGGGCGTACCGGCGGATCCGCGCCCTGGAACAGGAACTCGACGTCGAGCATCTGGAGCCCGTCGAGGCGTTGCGCCGCCTGGCCGAGATGACCTTCGACCATCACGAGCAACACCCCGATTTCGTACGCCTCGTGGCCATCGAGAACATCCACTACGCCAAGCACCTGTCGAGCTCGTCGTCGCGCGAGGTGCTGGCCGCCCCGGCCCTGGAGGTGCTGTCGCGCATCATGGAGCGCGGCCGCGCGGCCGGCCTGTTCCGCGACGACCTGGACGCCCTCGACGTGCACATGATCATCAGCGCCTTCTGCGTCTTCCGCGGCGCCAACCGCTACACGTTCAAGGCCATCTTCGACCGCGACCTGTTCGACCCGAGCCAGCGGGACCACCTCCGCGGCATGATCGGCGACCTGGTCGTCGCCCACGTCACGGCGGGCCGGCCTTGAAGCGAGCCCTCCCGCCGATCCCCGGCGGCGCGACGTCATCGGTCCACGGGGTCCACGTCACCGTGTCGCCGTCCCAGCGGACCGAGCGCGGCACCCGGCGCGAGGCCAGCACTCCGGGCGTCGCGTCCCAGCGCTCACCGACCTGCCGGGTGAGCCCCGCCCGGTCGGTGACGACGACCCAGGACCAGGCGTCCCCGTCGCCGTCGATCTCGTACTCGACGTGCGCCTTGCGCCGGCGATCCGGACTGGCCTTGGCCGCGCCGACCCGGAGGTAGCGGCAGTCGTCCCGCCGGCACGCCCGATAAGCCTCCTCGATCGGGACGGTGTCCCACCCGAGGGTGGCCGCCAGGGCCAGCATGTGCTCGCGCAGCCAGTCGAGGATCGCGAGCCGCCGCTCACCGTCGGGAAGATCGAGGACCCTCCGGTCGTACGGCACGTCGTGCACCTCACCCAGCCCGAGCGACGCCGTGGCCGGCATGCCGGTGAAGAAGGCCGGCTCGTCCATGTCGGTGGGCAGGAACCGGATCCAGTTGGTCTTGGCGACCAGCGGCACGCCACGGTCGAGGTGGTCGCTGAAAAGCTCGGTGATCACGGTGGCGCATTTGGCGTACCGGTCGGCGTCGCTCAGCGCGCGGGTCAGGAGGCGCGTCGGGTCGAGGACCGGATTGGTGTCGACCGACCGGATGCGCCTCATCCTTCAGCGCGCCATGGCTTCAGAGCCCGATCGACCGCCACCTCGACCAGGGCTCGGCGGGTGCGCTTGCGGTCGCGAAGGTTCAAGGGCTCAGCTTATCGCCTCGCAGGTGGGGGTCACGGTGTTCAGGAATCTCTCAGCACCGGCCTTGAGCGCCTGGTCGCGCCGGCTGAGAGCCATGATCGGGCCGAATGGATGTGACGCAGGACACGTTACTGTGCGTACCCTGTCGGTGATGCCCATCGATCAGTGACGCCGGGAGGTCCACAGTGAGCACGGCACAGCGCGCCCAGCCCGACGAAATCACCACCTGGGAACGGATCCAAAGCGAAACTCCGGCTTCGGTGGGCGCCCTGCTCCTCGACCGGGTGGCCCGCACGCCGGACGCCGAGGCGTACAAGTGGCCGGTCGACGGGCGGTGGGAGTCGCAGACGTGGGCCGCCGTCGGGGAGATCGCCACCGAGATCGCCGCGGGACTGCTCGCCCTGGGGCTCCAGCCCGAGGACCGTGTCTCGATCATGTCGGGCACGCGGGTCGAGTGGATCCACGCCGACCTGGGCATCATGTGCGCGGGCGGCGCCACCACCACGATCTATCCGACGTCGTCGGCCGAGGACGTGAAGCACATCCTGGCCGACTCGCACAGCCACATCGCGATCATCGAGAGCGCCGAGCACCTGCCCAAGGTCTTGTCGCCGGGCACCCTGGTCGAGCACGTCATCATGATCGACGGCCCGGTGACGGCCGGCGAGTCCCGGGCCATGACCCTCGACCAGCTCCGCGCGCGCGGCCGCGACCTGCTGGCCGAGCGTCCCGACGCGGTCACCCAGGCCACGGCGGCGGTCACCGCCGATCACCTGGCCACGCTGATCTACACGTCGGGCACGACGGGCCGGCCCAAGGGCGTACGCCTGCCGCACAGCCGCTGGACCTACGAGGCGGCCACGGCCAAGGCGATCGCCCTGATCGAGCCGGGCGACCTGGGCTATCTCTGGCTGCCCATGGCCCACTCGTTCGGCAAGGTGCTGCTGGCGGCGCAGCTCTCCATCGGCTATCCCACCGCCGTCGACGGCGATCTGACGAAAATCATCGAAAACCTTCCCGTCGTACGTCCTACCGTGATGCCCGCCGTACCAAGGATCTTCGAGAAGGTCCACGCCGGTGTCGTCGCGACCGTCCACCGCGAGGGCGGCGTGAAGGCGCGCCTGTTCGACTGGGCGATCGGCGTCGGCCGCCGCGTGGTGCGCGCCCGCCGCAACGGCGAAACCCCCAGTGCCTTGCTGACCCGGCAGTACGCCCTGGCCGACCGCATCGTGCTCAGCAAGGTCCGCGCGCGTTTCGGTGGCCGCATGCGCTACTTCATCTCCGGCGCCGCCCCGCTGTCGAGCGACATCGCCGAGTTCTTCGACGCCATCGGCCTGCCGATCCTGGAGGGATACGGCCTGACCGAGTCGGCCGCCGGATCCACGATCAACCGCAGCCACCACCTCGAGTACGGCACGGTCGGCCTTCCGCTGCCCGGCACCGAGATCGCGATCGCGGCCGACGGCGAGATCCTCATCAAGGGCCCCGGCGTCATGGAGGGCTACCACGGTCTGCCCGACGCCAGCGCCACGATGCTGGAGGACGGCTGGCTCCACACCGGCGACATCGGCGAGATCACCCAGCGCGGCAACATCAAGATCACGGACCGCAAGAAGGACCTGATCAAAACCTCCGGCGGCAAGTACGTCGCCCCGCAGTCCCTGGAGACCCGCTTCGCGGCCTTGTGCCCCCTCTCGGCCCGCATAGTCGTGCACGGCGACGGCCGCCAATACATCACGGCCCTGATCGACCTGGACCCCGACGCCACCCGGGCCTGGGCCGCCGAACAGGGCGTACCCGGCGCCACGCACGCCGAGATCGTCCGCCACCCGAAGACGGTCGCCGCCATCGACGGCTACGTCACCCAGCTCAACGCCGAACTGGGCAAGTGGGAGACCATCAAGCGCTTCACGATCCTCGAACGGAACCTGACAGTCGAGAACGGCGACCTGACCCCGTCCTTGAAGCTGCGCCGCCGCTACGTGGAGCAGCACAACGCCCACCTGCTCGACAAGCTCTACATCGACTGACCACCCACCCCTCGGCGTTCGGGCAGAAAGTCGCGATGCTCCGTGCGGAGCCGGTCGACACCGGCATCGGCTCCGCACGGCCGCAGATGGTCGATCACCCGCCACGCCTCGGCCAGAGCCCGCGAAACGGACGCCATCTCGGCGGCGTGCCGGCGCTGCTGGGCGGCCCGCACCTCCTCCAGGCGGCGGGCCCACCCGGCGGCCACGGCCCGCGCCCGGTCGGGATCGGACTGCTGCCGCGCGGCCTCGGCCTGCCGGAAGGTCTCGGCATGGCGCCTCTCGGACTCCGCCCCCGCCTGCCGCTCGGCCTCGGCCCGCCGCCGCGCCACGTCGGCCTGCCGGGCGTCGTCGGCCCGCCGCCGCGCCACGTCGGCCTGGCGGACGTCGTCGGCAGGGCGGGCGTCGTCGGCCTCGCGGGCGCCGTCAGGCTGGCGGGCGTCGTCGGCCCGACGCCGCGCCGCGTCGGCCTGGCGGGCGCCGTCGGCAGGGCGGGCGCCGTCGGCAGGGCGGGCGCCGTCGGCAGGGCGGGCGCCATCGGCCTGGTGGGCGTCGTCGGTCGGGGGCCGCCAGGCCGCGCCCGTGGCTTGGGGCGGTCGGGCGGTCACGCTCGTCTCGTCGGGTGGGCGGCCGGGGCCGTGGCGCTGATGAGGCAGGGGGAGGGGGACGATCGTGGCCGTCGGGCGGCCGTGGTCGGTGATGGTCACGGGGCGGCCGGTCAGGGACGCCACGCGCACCAGCTGCACGAAGCGGGTGCGCGCCTCGTGCACTGACACCTCGAAGTCGTGATCGGACGGCGAGAAAGCAGCTGGCTGGGCCATGCCGACATGATGGCCGCGGGGTACGACATTTTTTCGGCGAGGCGATGCAGAGCTCTTATGCATAAGGCCCTTGTGACGAGGACGGCGCGCTGGCTAACGTGCCGCCCATGAGCGAAACGGTAGTCAGCGGTACGGTGCTGATGCGGGTCATGGCGCATCCACTGCGGATGCGGATCGTCGGGTCGTTGCGGGTGGACGGGCCGGCCACCTCGGCCATTCTCGCCCGGCGGCTGGGCACCGACTCGGGGCAGACCAGCCACCACCTGCGGCTTCTCGCGCGGCACGGTTTCGTGGTGGACGCGCCCGAGCTCGGCCGCGGCGCGCACGGGCGGGAGCGCTGGTGGAAGGCCGCCCACGAGGCGACCCTGATCGGCAACGGCAGCCACGAGGACGACGTCGCCGTCGAGCGGGCCTCCCGCGAGGTCTGGGGCGCCTGGATCGAGACGTTCCACGCCCAGGTCGCCCAGGGGCGGTGGAGCCCGCAGTGGCGGGCCGCCAGCGTCGGCTCCGATCAGGTCATCCGGACGACGCCGGAGCGGCTCGCGCGGCTCGAGGAGCGGATCTGGCAGGCCGTCGAGGAGGCCCGCACCAACGAGCCGGGCGCCGAGCAGGTGCTCGTCGTCCTCCAGGCCTACCCGCACCGCGTGTCATGACCGCCTCGCTGTGGCGCAACCGGGAATTCAATCTGCTCTGGACGTCGCAGACGCTCTCCGACCTCGGTGACGGCGTCGCGACCCTGGCTCTCGCCCTGCTCGTTCTGGTGCAGACCGGCGATCCGGTCAGCGCCGGACTGGTCGGCACCCTCGCCTCGGTGGCCCGGCTCGTCTTCCGGTTGCCGTCCGGGGTCGTCGCCGACCGTTTCGACCGCCGGCGGCTCATGCTGGCCTGTGACGCCGTACGGCTGCTGGCCTTCGTGGTGTTGACCGTCGCCGTCTTCACCGGCCAGGCCTCGCTGCCGCTCATCATCGTGGCGGCGACGGTCGACGCCGCTTGCGGAGCTCTTTTCAGTACGGCCGAGGATTCTTCCCTGCGCAGCATCGTGCCGATCGCGCAGTTGCCGGACGCGGTCGCGCGCAACGAGGCCCGCTCGTACGGCGCCATGCTGGCCGGCCCTCCGCTCGGCGGCCTTCTCTTCTCGATCGGGCACGCCATTCCCTTCCTCGGGAACGCCGTCTCCTATCTCGTCTCGCTGGTGATGGTCGGCGCCATTCGCAAGCCGCTGCAGGCGCCCCGCGACGAGGACGCGCCGGTCAAGCTGAGCGACGGCATCCGCTTCGTCCTCACCCATCCGTTCCTGCGCATGCTGATGGTCATCGCGGCGCCGCTGAACTTCGCCATCAACGGCGCCATCTTCGCCGTCATCGTGGCCCTGCAACGCGGCGGCACCGCGCCCGCGGTCATCGGCCTCACCGAAACCGTCATCGCCGTCGGTGGGCTGCTCGGCGCCCTGGCCGCGCCGTTCATCCAGCGCCGCCTCGGACTGACTGCCCTCGCTCGCACCGTCTGCTGGCTGGCCGTCGGCCTCCTGGCCAGCGCCTCCCTGCTCACCTTTAGCATCGCCGCCGCCGTGCCGCTCGCACTCACCGTCTTCATCGGACCCGCCTGCAACGCCGCGCTCTTCGGCTATCAGGCCGCCATCACACCCGACCACCTCCAGGGCCGCGTCGTCAGCGTCATCATGACGGCCGCCACCTCGATGGCGGCCCTCGCCCCGGTCGCGGCGGGCGCCCTCGTGGCCACGTTCGGCGCCTCCGTCGCCATCCTCGTCTTCTCCGGTACGGTCGCGGTCTCCGCCGTCGCCGCCACTTTCGGCAGGGGCTTGAGGACAACCGGCCGAACGGACCGCGTGCCCGCACTGACGGAGTGATGACAGCCGCCCTGTCCCGTGCCGACGATGGTCTATTCAGGACGATAAGAGGGGTGGCATGGACGGGTTGCTGGAAACACCGGGCGGTGTCCGCGATCTGGACTCCCGCCGGCGCGCCGAATGGTCAGCGCTCGTCTCCTCCTGGTTCGACCGCATGGTGGAGCGCATGGCCGGGGAGGCCGGAGCGGAGAACGCCCGGTTCTTCAATCCGCTGCGCGTCGAGGCCCCTCTGGTGGAGCGCCGGATCAGCTGGGACGCGTTTCCCCGCCCGGTCAAGGTGCTGTTTCCGGGCGATCCCGACGGCGCCCGGCGCGCCGCCGACGAGTTCCGCAGTCTCGGTGACTACCACGGCGTGACCTTCTACGCCGTACGGGAAGGGAAAGCGCAAGAAATCGTCCTGCCCTATCGCCCGCAGGACGAATACTGCGAGTTGTCGAACGGGATCCGGCGGGCCGGATGCGCCGGATCGTGTTCACCTCGGAGGGCCACGAATACTGGGGTTTCCTGGCCGGCGACCGGGCCCAGCTGCTGAGGCTCTATCGCGAGCTGGTCGGCCCGCAGGTGCGCGAGGACGATCTCTACTTCGACACCGACATCGCGTTCAGCGAGCAACCCGGCGGCCCGTTGCGGCTCTATCAGCGCCAGGGCGCGTACAACCCGCACAACGTCTGGAACACCTCACTCGGCCTGGCCCATCTGACCCATCCGGAGAACAGCCTGTACGGCGAGATCTCGCTGGCCGCGGCGGCGAGCGTCCCCCGGGCCACGGGCGAGGGTACGCCCATACCGCGGCTTCCGGCCCGGCCGCCGGCGCCGCCCGGTTGTCCCGTGCCGCCGCGCCGTCCCCGGAAAGGCCCTCCGGAGCGGCCGGCCTGACCGATGCGAGCGGCCCGATCGGCTCTCGGCGCGCCCGCGCTGGTGAGTGGCGGCCGAGATGAGCTCCGGCGAGCCCTTGCTCGACCTGGACGACATTCAGGCGCATGTGCTGCCCGGCTTCGGTCACGATCATCAGCTCCTGCTCGGATGGCGGCTGCCGGACGCCGGTCCCGCCCCGGCGGCCCGCTCGCTGCTGGGTGCTCTGGCCGATCGGGTCACCCCGGCGAGGCGCGGCCTCGCGTACCGGGCAATGCGGCGCGAGATCCGCCGGGGCCGGGCGGATCCCGTACACCTCAAGGGTTTCCCGGCCTGTGCGGTGTCGCTGTCGCCGCGTGCTTTCCAAGCGCTCGGCCACCCGGACATGGCGACCCTCGACGAGGCCTTCGCGGTCGGCATGGCCCGCCGCAGCTATCTGCGTGACCCGCCCGCCGCCGGCTGGAGCGTGGGCGGTCCCGGGCAGGAGATCGACATCCTGGCCGTCCTGGCCGACGACGATTGCGCGCGGCTGCGGGAGGTGGCCGGCGGGCTCCGCGCGGCCGGTGCCGCCTGCGACCTCGTCCATCAGCAGGAAGGCGGGCGGCAGCCCGGCGACCGCGAGCACTTCGGTTTTCGCGACGGCATCTCCCAGCCCATGCTCCGCGGCGTCGTCGACGACGCCGGCACCCCGCTCGTGCCCCGCCTGCCCATGCCGCCGATGCCGGACCACCGCGACTATGCGGCGCCCGGCGACGTGCTGGTCTGGCCCGGTCAGTTCCTGTTCGGGCTGCCCCGGCAGAGCGAGACCGCGCCCACCCGGCCGGCGCCCGCCCGCCGTGCTCCGGCCCTGGCCCGCAACGGATCCCTGCTCGTCTATCGCAAGCTGGAGCAGGACGTCGAGGCCTTCCGGTCCGACACCGCCCGGATGGCCGCCGCGCTCGGCGCCGATCCGGACGAGATACGGGCCCAGCTCGTGGGTCGCCATCCCGACGGCCGCCCCCTCGTGCGCCCACCCGACGCTGTCGCGGCCGAGCTCAACCACTTCGGCTACGACACCGCCGCCCCCGGCATCCCCGGCGGCCCGCGCGGCGCCGATCCCGACCCCGACGGCCTGCGCTGCCCTCTGGCCGCGCACATCCGCAAGGTCAACCCGCGCGACCAGGAGACCGACAAGGGGCCGCCGTCGGCCACTCTCACCTTCGCCATCCTGCGCCGCGGCATCCCGTACGACGACGGCGCCGAGCGTGGGCTGCTCTTCCTGTGCTACCAGACCGCCATCGCCGAGCAGTTCGAGCTGCTGGCCCAGCGCTGGGCCAACAATCCCGAACGGCCCCGCCAGGGCATGGACAACGGCGTCGACCTGCTGATCGGCCGGGTACGCCCCGGCGCCGAACGCCGGGCCCGGCTGCCGGCGGGCGAAGTCTCGACCCTCACCGACTACGTTCGCCCGCGCGGTGGCGCCTATCTGTTCACGCCGTCGCTGTCGGCGCTGCGCCTGCTTCGCCGACCCGGTGCCTGACCTGCGAACACGGTAGTGGATCATGGCGCGGTCGTTGGTCGAAGCAGGAGGCTCCACGTGTCCGTCCCCGTCAATGTTCCCAGCCCGTTCGTGTCGTCCGGCTGGGGCACGCCGACCGTCTGCTCCCGGCACGGGCAGCCGGCCGTCGAGCACAAGCGGACACGCTTCATCTCGCGGGTGCCCAGCTGGGGTTATGTGCTGTTGCTGGCCGGTGCGATCCCGTTCGTCATCTTCGCCCTGGTGACCCGCAAGACCGTCGAGGCGCCGGCGTGGCCGTTCTGCGCGCGGTGCGGGCAGACCCGCACGAGGGGGCTGATCGCCGGGATCGCCCTGGTGGCGGCGGGTGTGGCCGGTCTCTTCGCGGGCTCGTCGCTGTCGGGGGACGCGGGCGCGCCGGTCTGGATCCTGTCCCTCGTCCTCGTGATGGTGGGCTACATCGTCGCCCTGCGCGGCGGCAACCGGATGCTGCTCGCGGGCGGTCACGTGACCGAACGGGGTCAGTTCGTCACGTTCCCGAAGGCGCACGAGGCGTTCGCCGCCCAGGCGGCCGCGGCCCTCAGCTCAGCGGAGCAGTCGACTCGCGGGTGATCAGCCGGCAGGGGAGGGTCTCGGTGCCGGAGGCCGGTGCGCCGTCGATGGCGGCGAACAAGCGCTGGGCGGCCCGGCGGCCCAGCTCCTCCAGCTGCATGTCGATGGTCGACAGGGGCGGGCGGGCGTTGGCCGCCAGCACCTCCCAGTTGTCGAAGCCGATGACGGCCACGCGGGAGGGCACCTCCCGGCCTTCCTGGTGGAGGACGTCGAGGACGCCCCGGGCGATCTCGTCGGAGCCGGCGAAGATGGCGTCCACCGACGGGTCGCGCTGCAGGAGCATGCGGGTGGCGCCGCGGCCCCACGCCTCGGACCACATGCCGAACCAGACCTGGTCGCCGGCCAGCGGCAGGCCAGCCTCCTTCAGCCGGGACTGGGCGCCGCGGGCCCTGTCCTGGGCGGCGCCGTACGAAGGGTCGCCCGTGATGTGGGCGATGCGCGTGCGCCCGCAGGAGATCAGGTGGTCGACCGCCAGGCGGCCGGCCTCCTCGTTGTCGGTGACCAGGGACAGATCTTCAGGATCTTCGCTCGGCGAGTACGCGTAGACGACCGGCACGGGAAGGTCACGGCCCAGCGACGGGCGGCTGTCGGGGCGGGCACCCACCACTATCAGCCCGTCCACGCGGCGGGAGAGCAGGGCCCGCAGGTGGTGCTTCTCACGGATGGCGTCGCCGCGGGCGTCGCACAGGAACACCGAGACCTGGTCGGAGCCGAACGCGTCCTCGGCGCCCATCAGGATGGGAATGGAGAACCGGCCCTCGAGGTCGGAGGTGAGCAGGCCGACCGTGCCCGTGCGGCCGCCGATCAGGGCCTGGGCCAGCGTGTTGGGCGAGAACGACAGCTGGGCCGCCGCCTCCATGACGCGGCTCCGGGTCTCGGCCTTCACCTGAGGCTGGCCGTTGAGGGCCTTGGAGGCCGTCGCGACCGAGACGCCGGCCAGGCGCGCCACGTCGCGCAGCGTGACCGGACGGGCCGATCCATTCGATGTCATCAACGCCGGGCCTCCTCTCGTGAGCCAGTCCATCATGCCTGGCCGCTATCGGCGGACCGGAACGTGACATCCCGGGGACAGAGAGTTGACACGGAGAGGCTCAAGCCATAAACCTCTATGCGTGCCCACGAAGACGCGTGACTACTACGAGGTGCTCGGAGTCTCCAGATCGGCGACCCAGCCTGAGATTCAGCGCGCTTACCGGGCCCTGGCCCGGCGCTTCCACCCCGATCTGAACCGCGAGACGGGCGCCGAGACCCGCTTCAAGCAGATCACCGAGGCCTACAACATCCTGTCCGACGACCGGAAACGGGCGATGTACGACCTCGACCGCGGTCTCGGGGTGTCGACCGGGTCGGCGCAGTTCGGGTGGGGCGCGCGCATGCCGCGCTTCGACGCCGGGGTTCAGGTGCTGGAGATCTCGATCGAGGAGGCGTACGCCGGTGGGCGGCACCCTCTGACGCTGGAGTTCGGCACCGCGGTGCGTGTCGTCGAGGTCGAGCTGCCGCCGGGCGTCGTCGACGGGCGGCGCGTCCCGCTGCCGGGCATGGACATGTCGGTGACCGTGCGCGTCGCGCCGCATCCGCGCTACCGCCTTCAGGGCCGCGACGTCTATGTCGACCTGCCGCTGGCCCCGTGGGAGGCCGCCCTGGGCGCGACCGTGCCCGTGGACACCCCGTCCGGCCCCGCACAGGTGCAGGTGCCGGCGGGGTTGTCCTCGGGCCGCCGCGCCCGTCTGCGAGGCCGGGGCCTGCCCAACCCGGACGGTGTGGCCGGTGACCTCTACGCCGAGATCAGGATCGTCGTGCCGCCCCGGCTCAGCGCGGGCGACCGCCGCCGCTGGCAGAAACTCGCCGCCAGCTCAGACTTCGACCCGCGGGGCGTATAGGGCCGTACGTAGTCTGCCGGCTCAGACTTCGACCCGCGGGGCGTACAGGCCGAACGTGGTCCGCCGGCGCAGCCGGAAGCCGATCGACTCGTAGAGGCGGATCGCCGTGGCGTTCGCGGCCGACGTGTGCAGAAAGGGCGTCTCGCCCCGCTGCCGGATGCCGTGGGCGACCGCCCGCACGAGCCGGGTGGCCAGGCCCCGCCCGCGATAGGCGGCGTCCGTGCAGACCGCGCTGATCTCCGTCCAGCCCGGCGGGTGGAGCCGTTCGCCGGCCATGGCGATCAGCTTCCCGCCGTCCCGGATGCCGATGTAGCCGCCCAGCTCGATCGTGCGCGTCCGGAACGGGCCCGGGCGTGTCCGCTCGATCAGGTCCAGCACCTCGGGCACGTCGGCCGCGGTCAGCCGGACCGCCTCCGGCGCCGGCGCGTCGGCCAGGGTGTCGTCGACGAACTGGACGCCGGCCACCTCGTCGACCAGCCGCCAGCCGGGATGGAAGGCGGGGGCCGGTCCGGCCACCGCCACCTCGGCTCCCGGCCCGGTCAGCTCGAGAAGGTCACGCCAGCCCTTGGGGTCGGCCGGGTCCTCAAGCGCGTGGAACGGGGCCACGTCGGGCTGGTAGCGCACGGCCCGCCCGTGCCGCTCGGCGAACCGGGCGTGCGGGCCGGTCAGCGACTCCCAGGCCGCGTTGTCCAGGACCGAGGTGTCCGGCGAGACGGTGGTCATTGCGGGACCCGCAGACCGAGGTGGTCGCGCAGCGTGGGGCCTTCGTAGTCCGTACGGAAGACTCCCCGCTCCTGAAGCAGCGGGACGACGGTGTCGGCGAACTCGTCGAGCCCGCCCGGCGTCACGTGGGGCACCAGGATGAAGCCGTCGCTGGTGTCGGCCTGGACCAGCTCGTTTATAGACTCGGCGACGGCGGCCGGCGTGCCGATGAAGTTCTGCCGTCCGGTCACCTCGATGATCAGCTCCCGGATGGACAGCTTCTCGGCCTCCGCCTTCGCCCGCCACTCGTTGGCCACGGCGATCGGGTCGCGGTGCAGGCGCACGCTGGCCCGCCCACGGGCGATGTGGCTGTCCGACACGTCGGGATCGATCGTGGGCAGGGGGCCGTCCGGGTCGTACGAGCTCAGGTCCCGGTTCCAGAGCTGCTCCAGGAACTTGATCGCGGTCGCGCCGCTGACCTGCTGCCGTCGTACGATCCGGGCCTTCTCCTGCGCCTCGGTCTCGGTGTCGCCCAGCACGAAGGTGGCCGCGGGCAGGACCAGCAGCTCGTCGCGCTCCCGGCCGTACCGGGGCAGGCGTCCCTTGACGTCGGCGTAGAACGCCTGGCCCTCGGCCAGCGTGCCGTGCCGGCTGAAGATCGCGTCGGCGGTGGCCGCCGCGAACTCGCGCCCGGCGTCGGAGTCGCCGGCCTGGAGGATCACCGGGCGGCCCTGCGGGCTGCGCGGCACGTTGAACCGGCCGGCGATGTCGAAGTGGTCGTCCTTGTGGGCGAACGTGCCGGCCGACGGGTCACGAAGGAAGTCGTCGGGAGCGGGCACCGAGGCGAACAGCTCCTTGGCCGTGTCGAGGAACTGGGTGGCCCGGCTGTACCGGTCCTGCTCGGCCAGGAAACCGCCGCGCCGGAAGTTCTCCCCGGTGAAGGCGTCCCACGAGGTCACCACGTTCCACGCGGCCCGGCCGTCGGAGAGGTGGTCGAGGCTGGCGAACTGCCGGGCCACCTCGTACGGCTCGTTGAAGGTGGAGTTGATCGTGCCGGCCAGGCCGAGGCGGGTGGTGACCGCGGCCAGCGCGGCCAGCACGGTGAACGTGTCGGGGCGCCCGACCACGTCCAGGTCGTAGATCTGGCCGCCCTGCTCGCGGAGCCGCAGGCCTTCGGCCAGGAAGAAGAAGTCGAACTTGGCCCGCTCGGCGGTCTGCGCCAGCTTGACGAACGAGGAGAACTCGATGTGGCTGCCGGCCTCGGGGTCGCTCCACACGGTGGTGTTGTTGACGCCGGGGAAGTGCGCGGCGAGGTGGATCTGCTTAGGCAACGGGTGCCTCCTGACGGTAGCGGTTCGCGGGCCGGGGCAGGCCGAGCAGGCCGCGCAGGGTCGGAGCCTCGTACTCCTTGCGGAAGGCTCCGCGCTGCCGCAGCTCGGGCACCAGGCCGCGGGTGATGGCCTCGAGGTCGGCCGGGAGCCGGCCCGGTCGCAACCGGAACCCGGTCAGCCCGGCCCGCTGCCAGTCGAGCAGCAGATCGGCCAACTCGGCCGGAGTGCCGGCGAAGACCAGGGCGTCCGAGGTGTACGCGGTGTCGGCCAGCCAGGCCTTCGTCTCCTTCGTGGCTTGGTCGTTCTCCGACAGGAAGACGACGAGGTCGGCGAACACGTGGGGGAGGGCGGACACCTTGGCCACGATCCGGCGGGCGTCGTCGGCGTCGGTGGGGGTCACGTAGACGAGATCGGCCGAGCCGGTCGCGAAGCCGTACGGGATGTCGGCGTGGGCCAGGGCCGTGACCAGCGGCTGACCCTGCGGGGGCCGGGGCGTGATGGACGGGCCCTTCACGCTGAAGTACTTGCCGTCGAAGTTGATGTAGTGCAGCTTCTCCCGGTCGACGAACCGGCCGGTGGCGGCGTCGCGGATCTCGGCGTCGTCCTCCCAGCTGTCCCAGAGCCGCCGCACGACCTCGACGAAGTCGGCCGCCTCGTCGAAGTGCTCCTGGAGGTCGGGAACCACCCTTCGCCCGAAATGCCCGGCCTCCCCGGGGTGGGCCGAGAGCTGGACCCGCCAGCCGGCGCGGCCGGTGCTGACGTAGTCGAGCGTGGCGAGCGCCTTGGAGATGTGGAACGGCTCGGTGTGGGTCACCGTCGCCGTCGGCACCAGCCCGATGTTCTTCGTCAGGGGAGCGACGCGGGCCGCGATCAGCACGGCGTCGAGACGAGCGCCCACACCGTTGCCGGCGATACCGAGGGAGTCCTCGATGGTCACGAAGTCGAGCGTGCCGCGCTGGGCTTCGAGGACGAGATCGGTCCAGTAGGTGGCTTTGAACAGGTTTCCGGGCTCCGCGCCGGCCGTGCGCCAGGCGGCGGGGTGCCAGCCGGCGCCGTCGAGGGCGACGGCGAGATGCAGGGGTTGTGCCATGATCACTTACCTTCGATCGGGAGGCCGGGCGGGTTGATCTCGCCCTGGTCCACGGCCTCGTTGGCCAGGTTCCAGCGGTCGAGGATCTTCTTGTAGTCACCCGACTTGATCAGTTCGTCCAGGGCGGCCTTGTACGCCTTCACCAGGCCGTTGTCCTTCTTGGTGGTCAGCGCGATGAGCCCCTGCAGGGACGCGCCCGCGCCCGAGTAGGTGCCGACGATCTCGGTCTCGCCGGCGGTGGCCACGTGGTAGGCCGAGGTCGGGTTCGGCCCGAGGTACAGGTCGATCGCGCCCGAGCCCAGGGCCAGATAGGTCGCCTGGTTGGTCTGGTAGTACTTGATGTCGACCTTGGGTCGGCCGGCCTTGACGTTCTCCTCGCTCCACTCGACCAGGATCTTCTCCTGGTTGGTGCCGGAGCCCACCGCGACCTTCTTGCCGGCCACGTCGGCCGGGCCGGTGACCTTCAGGCCGGAGCCCTTCTTGGCCTCGAAGGCCAGCTCGTCCTTGCGGTAGGTGACGAAGTCGTACTTCTGCTTGCGCTCCTCGGTGACCGTGATGTTGGAGGCGCCGATGTCGTACTTGCCGCTGTCGAGGCCGATGAACAGGTTCTCCCACGACGTGTTCTGTAGGTCGGGCTCGAGGCCGAGCACGCCGGCGATGGCCACCGCGATGTCGGGCTCGCTGCCGATCAGCGTCTTGTTGTCGTTGGCGGTGAAGGCCAGGGGCGGGAAGCCGGCGCCGGCCGCGCCGACGCCGATGACCAGTTTGCCGCTGTCGCGGATCTTGGCCGGCAGCAACGCGGCGGCCGCGTCGACCTTGGCCGGGACGATGCGCTGCTGGTCGGGCGAGTCATTGATCTTGACCGAGACGGCGGCGGCCGCCTCCTTCGGGGTCTCGTCCGGGGCCGAGCAGGCGGTCAGCCCGGCGACGAGCGCTACGGCGGCGAACAGGGATCTGCGGCGCATGAGTACGACTCCTAAACGAGAACTTTGGAAAGGAAGGCTTGAGTGCGTTCGTGCTGGGGGTTGTCGAGGACCTCGATGGGCGGGCCCTGCTCGACGATGCGGCCGCCGTCGAGGAAGACGATGGTGTCGGCCACCTCGCGGGCGAAGCCGATCTCGTGCGTCACCACGACCATCGTGGTTCCGGCCTTGGCCAGGTCGCGCATGACGTCGAGGACCTCGCCGACCAACTCGGGGTCGAGGGCCGACGTCGGCTCGTCGAAGAGCACCAGCTTCGGGTCGAGCGCGAGGGCACGCGCGATCGCGACACGCTGCTGCTGTCCGCCCGACAGCTGCCGGGGATAGGAGTGCGCCTTGTCGGCCAGTCCGACGCGTTCGAGTAGCTCCAGAGACTCGCGGGGACCGCGGGCCTCGTCGACGTTCTCGAGGGCGGTCATGTGCGGGAACAGGTTGAACGTCTGGAAGACGAAACCGATGTTCTTCCGTTGCTTGAGGACGAGGCGCTCGGGCAGCTCGTGCAGCTTGTCGCCGTCCTGCCGATAGCCGATGAGCTCGCCGTCGACCCGTACGGTGCCCCGGTCGACCTTTTCCAGATGGTTGACGCAGCGCAGCAGGGTGGACTTGCCCGAGCCGGAGGGCCCGAGGATCACCGTGACGCTGCCGGCCGCAACGCTGAGGCTGACGTCGCGCAGCACTTCCAGAGAGCCGAAGGACTTGTGTACGCCGGTAATCTCGATCATCGCCGGTACCCCTTGCCGAAGTGCCGCTCGGTGTAGTGCTGAAGGACCGACAGGACCGCCGTGAGGATCACGTACCAGACCGTCGCGACCAGCAGCAGCGGCACGACCCGCCCGTTGCGGCCGTAGATGACCTGCACCTGGTAGAACAGCTCGCCGATGGCCAGCACGTAGACCACCGAGGTGCTCTTGAGCAGGTTGACCAGCTCGTTGGCCGCGTTGGGCAGGATCGCCCGCATGGCCTGTGGCAGCACGATCCGGCGGAACTGGCGCAGCCGCGGGATGCCGAGGGCGGCCGCGGCCTCTATCTGGCGCTGGTCGACCGAGAGGATGCCGGCCCGGACGATCTCGGCGGCGTACGCGGCCTCGTGCAGGGCCAGGCCGAGCAGGGCCGCGCCGAACGCGCTGACCAGGCTGGAGGTCTCGAAGTGCACGAAGCCGGGCCCGAACGGGATGCCGAGCTGGAGCTTGTCGTAGAGGTAACCGAGGTTGGCCCAGAACAGCAGCTGCACGATGAGCGGCACCGAGCGGAAGACCCAGATGAAGGTCCAGCTGACCGACTTGAGCACCGGATTCGTGGACAGCCGCATCGGGGCCAGGATGATGCCGCCGGCGAAGCCGAGGACCGCACCGGCGAAGGTGAGCTCCAGGGTGATCAGCAGGGCCCGCATCACCGACTCTTCGAAGAAGTAGCCGAAGAAGGTGCTCCAGTCCCAGCCCGGGTTGGTGGCCAGGCCGTGCAGGAACTGGGCGACCACCACGAGCACAGCCGCCGCGGCGACCCAGCGCCACGGGCGACGGGCGGGAACGATGGTGAGCTCGTCGCTTGGCGGTGACTGCACCGGCGCGCGAGCCGAGGATAGAAGACTCACGGGCGTCCTCCGAGTGGGCTTGTTGCCACAGAACGCTAGGTGCGGAGCGGCATTGCCCTCAAGTCCTATCGGCTCTATATGTTTTACGAAGTTGTCAACGCGGGGGGCGGGCGGCGACGACGGCCGCGGCCGCGAGCATGGCCGCGCAGATGGCCAAGCCGTACGTCAGGGAGTCGCGGCCCAGCGACGCCAGCACCACGCCGGTCACCGCGGCCGTGCCGATGGTGGCCGCGACACGCTGCGCCTGCTGCAACAGCGCGGCCGCGAGCCCGGCCGCCTCCACGGGCGCGTAGGCGAGGGTGAGAGCCTGGTTGGGCGAGATGATCACGCCGCCGGCGGCGCCGTTGACGAGCTGGGTGATCCCGAGGGCGAGGGTGAGGTGACCCTCGGGGACGAACTGAACGATCAGGGCGGTGGCCACGATCGTCACAAGTGCCACAGTCAACGCCCATTGGACGCTGCGGCGGCCGTAGCGGCCCAGGATGCGCCAGCCCACGGCCGAGAACGCGGCGAATCCCAGCGCGCTCGGCAGCACGGTCAGCGCCGCGTGCAGGGGTGACCAGCCGAGGCCCTCCTGCAGGTAGAGCGTGATGGCCAGCGAGGCGGCCAGGGACGATCCGAACTGGAACATCGCGATCAGCGTGCCGTTGCGGAATCCGTGTTCCCGCAGAAGGGCGGGCAGCAGGATCGGGGTTCCGGGGTAGCGGCGCTCCCAGACGATCAGGGCGACGCCGAGGAGCGGAGTGGCCGCCAGCAGCCACCTGGCCCCGGGGACGGTGAACGGCAGCAGCACCGACAAGGTCACCGCGCCCAGCAGCGCCAGGCCGGGTAAATCAAGACTTGTCCGATTTGTGGCGGCGGGTCGTGAGCTGGGGAAGTAGCGGATGGCCAGCGGCACGGTGATCAAGCCGAAGGGGACGTTCAGCAGCAGCACGTAGCGCCATCCCGCGGTGTCGATCAGGAGGCCGCCGACGAGGGGCCCGATGACACCGGCGATGCCGCCGACGAGGGAGTACGCGCCGACCGCGCGGACGCGGTCGCGGCCGGTGAACATCTCTTGGAAGAGGCCGAGCACCTGGGGATTGACCGTGCCGGCGCCCACGCCCTGGAGCAGTCGCGCGAGGGTGACGACCCAGGCCTCCTGCGCGGTCCCGGCCAGGATTGCGGCCAGGCAGAACAGCGTGAGCCCACCGATGAACAGCCATTTGCGGCCGTGCGCGTCGCCGAGGCGGCCGGCCGGCACGAGCGCCAGGCCGAAGGCGAGCGAGTAGCCCGCGATGATCCACTGCACCGCTGCCGGGCCGGCGTCGAGCGAGGTGCGCAGGGCCGGCACGGCGGTGTTGAGGCTGGACTGATCGAGCAGCGTGGTGAAGGCGGCGGCGAGGCAGAGGGCCATGGCCGGCGCCGGGGCGACTTTGTGAGAAAGGGCTGTCACCTCTTGCTTATATCCCATAGAGCCTATAGGAAAAAGGGAGTCAGTCCCGATGGAGGTAACGATGCGTCACCGTCTTTGGCTCGCCGCGGCTGCTTCTCTAGCGCTGCTCGCGGGCTGCTCCTCCAGCGGCGGCACCGCCACCGACGCCGGTGCTCCGGTCTCCGGCGGCTCGCTGAACTGGGCCGTGGAGACCGAGCCGATCACCCTGAACCCTCATCAGTACGCGCAGGCCAAGGCGCGCCTGCTCGTCTGGAACAACTTCGAGGCGCTGCTCACCCACGACGACAAGGGTGGGTACGTGCCCTGGCTCGCCACCGGGTACGAAGTCTCGCCCGACGGGAAGACCTACACCGTCAAGCTGCGAACCGACGTCACCTTCAGCGACGGCACCACGTTCGACGCGGCCGCGGTCAAGGCCAACGTGGACCAGCTGCTGGCTGACGGATACGCGCCGACCGTCGCCGCCGTACAGCTGAAGAACCTCAAGAACGTCGAGGTCGTCGACCCGGCCACCGTCAGGTACACACT
This sequence comes from Actinoplanes sp. CA-131856, assembly GCF_050956135.1. Classification (GTDB taxonomy): domain Bacteria; phylum Actinomycetota; class Actinomycetes; order Mycobacteriales; family Micromonosporaceae; genus Actinoplanes. Next base: position 6,041,816 of record NZ_CP191849.1, on the reverse strand, counting down.
GAAGCAGCCCGACGTGCTGATCCTCGACTTCCTCTCCTCGCCGCAGGGCGCGATCGTCTCGCCCAAGTCGCTCAAGGAGGCGAAGAACCTCAAGGCGGGCGGCCCGGAGCTGGCGGGCACCGGGCCGTTCATTCTCGACAAGTACACGCCCGGCCAGGAGCTGCACTACGTCAAGAACCCGAACTACAACTGGGCCCCGGCCAACGCGGGCCACACCGGCCCGGCGTACCTCGACGAAGTCACCTATCGCTTCCTCAAGGAGTCGTCGGTGCGCGTGGGCGCGCTGACCTCGGGCCAGGTCCAGGTGATCGAGGGCGTGCCGGCCACCGACCAGGCCCAGATCACGGCCAACCCGCAGCTGACCCTGAGCAAGGGGCTCAACTCGGGCTCGGCCTACTCGTACTACTTCAACACCTCGCACGCGCCGTTCGACGACATCCGGGTGCGGCAGGCGTTCCGTGACGCGCTCGACGTCGACACCGTCCTGCAGGGCGTCTACCGGGGCACGGCGACCCGCGCGTGGAGCGTCATCTCGCCGACCAGCCCGCTCTATTCGAAGGAGCTGGAGAAGACGTACGGCAATGACGGGGCGAAGGCTAACGCCACGCTCGACGCCGCCGGCTGGGCCACGCGTGACTCCGAGGGATATCGCACCAAGGACGGCAAGCGGCTGACCGCCCGGCTCGTGCAGTCGGCGCCGTTCGTCCGCGACCGCCGCGACATCCTGGCCCAGGCCGTGCAGGCCGCGGTCAAGCAGAGCGCCGGCATCGACCTCAAGGTCTCCGTGGTCGACCAGGGCACCGCCACCAAGGCGATCGAGGACAACGAGTACGAGATCTTCGACAACTCCCGGGCCGACACCGACGCCGGCGCCGCCCTCAACCTGCTGCTGCGCTCCGACGGCGCGATCAACCGGACCGGCGTCAAGTCCACCGAGCTCGACAAGCTGCTGGCCGACGGCGAGGCGGGCGTGGACCGCGTCGAGACCTACGGGAAGCTTCAGAAGTACGTCGTCGGTGAGCAGGCGCTGATCCAGCCGCTGTACGCGCCGGCCGACCAGATCGCCGCGTCGAAGACCGTCGGCGGCCTCGGCTTCGAGCCGACCGCGGGCGTGCCGGGCAACGCGTACAACGTCTGGCTGAGCAAGTGATCGTGCTCCGCCGCATCGGCACCGGCCTCGTGGTCCTGTGGGCCGCCGCCACGGCGGCCTACCTGGCCCTGCTCGCCGCGCCCGGTGACACGGTCGACGCCATCGTCGGCGACGGCGCCGACACGCCCCTGATCCGGTCGCAGATCATCCAGGAGTGGCACCTCGACCGCCCGGCCGTCGTGCAATATCTCGATTTCCTGTGGCGGGCCCTGCACGGCGACCTGGGCCGCTCCTACCTGCTGCAACGGCCGGTCTCCGAGGTCATCGGCGGCCAGCTGGCGCCGACGCTCACCCTGGCCTTCACCGCCGGTCTGCTCGGCATCGTCCTGGCCCTGGTGCTGGCGGTCACCACCCGCCGGCCCTGGGCCCGCCGGGTCAGCTCCACGCTGGAGCTGGTCCTGGTCTCGACCCCGCCCTTCCTGATCGGGATCGTGCTGCTGAGCGTCTTCTCGTTCCGGCTGGGCCTGTTCCCGGTCTCCGGCGACAAGGGCGTCGCCGCCCTCGTCCTGCCGGCCGTCACGCTGGCCCTGCCGGTGGCCGGGGTGCTCACCCAGGTGCTGCGCGACGGCATCGACCGGGCTCTGGACGAGCCGTTCGTGGTCACCGCGAGGGCCCGCGGGCTGGGGGAGCGGGCCGTGCTGGTGCGGCACGCCCTGCGGCACGCGCTGCTGCCGACGGTGACGCTGATCGGCTGGCTGTTCGGCATCCTGCTCGGCGGCGCCGTGATCATCGAGACCGTCTTCGGCCGGCCCGGGCTGGGCCAGGTCACGCTGAACGCGGTCACCAGCGAGGACATGCCGGTCGTGCTGGCCGTCGTGGTCTTCTCGGCCTTCGTCTACGTGCTGCTCAACACGCTGGCCGACCTCGCCTACCTGATCATCGACCCTCGACTGCGGAGGAGCTGACATGACCATCGCCCTCGATCGGCCTTTGTCAGTAAGAATCCGGCGTCCTCGTGGTGTCGGGGTCGCGGCGGCTTCGGCCTTCCTCGTTCTTGCCGCTGCGGCCGCCATTTTGCCTGGCTTGTTCGCGGGCGACCCTCTGGCGGCTGATCCGATGCACGTCCTCGAGGCGCCCAGCGCTCAGCACTGGTTCGGCACGGACCAGCTCGGCCGGGATGTCTTCGACCGGGTCGTGCACGGCGCCCGGCACTCGCTGACCATCGGCATCGCGGCCACCCTGGTCGCGGCGGGCCTCGGCATCCTGCTCGGCCTGCTGGCCGGGCTCTCCCACAAGTACGCCGACGAGGCCCTCAGCCGTGGATTCGACGCCCTGGCCGCGTTCCCGCTGCTATTGCTGGCGTTGCTGTTCGTCGCGGTGGCCGGCCCCGGCACGGTCGGCTTGATCGTGGCGATCGGCATCGCGACGCTGCCGCACTACGCCCGGGTGGTGCGCTCGCAGACGTTCGTGGTGCGCCAGGCCGGATATGTGACGCAGGCGGTCGCGTTCGGCGACTCCCGCACGCGGCTGGTGCTGCGGCACGTGCTGCCCAACGTGATCGGCCCGATTCCCGTGCTGGCCGTCATCGGCCTCGGCGAGGCCATCATGGCCGCGGCGGGCCTCAGCTTCCTCGGCATGGGACCGCAACCGCCGTCACCCGAGTGGGGCGCGATGCTCTCCGAGGGCCGCGGCTATCTGAGCATCGCCTGGTGGACCTCGATCCTGCCCGGTGTGGTGGTCACCCTGCTGGTCATCTCGCTGACCGTCGTGGGCCGGCGCCTTCAGCGCCGGTTCGAGGGGAGGACGGCATGATTTCCGTACGGGATCTGCGCGTCACCTTCCCGGTCGGGCGCACCGTGGTCGAGGCGGTCCGGGGCGTCGACCTCGACATCGCCGCCGGCGAATGCGTGGCGCTGGTCGGCGAGTCGGGCTCGGGCAAGTCGGTCACGGCCCGGACCCTGGTCGGGCTCACCGGCCCCAAGGCCACGGTGTCCACCTCCCACTTCGAAATCAACGGCCAGGACGTACGCCGTCACGGCGACCGCGACTGGCAAAGGCTCCGGGGCAGCTTCGCGGGCCTGGTGTTGCAGGACGCGCTGATCTCCCTGGATCCGCTGCGCACGGTCGGCGCCGAGATCAACGAGGTCCTGAAGGTCCACAAGGTCAAGGGCGACCCGGTCGATCTGCTGTCGTCGGTCCACGTCCCCGAGCCGGAGCGGCGCGCGAAGCAGTACCCGCACCAGCTCTCGGGCGGCCTGCGCCAGCGGGCCCTGATCGCCTCGGCCATCGCGGCCGGCCCACCCCTGCTGATCGCCGACGAGCCGACAACGGCCCTGGACGTGACAGTTCAGGCCCAGATCCTCGACCTGCTGGCCGAACGCAAGGCGGCCGGCGAGACCCTCCTGCTGATCAGCCACGACCTGGCCGTCGTCTCCCGCCTGGCCGACCGGGTCTCCGTGATGAAGGACGGCCGGGTCGTCGAATCGGGCCCGACGTCATCGCTCCTGGCCGCCCCGTCCCATCCGTACACCCGGGAGCTGGTCCAGGCAGTGCCGTCAGCGGCTTCCCGGGGCCGCCGCCTCTCCTCAGCCGGCCCTGCCCTTCCCGCGCTCTCGTTCACCCCCGTCACGGTTCCGGTGTCCCCGACCGCGCCGTCTCCCACCACACCCCTCTCCGCTTCCCCTTTCCCTTCCGCGCTTCCCGATCCCGAGCCCTCCGCGCCCCTCTTCGTTTCGCCTCTCCCTCTTGCGCCTTCCGATTCCGAGCCTTCCGCGCCGAGGGCGCTCGGGAAGAGGGCGGAGCGGAAGGGAAAGGAGACGACTGCGCGTTCCTCCCGCCCGGCTGACAGCGTTGTCATCCGGGCCGAAGGGCTGACGAAGACGTACGGAAAACACACCGTTGTCGACGGGGTGGACCTGACCGTTCGGCGCGGGGAGATCGTCGGGCTGGTCGGGGAATCCGGATCGGGGAAGACCACCGTCGCTCAGCTCGTGTTCGGGCTGGTGGCACCCACGTCCGGGACCGTGGCGTTCGAGGGCGCGCCATGGACCGGGTTGAAGGAGCGGCGGCGTCGTTCGCGGCGCCGCCGCCTCCAGTTCATCGCGCAGGACCCGTTGTCCGCCTTCGATCCCCGCTGGACCGTGCGGCGCATCGTCGGCGAGGCCCTCGAACCGGGGGCGTCCGCGGCGCCGCTGCTGGAACGGGTCGGGCTCGCGGCCGACGTGCTCGACCGCTATCCGCGGCAGCTCTCCGGTGGCCAGCGGCAGCGGGTGGCGATCGCCCGGGCGCTGGCGCCCCGGCCCAGCCTGATCATCTGTGACGAGCCGGTGTCCGCCCTCGACGTGTCGGTGCAGGCGCAGGTGCTCGACCTGCTGGCCGACATCCGGGCCACCGACGGCACCGCGCTGCTGTTCATCTCGCACGACCTCGGCGTCGTGCACCACCTGGCCGATCGCGTGCTCGTCATGCGCGACGGCGGCGTCGTCGAATCAGGGCCGATCGACGACGTCTTCCACCATCCGCAGCACGAGTACACCCGCGCCCTGCTCGACGCGGTGCCGAACCTGGAGGTGTCGCAGTCATGAAGTTCCTGCTCATCACGCTGATCGCCAAACCCGACCCGTCGGTCTCCGACCACGCCCGCCTCCGTGAGGTGGTCGACAACGCCGTCCTGGCCGAGGAGCTCGGTTTCGACGGCTACGGGGTGGGTGAGCGCCACGAGCGCCCGTTCATCTCCTCGTCGCCGCCGGTCGTGCTCAGCCACATCGCGGCCCGGACGTCGCGGATCCGGCTGTTCACGGCGGTCACCACGCTCAGCCTGCTCGACCCGGTCCGCGCCTACGAGGACTACGCCACCCTGGACAACCTCTCCGACGGCCGCATCGAGCTGATCATCGGCAAGGGCAACGGGGCCGCGCAGGCCAAGCTGTTCCACGTCACCACCGAGGACCAGTGGGACCGCAACCGGGAGAGCTACGAACTGTTCCGCCGGCTCTGGCGCGAGCCCAAGGTGACCTGGGAGGGCCGCTTCCGCCCGTCGCTGACCGAGGCCGAGACCTGGCCGCGCCCGCTGCAGAATCCGATCCGGGTCTGGCACGGCAGTGCCACCAGCAAGGAAAGCGTCGATCTGGCCGCGCGGTACGGCGACCCGCTGTTCTCGGCCAATGTCACCAACCCGATCGAGCCGTACGCCGAGCTGATCCGCTACTACCGGGAACGGTGGGAGCACTACGGGCACGACCCGGCCGACGCGCTGGTGGGTGCGGGCTCGGCCGGCTTCTACGTGGCCCGCACGTCGCAGGAGGCCGTGGAGACGTACCGGCCGATCTATGACGCCCGCATCGCCCTGTTCCGCAAGGTCGGCGTCGAGCCGGTCTTCCCGACTCTGGAGGACGCGATCGAGCGCAGCTCGATCCTGGTCGGCAGCCCGCAGCAGATCATCGACAAGGTGCTGCGCTACCACTCCGCGTTCGGCCACGAGGTCATGCACCTGCACGCCGACGGTGACGGCCTCACCGACAAACAGCACCGGGCGACGCTGGAGCTCTTCCAGGCGGAGGTCGCGCCCACGCTGCGCAAGGAAATTCCTAGCCGTCCGTTCGCGGGGAGCCTCGTATGACCGTCCCACTGTCCATCCTGGATCTCGCGCCGCTGGTCGACGGCGGTGACGCCCGCGACGCCCTGCGGCGGACGCTCGACCTGGCCCGCGCGGCCGAGGAGTTCGGCTATCACCGCTTCTGGGTGGCCGAGCACCACCTCACGCCCGGCGTGGCCAGTTCGCAGCCGGCTGTGCTGCTCGGCGCCATCGCCTCGGTGACCGATCGCATCCGGCTCGGCTCGGGAGCCCTGCAGACCGGCTTCCTGACGCCGCTGGCCGCCCTCGAACAGTTCGGCACGCTGGACGCCCTCTATCCCGGGCGCTTCGACCTCGGGCTCGGGCGGTCGGCCCAGCGGCGCAAGACCGACCTGTCCGCCGGGTCGGCGCCGCCGGCCGAGGTCGGCGCCCACGACGTCGACGGCCTCCTCATCCCGAAGCACTACAACTATCAGGTGCTGCTCAAGTCGGGCCGCGCCCAACTGTGGTTCAAGCTGCTCAAGCAGCCGGGCGCGGAGCCGCTGGACCTGGACGCGGTGGTCGAGGACATCGAGATCCTGCGGGCCGGCCCGTACACCGACGCCGAGGGCAACTCGGCCCGGGCGGTGCCCGGCGAGGGCGCCGACCTGCAGCTGTGGATCCTCGGCAGCAGCGGCGGCGAGAGCGCGCAGGTGGCCGGCGCGCGGGGCCTGCCGTTCGCCGCGAACTACCACGTCGCGCCGGCCAAGGTCCTGGAGGCCGTCGAGGCGTACCGTGCCGCCTTCAAGCCCTCGTCCTTGTTGAGAAAGCCGCACGTGATGGTCTCGGCCGACGTCCTCGTGGCCGACGACGACGAGACCGCGATCGAGCTGGCCCTGCCGTACGCCCTCTGGGTCCGCAGCGTCCGTCAGGGCGGCGCCGTGCCGTGGCCGACGCTGGAGCAGGCCCGCGCCCACCAGTGGACCGAGGAGGACCGCCGGCTGGTCAAGGACCGCGTCGACACCCAGTTCGCCGGCTCGCCCGAAACGGTCACCGGGAAGCTGGAGACCTTGCGCCGGGTCACCGGCGCCGACGAGCTGCTGATCACCACGATGGCCCACGACCATCGCGACCGGGTCCGCTCCTACGAGCTGCTGGCCAAGCACTGGCCCGCGAGCATCAGCGCAGCAGGGCCGCCATCTCGGGCAGTTTGAAGAAGTCGGCCGTCGCGGTGGCCGAGGGTGAACCGCCCTCGGGGTCGGCGCCGGCGCCGAGCAGCGTCCTGACGGTCTCGGCGTTCTGGCGGAACACCGCGGCGGCCAAGGCCGTCTGGCCGCGGTCGTTGACCCGGTCGGGGTCGGCTCCCAGGTCGAGCAGCGCGCCGACCGTCGCCGGGTGGTTGTGATAGGCGGCCAGGATCAGCAGGGTGTCGCCCTTGCTGTTGGTCAGGTTCACCGGCAGCCCGGCCGCGACGTTGGCGGCCAGCTCGTCGCCCTGCCCGGACCGGGCCAGGTCGAACATCCGGTGGGCGTACGCGATCGTCTCTTCATCCAGCTCAGCCACGGCGGCAGCTCTACCCGGTCCGGGCGCGGTTAATCCTGGGGACGGAACGCTCGGAGGGTGACGTCGACCAGGGCGTCGGCGTAGTCCTGGGTCAGCGGGCCGGTGCCCAGCAGCCAGCGCTGGTAGAGCGGGGCGTACAGGATCTCGAGGAACAGGTCGAGGTCGGTGTCGGCGGGCAGTTGGCCGGCGCGCTGGGCGCTGCGGAGGCGGTCCTTCTTGGCCTCGTCGACCGGGGCGGCCAGCCTTTCGCGGTACTGGGCGGTCAGGGCCGGGTCGGCGATGATCTCCAGGTTGAAAGCGCGGATGGGCGCCTCGAAAGCGGGGTCGGCGAACTCGGCGACGGTGGCTCGCATGACGGTCTTCAGGTCGGCCTCGAGGTCTCCGGTGTCCGGCAGGGCCACGACCTCGCCCTGCTCGCTCAGGGCCAGGAACGCGTCGAAGATGACGGCGCCCTTCGACGGCCACCAGCGGTAGATGGTCTGCTTGCCGACGCCGGCCCGGGCTGCGATGGCCTCGATGGACACCTTGGCGTAGCCGAGCTCGGACACCAGTTCGCGGGCGGCGCCGAGGATCGCCTGCCGTGATCGTTCGCTGCGCAGGGCGGGGTTCGGCTTCCGGGGAGCGGGCACGGCGCGGAGCCTAGCAGACAACGAGACGAGACGGTCCGTCTTGACAGGCGTTCCACAGAGGGGCAGACTGCGTTCCCATCGGCGAGACGGACCGTCTCGTCTCACTGCGAGGAGAGATGCGCATGACGGCGCGAGTGTGGTTCATAACCGGTGCGTCGAGAGGGCTGGGCCGGGCGTACGCCGAGGCGGCGCTCGCGGCGGGGGACAACGTGGTGGCGGCGGCCCGTGACGTAGGGCCGCTGGACGAGCTGGCCGCCGCCCATCCGGAGCGGCTCGTGCGGCTGACGCTGGACGTGGCGGACCGGGCGGCCGTGCAGCGGGTCGTGGACGAGGCGGCGGCCGCCTTCGGGCGGCTCGACGTCGTGGTCAACAACGCCGGGGTGATGCTGCTCGGCATGGTGGAGGAGGCGACCGAGGAGGAGATCCGGGCGCAGTTCGACGTCAACTTCTTCGGCGCGGTGTGGGTGGCCCAGGCGGTCGTGCCGCATCTGCGGGCGCAAGGGTCGGGCCACCTCCTGCAGGTGACCACGATGGGCACCGGCGGCGGGTTCGCGTCGACCGGGTTCTACGCGGCCGGCAAGTCGGCGCTCGACTCGCTGAGTCAGGCGCTCGCCATGGAAGTGGCGCCCTTCGGGATCAAGGTCACGATCGTTCAACCCGGCGGGTACGGCACGGAGCTGTTCACCCGCGGCACCACGACGACCGGGCCCCGGCCCGAGTACGAGGCCCTGCGCGCCCAGCTGGCCGCGATGTGGGGCGACGACGCCGGCCCCGACCCGAGCACGGCGGCGCCGGTGGTCATGGAGCTCGCCGGGCTGGAGCGGCCCCCGCTGCGCCTGATCGTCGGCTCCGCCTCGTACGACATGGTCCAGCAGATGGACCAGGCCCGGGCCGAGGAGTACCGGGCCTGGGAGGGCCTCAGCCGCAAGGCGCCAGGCTGAAGGCGTATCCGCGGCGTGAACATTCCGGCCCTCGGCGTCAACGGTGGATATCCGGGCGGCTCTTTCCGGCGGAGACGGGCGCAAGGTCGGGTCATGACGCTCGCCGATATCCTTCCGTCCCTGCGCATCGCTCTCCGCCCGCCGCTCGATCACACGGTCTGGCCGCTCTCCGCCCGCTGGGTGGGCCAAGGTGACCTGCAGATCGGCGGGGTGCGGGCCAGCAAACTCGCCCACTCCTACGGAACGCCGCTGCACATTCTGGACGAGCAGGACGTCCGCGAGAGGAGCGCCGAATATCTGCGGGCGTTCGGGGAGCGCGCGGTGTCGTACAGCGCAAGGGCGGGCTTGACCCTGGAAACGGCGAAGTGGGTGGCCTCCTCGGGCCTCGGATGTCGTGTCTCCTCGGCGGCGGAGCTGCGGATCGCGCTGACCGCGGGCGTGCGGGCCTCGGAGATCGTGCTCGGTGGGGCCGGCAAGTCGCTGGCCGACCTCGACGCCGCGAACGCCTGCGGGGCGGCGGTGGTGGCCGGTTCGGTGGCCGAGGTCGCGCTGATCGCCTCCCGGGCCGTGCTGCCGCAACGGGTGTGGCTGCGGATCGTCCCGGCCCGGATGGGCCGCCGGCGCGTCCGGTACGGGCTCAAGTGCGGGACCGGGCCGGCGCTGGCGGCGATCGCGGCCATCCGGTCGCAGAGGACCCTGGAGCTGGCCGGGCTCGATTGCGACTGTGGGCATCAGCTCAGCCGGTTCCAGCCGTTCGAGGCCTCGGTGCGTGAGGTGCTGGGCTTCGCGACCGTCGTCCGTTCCCGCTACGGCGTCACGGTCCCGGCGGTGAACCTCGGCGGCGGTCACGCGGCCTGTTACCGGTGCGGGGACGACGACTTCGCGGTGGGCGCGTTCGCGTCGCGGGCCCGGGCCATGGTGCACCTGTCGGCCGAGTACTTCGGGATCGCCGAGCCGCGGCTGACCGTGTCGCCGGGACGGTCCATCATGTCGCGGGCCGGGGTGACGCTCACCCGGGTGGCCGCGGTGTCGTCCAACCTCGGCGGCCTGACGGTCTCCCTCGACGAGGGCGTGCCCGGCTGTGGGACGGCGCCGTGCTCGGGACGGCACTCGATGGTGCTGGTGGGGCGCGAGTCGCGGGCGGCGCTGCGGCCGGCGACGGTCGTGGAGACCCTCGGGCAGACGCGGACGGCGGCCGAGCTGCCCGAGGACATCGAGGCGGGCGACCTCGTGGCCATCGCCGGCACCGGCGGATATCACTACGCGGACTCGCCCTCGGTCGGCGGGGCGGCGGTGCTGGGTGTGGCGGACGGCATGGTCCGTACGATCAAGCGCCGCCCCACGCTGGAGGAGCTCGCCTCCTGATCTCAGACGTCGAGGGTGCGGCGGGGCGAGCGCCCGTACACCTTGCGATAGTCCACGGCGAAGCGGCTGGGGGAGGCGAACCCCCAGCGCCGGGCGATGGCGGCGACGGTGTCACCGCGCGCGCGGTCGCCGGCCTCCAGGTCGCGGTGCGCGTTCTCCAGGCGTACGCGGCGGAGGTAGCCCAGCGGCGTCAGATCACCATGCCGGGCGAAGGTGGCCTGGAGGCCCCGCACGCTGATCCCGGCCGCCCGCGCCACATCCTCGAGCGTGAGCGGTTCGGCCGCGTGCGCGTCGATGAACGCCTTGGCCCGGCGGACCGTGGCCGGCGCCACCCGCCCCGGGCCGGGAACGTAGTCGACGGTCATCGTGGTGTTGGGGAAGACCGCCAGGGCCGTGGCCGCCAGCATGTTCATCGCGCCCGCGTAGATCAGCGGATGGGCGACGGCGGGAAGCGGCCCGGCGAAGGACCGGACCAGATGGCCGGCCGTCGCGATCCAGTGGCGCCGCATCGCGGGGGAGACCGGCGACGGCGACTCGAACCGGAAGTCGGCCGCGGCCAGGCCCAGCCGCGCCGCGGCGCGCCGGATCAGCGCCAGCGGGAACCGCAGGTTCTGCAGGTCGATCCCGCTCCAGCAGACGGTCAGCGGCGAACCGAGCGGCACGAGATAGGCGTCGCCGGCGGTGAAACGGTGGTGCCGGCGGCCGTCGTCGACGCTGTACCAGCCGTCGAGGAGCACGACCGTGGTGACCGAGTCGAACGGGTCGGCGGTGGACTCGACGGCGCCCCGATAGGTGAGCCGGTCGAGGCCGAGCTGACCGACGGTCGCCGTCCGGGTCTGGAAGACGAAACCGGGGCCGGGCCGCGCCAGCCGGAGCCGATGGTCGACATAGGCGCGGCTGAGCTGTTCATGGGCATGGGCGATGTCGGCCGTGCGGAGGTCGCTCCGCTCGACCGGCATCATGGTGCTCGACCCGTCCATGGGACGCACTACCTGTTCGCGAAACGTACGCGGCGCGCTGGGCGGCTTGATTCTCGCCCGCGGCGGTGTCGGATGGAAGGCATGTCACCCGTAGAGCGTGTCCGGGCCTACGCCGAGCACGCGCGCGTCGCGCGCGAGCGTGCCGCGCGCCGCGCGAAGCAGGCCGCGGCCCACCACAACATGGCCAGGATCGCCGGTGTCCAGGCCGCCGAGGCCTCGGCCCGGGTCAACGAGCTCCGGCGGGAGCTCTTCCGCTAGCTCGGCTCGGCCGACTTCCGCTCGCGGAACGCGGCCATGTTCATCCGGTTGCCGCAGCGCACGCTGCAGAAACGCTTGGAGCCGTTGCGGGAGAGGTCGAGCAGCAGGCCGGTGCAGTCGTCGGCGCCGCACAGCCGCAGGCGGCCCACCTCGTTCATCCGGATCACGTCGATGAGGGCCAGGGCGGCCTCGACGCGCATGCGCTCGGCGAGCGGGGCGTCCGGCGCGGTGGCGTGCATGTGCCAGTCCGAGTCGTCGTGCCGGGTCAGATAGGGCAGAGCCTTGGCCCTGCGCAGCATCTCGTTGACGGCGGGGACCATGTCGTCGCGGTCGAGGAACCAGACCCGGCGCAGCTCGTCGCGGACCGCGCGGACCTCACGCAGCTCGGCCTCGTCGTGGTCGACGCGCCCCGAGTAGTGCCAGCGGGCCAGCAGCGCGCCGAGCTGGCCGACCGTGGACAGCTCGTCCTGGCCGGAGCGGGTCGCGCCCGGGTCGGTGTCGGTGAGGTCGACGATGAACTCCAGGGCCTCCTCGGTGTCAGGGGCAAAAAGCAATTTGACTCCTCACTCGTACGAGCATAGCGTCATGGGCATAAGCAATTTAGCTCATGACGGCTATCAAGTGAGGGTGCCATGCGGTTCTCGGCCAAGTCCGTGGGTCTGGTCATCGCCGTGACCTCAGCGGTCTCGTTCGGAACGTCCGGCGCGTTCATCAAACCGCTGCTCGAGGCGGGCTGGTCGCCGGCGGCGGCGGTGACCGTCCGGGCCCTGACCGGCGGGGTGGTGCTGCTCCCGCTGCTGCTGATCTCGCTGCGCGGCCGGTGGTCGGCGCTGTGGCGCGGCCGGTGGCGGGTGCTGGGCATGGGCGTGATCGCGGTGGCGTTCACCCAGCTCGCGTACTTCGCGGCGATCTCACGGATCCCGGTCTCGACGGCGCTGCTGATCGAATATCTGGCGCCGCTGCTGCTGGTGCTGTTCACGTGGGCGACCACGAGGCGTACACCCCGCCCGATGGTGTTGCTCGGCTCGGTCCTGGCGATCGGCGGCCTGGTGCTGGTGATCGGGCCGGGAGCGTTGCAGGCGGTGGACGCGTGGGGGCTGGTCCTGGCCTTCGCGGCGGCGATCGGCTGCGCGGTTTACTTCGTGGTGGCGGCGCGGCCCAACGACGGGCTGCCGCCGGTGGCGCTGGCGTCGTCGGGCCTGATCCTGGGCAGCGTCACCCTGGCCGTGGCGTCGGCGGTGGGCCTGCTCCCGTTCGTGACGGTGGCGACGGACGTCAAGGTGGTGAACTCGACCGCGCCGTGGTGGCTGCCGCTGCTGGTGGTGGCGATCGTGGGGACGGCTATCGCGTACGCCACGGGAATCGCCGGATCGGCCCGGCTGGGCTCCCGACTGGCGTCGTTCGTGGGGCTGCTCGAGGTGGTGTTCGCCTCGGTGTTCGCGTGGCTGGTGCTGGGAGAGTCGCTGAGCCCGCTCCAACTGCTGGGCGGCGTCCTCATCCTGGCCGGCATCGCCTCGATCCCGTCCGAGCAGCCGGCGGTTTCGCCTGTCCCGGCGGCGACACCCGCTGTTCCTCGGACTCCGGTCGTCGCGGCGGACTGAAGCGGCCCTCCGCGTCAGCGCCGTTCACCTGCCAGCCGGCCGCCCGCAGGTTTAGTCAGGGCGAGGCCTGTCCCGTCGCTGTTGCCGACGATGAACTCATCGGAATCGAAGTAAGCACATCGGGGCTCTCGAAGCGTCCTTCTCAAGCGGTAATACCGGCCCTCGTGCGCGACGGGCCATAGACGTCGAGCGGGCCGAGCGCGTCGGCGATGAAGAGCGCGTCGAAACGGCCCCGCTCCAGGATCCGCGCGGTGTCGACCCAGTAGGACAGGTCCCGGTAGCGGTGCGCCTGGCTGTCCGGATGCCGCCACAGCCCGATCGCGGTGTGCCCGACCGTCGACTGCCGCAGCCCGTTGAGCCGGATCCGTTGCTCGCTCATCTACTGTCCCTCGCTGCCGTCGATGATCAGATCGGCCCGCCCGCGCACGTCGTCGGTGCCGTAGAAGTCGTCCTCCTGGCGCGCCCAGCGCTCCCAGTGCGGCTCGTAGGTGGCGCCGTCGCGAGCCAGGGCCCGCTCCCGGCGCAGCGCGTCCGGGACTTCGATCCAGACCAGACCGCTGAGGTACGGCTTCAGCACGCGCGCGCCGCAGCCCACACCTTCCACCACGAGGCTGTCCGTGCGCGGCACCTCGTGCCACGCGTCGCCGTAGCGGTCGGCGGCCCAGTCCCAGCTCCGCCACCGCACCGGCCGTCCGCCGGCGAGTGGTTCGAGCACCCAGTCGTGCAGTGCCGTGACCCCGCCGCGCAGGCCGTCCCATCCCGGATAGAGGTCGTCCATCCGGATCAGCGGCGCGCCGAGCGCTCCTGCCAGCTTCCGTGCCAGCTCGGTCTTGCCCGCGCCGGACCGCCCTTCAACGGCCACGACCCGCGTGCCGCCCGCCACCGAGGGCAGCTGGCGAGCCCACTCCACGACCGCGGCCGCGTCCATCTCCGCGTCCGTCCTTTGGCGCGCGCAGCTCTCCGCGCCGTCCGCCTCCCGACCTGTGCTTCGGCGCGCGCCATTTCCGGCGCTGTCCGCCTCCCGGCCCGTCATAGCTGGTCGACGACGCGGTCGGGCACGATCCGTAGGACCACGCGGTCGGCTTCCTCGGCGGGGTCGCCTATGACGTGATCCCGGCCGGTGTAGCGGCGGGCGAGCTCGTTCACCAGCGCCGCACCACCTTCGCCGACGACCGTGGCCCGGCCACGGATCTCGACGTAGCGGGTAGGCCGCTGCCGGTCGTAGACCAGCACGGTGACCCGCGAGTCCCGGCGGATGTTGCGAACCTTGCGGCGGCCGTCCTTGGTTGCCATGACCAGATTGTCCCCGTCACGCCCCACCCACATGACGCTGAGCTGCGACGATCCATCCGGCTCAGCCGTGGCCAGCACCGCGAACTCAGGCCGATCGATCAGCTCCCGAACAGCACCACTCAACCGCACGGCCCCGCTCGGGGTGATGGAATAGCTCGGCCGCGGGGTGTCGCTTGGCCGCGCGGTGTTGCCGGGCCGCTCGGTGGGCTCGGGGCCGACGGTGAGGGGGAGGGACGGGTCGGCGGACCACTCCTCCAGTGAGCCGTCGTAGAGGGCCACGTCGTTGCGGCCGGCTACGGCCAGGGCGAGTGCCAAACCGGCGGCTGAGATGCCGCCGCCGCAGTAGAGCCATAGCGGGCGGGGGTCGTTCAGCAATTCGCTCAGTACGGGCTTGAGCTGGGCGGGTGGGAGCAGGCGGCCGTCGGGGGCGTTCAGCAGGCGGGCGGGGAGGTTGCCGCTTCCGGGCAGGTGGCCGCGCCGGGAGTAGCGGGTGGGGACCTCGCCGCGGAACGCCTCCGGGTTGAGCGCGCACTGCACCGAGGCCTCGGTGTCGCCGGCGAGCCAGGTCTCCAGGTCGGCCCGCGTGATCCAGCGCCCGTCCTTCGGCCGCGGGGTGAGCCCACCCGCCCTCGCGGTGGTGGCCGGGGCGGACTGCGCAGTGGCCGGGGCGGGCTCGATGTGGGCTGTGGCGGTGGTTGAGGCGATCGGGAAGCCGGCGGCCTGCCAAGCGGGTAGGCCGCCGTCCAAGACCTGGGTGGGGATTCCTATCCAGTCGAGGAGGTACCAGAGGCGGGCGGCCCATATGCCGCCGGCGCGGTCGTACACGACTACGGAAGTGTTGTCGGTCAAACCCAAGTCGGACAGGGCGTCGGCCAAAGCCTCGGGGGTGGGACGGGCGAAGTGGTAGGGGGCCCGGGCGTCGCTGAAAGTGGTCAGCAAGTCGGCGTGGTGGGAGCCGGGGATGTGCGCCTTCTGCCAGCCTGACCAGCCCGATCTCGCCCTGTGGTCGCCGTCGAATTCGGCTGCGGGGAGGTCTACCGTGGCGTCGAGGATGAGGGGGCTGTCGTCCCGTACGGCCAGTTCCTCCGCTGTGATCAGCGGGCCCGTCATCTCGGCACCGTCCGGGGGATCTCGGTGATCGCGGAGCGCCAGTCGAACGTGGGTGGGAGGATGCCGGCGGCGGCCAGCCAGTCGGTGTACGGGTTCATCAGCTCGGGGCGGATCTCGCCCCATCGGCCCTCGTGCCACCACGTCGGGGCGATCAGTTCCAGGGAGCGGGCCAGCAGCGCCCGGGGGAAGTACGGGATGACGTGGTCGAGGATGCGCAACGTCTCCGCCGGGTTGTCCGTGGCGGCCCGGTAACCGCGCTCCGTGACCTCCAGGAACGTGGCCACCAGGTCGTCGCGGCCGTCCAGCGCGGGGCCCGTTCCCAGCAGGTAGCTGTGGTACGGCGGCGCGCCGATCTCGTCGACCGGCCACACGATGCGCTGGTCCTCCGGCAGGTTCGCCATCAGCGCGTCCCACGCCCAGTAGCCGCCGAAGGTGGCGTCCACCTCGCCGGCCGCTATGTCGTCGGCGCTCAGCTCCCGGTGGCCGCTGTCCACCAGGTGGACCAGGGACGGGTTTCCGCCGTCGGCCGCCACCAGGTGGTTCACCATCGCCACGCCGCGAGGGGTGGGATTCAGGGCCAGGCGTTTGCCCTCCAGGTCGCGGGGGCGGGTGATGCCCCGGCCCTTTACCGTCTGGATGGTCTCCATGGCCTGATGGTTGATCGATGCCACCCCGCGCACCGGCTGGCCGGCCGCCCGGCGTACCAGGAGCCTGTTCGTCGGGAAGACGCCGAAGTGGACCTCGCCCCTTGCCAGGTGCTCCAGGGTGTCGCCGCGCAGGGCGTCGAAGACGGTCAGCTCCACGTCCAGGCCGGCGTCGGCGTACCAGCCCTCGCGGCTCGCCACGTAGAAGCCGGCGGCGTTCGTCCACGGGTGGAAGTACTCGAGCATCACGCGCAGGTGGGTCATCGGGGACTCGCAGTCAACAGGTCGGTCAGCCGGCGGCGCAGGCGGATGAAGGTGGGATCGTCGACGACCTCGTCGCGACGCGGGCGGTCGAAGGGCACCTCGACACGTTCCAGGACCGTGGCCGGGCGGCGCGTGAAGACGTACACGCTGTCGGAGAGCAACAAAGCCTCCTCGATGCTGTGCGTCACGAACAGGATCGAGCGGCGGTTCTGCTCCCAGATGTCGAGCAGCCAACGGTGCATCTCGGCCCGCAGCATGGCGTCGAGGGCGCTGAACGGCTCGTCCAGGCAGATGAGCTCCCGATCGGCCAGCAGCGCCCGCAGGAACGCGACCCGCTGCTGCATGCCACCCGACAGCTGATGGGGGTACGACTTGGCGAAGCCCTCCAGGCCGACCTTGCCCAGCCACTCCCGGGCCAGACCACGAGCTTCTTTCTTTCGTACGCCTCCAAGCTCGCGAGCGAGCACGACGTTGTCCTCGATCGTGCGCCAGGGCATGAGCGCCGGCGCCTGCGGCATATATCCGATCAGGCCGCGGCGGCCGACGGCGTCCTCACCACCGATGGTGATCTTCCCGGAGGTCGGCTTGAGCAGGCCGCCGACCAGGTGGAACAGCGTGCTCTTGCCGCTGCCCGAAGGGCCGACGATGGAGACGAACTCGCCGGGTAAGACTTTAAGCGAAATATCCGATAAAACGGGCAGAGAGTCGAAGCTGTGCGACAGGTCGGACACTTCAAGAGCGGCCACTGGACCTCCCCCTGATCGTGAGCTTCTCGGCCAGGCGGACCAGGCCGAAGATGGCGAGGGCGAGCACCACGATGATCGCGATGGCCACGAAGAGCCGGTCGGCCCGGAACGCCGACTTCTGGGCGATCATGTAGCGGCCGATTCCCTCCTCGCTGCCCAGCCACTCGGCGATGATCGCGCCGAGCACGCTGTAGGTGGCGGCGATCTTCAGGCCGGAGAACATGGCCGGCAGCGCGGCCGGCCACTGGAGCTTGGTGAACAGTTGCCGGCGGTTGGCCCCGCTCATCAGCATGTAGTCGTTGATCGCGGCGTCGCTGCGGCCGAGCCCGTCGAGCGTGGCCACCGCGACCGGGAAGAAGCAGACCAGCACGATCACGACGAGCTTGGGGGCGATGCCGAACCCGAGCCAGACCACCAGCAGCGGGGCGATCGCGATGGTCGGCACGTTCTGGCTGATGACGAGAAGCGGGTAGACGGCCGCCCGTACACCCGGAATCAGATGAAGCAGAACCGCCACGAGCAAGCCGGTGGCCACACCGGCGGCGAATCCGAGCAGGGTGAGCTCAGTCGTGGCGAGCGTGTGGGTGGCCAGGACGTCCCGTTGGTCGACGAACGCGTCCCCGATGTCCTTGGGGCTCGGCAGCAGCCACGACTCGATGCCCGAGACGCTCGTGTAGACCTGCCAGAGGATCAGGAGCCCGGCGACGGTGAGGGTGGGAGGGAGCCAGCGCCTCATGCCGAGGGGAGGAAGTCGTTGGTGAAGGCCTTGGTCGCGTCGACCTGCTTGGTGAGGACCTTCTGGTCGTACAGCCACTGGGCGAAATCGGTCCAGACGGCCGGCTTCTGCTCACCCCAGCGGGCGGCGTCGTCCTTGTACTTGGGGCTGAGCCACTCCTGGCTCTTGGTGACGAGGTCCTTGTCCAGGTCGGGGGCGGCCTTGAGCAGGATGGCGGCGGCGTCGGCCGGGTTGTCGGCGGCGTAGCCGTAACCCTGGGAGGTGGCGGCCAGGAACGACTTCACCACGTCCGGATTCGACGAGATCTGCTTCTCGCTGGTGATCAGGATCGGGGTGTAGAAGTCGAGGACGGGGGAGTAGTCCTTGACGTACTGGATGTTGACCGGCTCGTTGCGCAGTTCGGCCTCGATGCCCGTCCAGCCGTAGAAGATCCACTCGAGGTCGATCCCCTTCTTGGTGGCCGCGAAGAAGTCGGCCTCGCCCACGTTGACGACCTTGACCTTGGACGGGTCGCCGCCGTCGGCCTTGACGATCGTCTTGAGCAGTGGTTCCTCGACCGGGCCGCCGTATCCGCCGTACGTCTTGCCGGCGTACTGCGACGGGCGGGTGAGGTTGCGGTCCTTCGGCGAGCCGAAGCCGGACGTGTTGTGCTGGATGATCGCGGCGATCGAGACGATCGGGGCGTCCTCGGCGCGGGCCTGGGTCAGTGCCTCCTGGGCGCTGATCGCGAACTCGAGCTTGCCCGCCGCGACCAGCGCCGACGGGTCGGTGTCGCCGGGCTGCACGATCTCGACGTCCAGGCCGTTGGCGGCGAAGTAGCCCTTGGCCTGGGCCACGTAGAGGCCGGTGTGGTTGGTGTTCGGCGTCCAGTCGAGGGAGACCTTGACCTTCTGCAGCGACGTGCCGCTCGACGACGCGGCCGGCTCGTCGTCCTTCGCTCCGCAGGCGGCCGCGGCGAGCGCCACGGAGGCGGCACCGAACAAGGACAGGGCGCGACGGCGGGTGATCGGGCTGTGCATGGCTATCAGGTCTCCACCGGGTGTCGGTATACAGGCGTATGCAGATCGGACGCCGGAAACCTACGCCGGTTGATCATCCGGCAGAAGATCTACGTGATCCGCATTACACCTGTTTCCCACATGCTAGACCTGCTAAGTAGGAATTAGAACCGCCCGGCGGCGACGATGACGGCCAGGATCAGCAGCACCGCGTTGGCCGCCGCCATCTGCGGCTCCCTGCGGCGCAGGTGCACCACGATCGCCCCGATCATTACTACGGCCAGGCCGACGGCGGCCAGCGGCGTCAGCACCGGCGCGATGTCGAGCGCCCAGGGCAGGATCAGCCCGATCGCGGCCAGCACCTCCACGGCGCCGATCAGCTTGATCGCACCGGCCGGCCAGTCGCTCGCCCAGCCCATGCCCGAGGCGACCAGCTTCTCCTTCGGCTGGAGCAGCTTCATCACGCCGGCGCCCAGGAACGCGACCGCGAGCACGGCCGCGACGATCCACAGAAAGACGTTCACGAGAGTCCCTTCAGTTAAAGCGTGAACTGAACCGTAGGGCCTCATGACTTCAACATGCAAGTCATGGGATGGCTATGCTCATGGTCATGGGAGAACCGCCGGAGCCGCGCTGGCTCGACGACGAGGAGAGCCGGACGTGGTTCGCGATCGGCACGCTGCTGACCCGGCTGCCCGCCGCCCTCGACGCGCAGTTGCAGCGTGACGCCGGGCTGAACCACTTCGAATATCAGGTGCTGGCCGGCCTCTCCATGTCCGAGGGGCGCACCCTGCGGATGAGCGTGCTGGCCGAGTTCGCCGAGGGCTCCCTGCCCCGCCTCTCCCAGGTCGTGAGCCGCCTCGAGAAACGGGGCTGGATCCGCCGCCACCCCGACCCGGCCGACGGCCGCTACACGCTGGCCACCCTGACCGACGAGGGCTGGGACAAGGTGGTGGCCACCGCTCCGGGTCACGTCGAGGAGGTCCGCCGGCTGGTCTTCGACCCGCTGACCAAGGCCCAGCAGCGCCAGCTCCGCGCGGCCAGCGACCGCATCTCCCACGCGGTCGACCCCGACGGGCCGTGCCCGGCGAGCGTCCTCAGGCCCAAAGGGGAACCGGCCTGACCCGTTCGGCCGAGGGATGCCGCGCACGGCGTTGATATACGTGTCGTGGTAGCCCAGCGTGCCGAAGAGGTGACTGCGTGACGGAACCTACGATCTCCGACAGCCGCGGCGTCCAGGTGGGCACCGGCAACCACCAGACCAACTTCTTCGGCGCGGAGGGCGTCGCGGTCCGCCCCGAGGCGCTGCTCGAACACGCGCGCGAGCTAGCGCCGGAGGTGCTGGAGGGCCGGGACGCGGAACTGGCCGAGCTGCGGGACTTCTGCTTCGGCGACGAGCCGTACGTGTGGTGGGAGGGCGAGCCGTGGTCGGGAAAGACCGCGCTGCTCGCGACATTCGTCCTTAACCCGCCGGACGGCGTCGACGTCCTGCACTTCTTCATCCGCGCCGGTCAGTCGTACTGGAACGACAGCACGGCGTTCGAGACGATCCTGCGCGCCCAGCTGATCACCCATCTGTCGGCGACCGCGTCCGGTGTCAGCGAACCGGCCCTGCTGCATCTCGAGCGGGCCGCGCTGCTCACCGAGGCGCTCGACCGGGCGCAGGCCGCCGGGCGGCGGCTGGTGCTGGTCGTGGACGGCATCGACGAGGATCAGAGCCGTAGCCGGGCCACGCAACTGCCGAGCATCGTGCGGCTCCTCCCGGCCATCTCACATCCGGCGCTGCGGGTCGTCCTCGCCGGCCGCCACCAGTTCAACCTTCCGGCCGACGTCTTCGATCATCCGGCCCTGACCTGCCCGCGGCGCCGGCTGGCCCCGTCGGCCCAGGCCGCGGTCCTGCACCGGGCGGCGCGGCTGGAACTCATCACGCTGCTGGACAGCGGCTCGCTCGCGCCGGACGTGCTCGGCTTCGTCGTGGCCTCCGAGGGCGACATCAGCATGGACGAGATCGCGGAGCTCGTCGACACCGAGGCGATCAGAGTGGAGGAGGCCGTCGTCAACGTGGGTGTCCGCACCCTGGTGGTGACCGTTCGCCCGGACGGCGGCCAGGCCTTCGCGTTCAGCCACGAATCGCTGCGGCAGCAGGCCAGCGACGCGCTCGGCGAGGCCCGGATCGCCCGCTATCGAGGGCGGATCGGCGACTGGTCCGGCTCCTACCGGGAACGCCGGTGGCCCGCCGAGACCCCGTTCTTTCTTCTCGCCCGCCACGGGAAGCTGCTCGCCGACCGGGGCGAGCTCGAACCGCTCACCGAGCTCGCCCTCGACGCCGGCCGGCGCGCCCGCATGCGGTGGCGGCTGGGCGGTGACGGGCCGGCCCTGGCCGAGATCGCCGCCGGCCAGAACCTCTGGTGCCAGGTGCGCGAACCGGATCTCGACAGCGCCGCCCGGCTGGCCCGGGCCAGATGGGAGCTGACGTCACCCAACCTGCACATGCCGTCGAAGCTCGCGGCCGTGTGGGCCCTGCTCGGCCGTCCCGAGCGGGCCTCGGCGTTGGTGGACGCGCTCGAGCCGAG
The DNA here is from genome assembly GCF_050956135.1 of Actinoplanes sp. CA-131856. GTDB lineage: Bacteria > Actinomycetota > Actinomycetes > Mycobacteriales > Micromonosporaceae > Actinoplanes. The sequence continues at coordinate 6,020,473 of NZ_CP191849.1, read as the reverse complement.
CCCGCAGCGAGCCGAGATGCAGCAGTCGATCGTGAGGGCCCTGCTGGAAGCACGCCGATTCGACGCGGCCGCCTTCGAGGCGTACAGGATGGAGGACGCCGGACGAGCGTGGGCCATGCTGGAGGTGGCCCTCGCGACCCTCGCGGCCGGCTTCGAGGAGAAGGCCGACCTGCTGATCGAGATGGCATTCCAGACGTGCGAGGAGGGACCGGAGGTCGTCATCCGGTACTGCCGGAAACGGGGGTTCGCCTTCGCCCTGACGATCGGGCACCCGGAGGCCCGGGACGGCGCTCTCTACCAGGTCGTGGAGGGGCTGGCCGAGGACGGCCGGGTGGCCGCCGCCGAGGAGGTCGCCGGCGCGATCGTGGACGAGAATCTGCGGGCGATGGCCCACCTGGCCATCGCCGACGCGGACGGGCGCCCGCTGAGCCCGGACCTCCACCGTCACGTCCTGGCCATCGCCGCCGCGGCAC